>CAYURX010000017.1:0-27330 GCA_964447245.1 uncultured Coprococcus sp. | reverse complement strand
CACGCCCGGCCATATCGGTGGCGATGGTAACGGCTCCCTTCTCACCGGCAGCTGCAACGATCTGCGCCTCCTGCTCATGGAACTTGGCATTCAAAACATTATGCTTAATGCCGCGTTTTCTGATCAGATTGCTGATCTCCTCAGAACACTCGATGGTGATCGTACCAACCAGTACCGGCTGGCCCGTCGCATGGGTAGCAGCGATCTCCTCAACGATGGCATTGATTTTCTCTCTGTGTGTACCGTAAACCAGATCATCATGATCCACACGGATGACCTTTTTATTCGGCGGTATCTCAATGACATCCAGTCCGTAAATCTCACGGAATTCATTTTCCTCTGTGAGGGCCGTACCGGTCATACCGGCTGTCTTTTTATATTTATTAAAGAAGTTCTGCAGCGTGATCGTTGCAAGGGTCCTGCTCTCACGCTTCACGTCCACGCCTTCTTTTGCCTCAATGGCCTGATGAAGACCGTCCGAATAACGGCGTCCCGGCATGATACGTCCCGTAAATTCATCAACGATCAATACCTCGCCATCCTTCACCACATAATTCTTGTCCCTGGCCATGAGATAATTGGCCCTCAGGGCAAGGATCATTACATGCTGGATCTCAAGATTCTCGGCATCGGCCAGATTACCTAAATGGAAATAACTCTCCACTTTCCTGACGCCCTGCTCTGTCAGTACAACATGCTTCTCCTTCTCATTGACAATGAAATCTCCGGTCTCTTCCACTTCCTCGCCCATGATGGCGGTCATCTTGTTGATCTCGCCTTTACGCTCGCCTTTCTGCATATGCTTGGCAAGATAATCACACGTGCTGTAGAGGGCCGTTGATTTGCCGCTCTGTCCGGAAATGATCAATGGTGTACGCGCCTCATCGATCAATACGGAATCCACCTCATCGATGATGGCATAATGCAGGTCACGCTGTACGAGCTGCTTCTCATAAACAGCCATATTGTCACGCAGATAATCGAAACCAAGTTCGTTATTTGTGGCATAAGTAATATCGCACTGATAAGCGGCCCGGCGTTCTTCAGATGTCATACTGTTCAAAATAACGCCAACCGTCAGACCCAGGAAACGATGAACGGCGCCCATCCATTCCGCGTCACGGTTCGCCAGGTAATCATTGACTGTAACGATGTGCACGCCTTTGCCTTCCAGCGCGTTCAGATAAGCCGGCAATGTGGCAACCAGTGTTTTACCTTCACCTGTTTTCATCTCGGCAATACGGCCCTGATGCAAAATAATACCGCCAATCAACTGTACCCGGTAATGACGCATACCAAGGACACGTGTCGCGGCCTCACGTACCACTGCGTAGGCTTCCACCAGAAGATCATCAAGTGTTGCCCCCTCTGCCAGACGCTTCCTGAACTCGTCCGTTTTGGCTCTCAATTCCTCATCGGACAATTTGGCCATCTCCGGCCCCAGTGCCTCAATTTTATCAACGATCGGATACACTCTTTTCAGTTCTCTTTCGCTATGTGTACCCATGATCTTACTGAATAATCCCATGTCGTTCTCTCCTATATGATTTTACTGTCTCTCAGATCCTAAAACCTGTTGATGTTCTGTGTCTGCAATGAATTTATTCTAACACTATATACCGTCATTTGCAAATAAAAAAACCATAAAAGCGCCGGCCGTTTTCAATTGAATGCCTGTATACAAAGAAAGAACCCGATTGCGGGTTCTTTCTGCAAAGTGATTGATCTTATCTTTCCGGTTCGATCAATCCGTAAGTATTGCCTTTCCGTTTATAAACAACATTCACTTCGTCTGTCTGCGCATTGCGGAATACAAAGAAAGAATGTCCCAGGAGCTCCATCTCCACACAGGCTTCCTCCGGATCCATCGGTTTCACAGCGAATTTCTTGCTCCGAACGATCTTGATTTCTTCGTCATCGCCTGTCTCCATATCCAGAAAAGCCTGCTGGAAATTCTGGCGGCTGTGCTGCTGACTGGCAATTCTCGTTTTATATTTTCTAAGCTGACGAACGATAATTTCTTCAACCAGATCAATGGATACATACATATCATCACTGGACTGTTCGGCACGGATTGTATGCCCCTTGACAGGTACTGTCACCTCGATCTTCTGCCTCTGCTTCTCCACGCTCAACGTCACAATAATATCTGTATCCGGTGTGAAATATTTCTCAAGTTTCCCCAGCTTGTCATAAATCGCTTCTTTCAACCCCTCCGTAACAGTAATATTTCTGCCGCTGATAATGTAACGCATACAACCATCTCCTTACTATTTATTCTGAAAACATTCAGGGTATTACTGTCTTACAACTCCCCAAACTATATCTTTATTATAGCATAAAGAGGTGAATTTTCAAGTCAATTTATCGAGTTTTCAAATAATAAATCATAATTCTCGGTGTTTATTCTCATTTATTGCGAATTTTTTCTTTATTTTTTACTATTATTTGGCAACATAAATGTCAAGCTTTTTCAAAAAATTATTACGATTTTACGTTTTTAACAAAACATATATTTGTTTCTTAAGATGAAATAATCCACCGAAATTATATCCACCGGCCTGTGGATAAAGTGGATAAGTCTGTGTATAACTATAATTTTAAGGTTTTTCGGATATTTAAGGCGGTGGATAACCTGGTGATAACTTGTTCGGTTTTTCATTCTTCCCCATGACATATTCGACAGGTTTCGACATAATTATTGTGCATTTTTACCAAATCGACAGCAAATCCGGACCGGACCAGGCCTCATTTTAAACTGCCGGGCAGGAAATTCCAAAGTTTCTTCAAACCAAAAAACCGTATGGCCCGGATTCTTCCAGAAGGCCATACGGCTTATTCTTTTCATCGTTCGATCAGATAATACGTTTTGCGCACATTGGCGTTCTGTAGTACAGATCAGAAATGATAATTCCCTTTGAAGGTGTACTTGCATGAACGACCTGACCGTCGCCAATATAAATGGTTACGTGACCGATACCTGTGCTGTCGCCATAGAATACCAGATCGCCTGGCTGAAGATCACTGATGGCTACAGATGTACCGACTGTACCCTGAATGCTGGCACGTCTCGGTATGGAATAACCAAAGTGCAGATAAACCTGCTGTGTGAAACCTGAACAGTCAACACCGTTTGTCAGACTGTTGCCGCCGTATACATACGGATAACCGACATACTGAACAGCAAAATCCGCAATTTCCTGTCCCAGTGAAGAACTGGAGGATGATGAAGTCGCTGTTGTTGAGGAACTGGTCGTTACGGCCGGCTTCTCAGTTGTCAGATAATCACTCTTGATGTAACCTGTCTTACCGCTGAATTCAACACGGCTCCAACCGTTGCTGACTTTACCGGTCCGTGTGATACCGTTGCCTGCGGCCAGAGATCCGATCCTGTCTGAATCAGCAGAGGCTTTCGCGCGGATATTCACACCGGCTGTCGCGTAAACAGTTTCATTCACTTCTTCGATGGCATTTTCTGAAGAAGATGTATTGGTCGTGTTGTTTGTATTGGTTGTCTCTGCGGCCTGAGGTTTCGTTGTCGTCAGATAATCACTCTTGATATATCCGGTCTTGCCGTTATAATCAACCTTGCTCCAACCATTCTCATTGGATGTACGGGTAATGCTGTAACCTGCGATCAGTGTGCCGATCACATCTGAATCAGCAGATGCCTTTGCACGGATATTCACACCGGCTGTCGCATAAACCGTTTCCTTTACTTCCTCAGCAGGCTGCGAATTGTTGTCATTGCCCGCTGATGTCTGAGGCTTCGTTGTCGTCAGATAATCGCTCTTGATGTATCCGGTCTTGCCGTTATAATCAACCTTGCTCCAGCCATCCTCATTGGATGTACGGGTGATGCTGTAACCTGCGATCAGTGTGCCGATCACATCTGAATCAGCGGATGCCTTTGCGCGGATATTCACACCGGCTGTTGCATAAACCGTTTCCTTTGTCTCAGGTGTTGCTTCCGGTTCTTCTGTTTGTTCCGGTTCCTCAGGCACGGCCGGTTCATCCTTGGTCAGATACTCGCTCTTGATATAAGCTTCTGTCCCATGATAATCCACACGGCTCCAGCCGTTATCGCAAATACCTGTACGGGTGATGCTGTCGCTTCCGATCAGAACGCCTAACTTCTCACCGTCTGTTGAAGCCTTCGCACGGATACTTACTGAATATGTAGCCCAGACAGTCTCATTGACATCTTCAATGGATACGGATGCTTCTGTTTCAGGTGCTTCCGTCTCAGGAGCCTCTGTCTCAGAAGCCTCTGTCTCTTTGGATTCTGTCTCCGGCGCCTCTGTCTCAGGAGCTTCTGTCTCCTCAGCCTTTGCGGCCTTCTCGGCTTCAATCGAAACCGCTTCTTCATATTTGACATCTAAGATAATAGAGTCAGCCGGAATATAACCGGTCTTATCTCCAATACTGACCTTCGCCCAGAGATCATCTTCCGATGCTCCCAGTACACTCAATTCCTGATCCCACAAAACCGTTGCAACGATTTTGGAATCTGCTGAAGGTTCTTCATACAGGAACATTTCCTCATTCTGTGATTTTGCCACTAATTCAGAAACATTATTTGCTGCCGCATATGCCTCGGCATCTGTTCCTGACAGCAGATATTTGGCCTTCACATACCCTTCACATTCACCGGATACGATATGAGCCCAGCCATCACTGACTTCCTGGATATCACATCCTGAACCTGTGTATAGCTTACCGACAACCTCCGCATCGTCCTTTGGCTCTGTACGGATGCTCAGATAATCATCCGTTACCGCAATTCCCTTTTTCGCATATGGAGAACGCTGATCCTGCTCAACGGTCGTAATAATCCGGGCTTCCAGATCCAATCCGCCAGCATAGGTCTCATCACTGCTGACCACGGACATCGACACATCTGTGTTGGCATAAGTCGGCGCCGCCATAACCGGCAGTGTACAGGCCGAAAAAACAAGAGCTGTGGTAATACCAAACACAGCTCTCTTACATTTATGATTCACCATTGGCATACCTCTTTCCCTGTAAAATTGTATGATTACAACCTTTATCTTCCTGCGTATCAAGTTTGTTAATAAAAATTGTAATTTGTTACATGTTTGTTACAAAAGAATTATACCAATGATAAGACTTCTTGTCAACCGAATTACGTAAAATTTTTGTAACAATTATAATTTTTTATTCATAATTCGGTTGATAACTTATTCAAGGCCCCGGATTTTACCCGCCTGAATCGTGATTTTGCCCTGTTTCAGCAGGCGGCCAACCGCCCGTTTAAAGGCAGCTTTGCTCATACCCAATTCCCGTTCGATCACTTCAGGACTGGCCTTTTCCGTAAATGGCAGCACACCGTCATAGCTGACCAGAAGTTCCATGATCTTATCCGCGTCTTTGTCCATCTGGATATCAATGGATTCCGCCAGTGACAACTCCATTTTACCGTCCTCACGCACTTTCACGACTCTGGCTGTAACCGTATCGCCCAACCGGTACCCGCCATGAAAATTCTTCGCCGGCACAAGGCCATGATAACGGCCATCGACAGCAATAAATGCGCCATACTTATCATGAAGCTGATAGATCACACCGCTGACATGGTCGTTTTTCTGATAAGGGCTGTCCGTGCCGAGATATTCATAAACTTTCATCGTTGCGCACAGGCGGTGGCTCTTATCGATATATAAAGCCACCAGGCATTTCTGTCCTTTCACCGGGCGGTAAGTCTGTTCCTTAAATGGCAGAAGCAGATCTTTCTCAAGGCCCCAGTCCAGAAAAGCGCCGATCGGACTGACCTCTTTTACTTCCAGTACCGCCGTCCGCCCAAGCGTCAGGGCCGGTTCCAGAGTCGTTGCAATCAGACGGTCACTGGAATCCCTGTAAACAAATACTTCAATGTGATCGCCCTCTTTGCTTCCCTCCGGCACATACTTCACCGGCAGAAGGATCGTGTTATCTTCATCCTCACAACCAAGGTACACGCCAAAACTTTTTATTCTCTTAATTATCAAAATCTGTTTTTTACCTAATTCAATCATTTTTCTCTCCATTATCCGATCCTGTAAACTCGACAACAGCATAGGGTTTCTTCCGGGCATCGCCCAACACGACTTTAACCATCTGTCCGTCATGCAAAACATATGGATAAATTCTGTCTCCCATAACAGCCGCATTCCGGTATTCCACACGTACCTGACGAACCAGGAAATCCGCCGGGACAAACTCCAGCGCCATACGAATATACTGGGCATTATTCATATGCTGATTCGTGTCAATAAAAGCCCGCGGGACAATAAAACCGTCCCTGGCCTCCTGCACATCTTTAAAAACAATTTTTCTCGGCGCATATTGCATATCCGCCTTCTCATCCATGTCATAATGGCAGGTAATATCCTCCGTAATTCTCGTTGGATGTCCCGTCTGCGTATTCACCAGAATCCACTGGGAATTGGCCACTGCCAGCCGATGTCCCTGCGCATCTTCCAATGAAAAATTACGATACCCGAAAATCGGGTCAAAGTTGTAAGGCCATGTACTGACCGCGATCTGCTCGCCGCACTTCGGATAACGCCCGACCACGATCTGCCATGAAGTCAGAATCCAGGCCACTTGTTCCTTTGCTAAATAGTCCAATCCAACCCCCAGCATATCCGACTGAAAAACGCTGCAATCCTGAAAATAATCCGCAATCTGCGCGATATCCGCATAGCCTCCCGATGAAATTTCACTATAAGTTACCTTTCGATCATGTGTATACATCCGCTACCTCCGTACTGTATTCTCATGTTTCACAGAACTCCCTTCCTGCGTAACAAAAAAAACTCTCCGCCGCAGTGAGATCCTGTGCGGAATTTCCTATATTACAAAAAAAAGAGACGCCTCACAATCGCAAGATGTCTGACCTGAAGAGCTGGGCTAGAAGGACTCGAACCTTCAAATGCAGGAGTCAGAATCCTGTGCCTTGCCAATTTGGCGATAGCCCAATGTCAATCTCAATTAACAAAATGAATTATATACTATGTCACAGGAAAAAGCAAGTACTTTTTATAAATTTTTTAAATTTTTTTATTTGTTTAAAAAGCACGCATAAAATCAACGATTTCATGCGTGCCATGCTGAATGCTTAGTATTCCACTTCCTGGAGAAATAATCCCTGGGCGCTGGCAGTTACGCCAGCCTGAGTTCTGTCCCGGCTCTCAAGAATCCGTTTCATATCTTCCGGCGGCCGTTCGCCCTTTCCGACCTCGATCAGCGTGCCGACAATAATTCTTACCATATTATATAAAAAGCCATTGCCATAGACGGTAATCTGCAGTTCCCTTGTATCCGCATAAATATCAATATCAAATATTTCACGGACTGTCGATTTATTCGTCCGCTTATTGGAACAGAAGGCTTTAAAATCATGTTCGCCTACAAGATACCCGGCCGCCTTTTTCATGGCCGTCACATCCAGTTTGTCAAAGCAATAATAAGTATATTTCCGGTCAAAAACGCAAGGTACATCCCCGATCGCGATCCGATACAGATATTTTTTTGCCTTCGCGTTATACCGGCTGTGAAACCGCTCCGGCACATCATCCACCCTTGTCACCACTATATCTCTCGGCAGATAACGATTCAGATAATACTTGATCTCCCAGCATTTCATCTGACAATCCGTGTGAAAATTGGCCACCTGCTCATAGGCGTGGACACCGGCATCGGTGCGTCCCGCCCCAATCAGTTCCACCGTTTCACCCGTCATTTTACTGAGCACTTCTTCGATCTTACCCTGTATGGTCATACCGCTGCTGCCCCTGCCAAGGCGCTGCCACCCGTCGTACCTGCTGCCGTCATATTCAATTAACAGTCGTATATTTCTATTCATTGATGTTCCTCTCACATCTGACCAGATGGGTCCTTCCATTTTTACCAACATCCACAAGCTGCGGCTCCTGTTTCGTGCATTCATCGCACCTGCGGCTGCACCTGCGGTAGAACGGACATCCGCCCTGCTCTGTGCCTCCCATTGCAGTCAGTTCATTGACCGTCACGCTGTCCGTCTCCTCTTTTTCCTCATCCGTGAGAATACTGTCAAAGAGCATTCTTGTATACGGATGGTACGGATGATCGTAAAGTTCCTCCACATCGGCCATCTCCACGATCTCACCCAGATACATGACAATGACGCGATGGCACATATGACGGACGATATTTAAATCATGGGAAATAAACATATAAGTCAGTTTTTTCTCGTCGTGCAGCTTGATCAGCAGACTCAGTATCTGAGACTGAACTGTCACATCCAGCGCCGAAACCGGCTCGTCGGCAATGATAACCGTTCGCCCCGCATCAGCGCCAGACCGATACTGATCCTCTGCCGCTGCCCGCCGCTTAATTCTCTGGCATAACGGTTCGCATAGGACGCGTCCAGACCGATATCTTCAAGCATCTGCTCCGCCTGTGCCCTGCGCTGCTTCTTATCCTTTATTCCTTTCAGCTTCAACGGTTCCTCCATGATCCAGCCGATTTTTTTCGCTGGATTTAAAGAACTGAACGGATCCTGAAAAACCATCTGCGGTTTGAGTCCATCCATCTCGATCCGGCCGTCAAATTCCGTATTCAGACCGACAATGGTCTTGGCCAGCGTCGACTTGCCGCAGCCGCTCTCACCAACGACGCCCAGGATCTCGCCTTCATACACATCAAAACTCATATTGTGAACGACATGCTTGCGTTCCTTTTTATCTGACAGCAGCCGCTTGCTTTCTTTATAATAAACATTCAGATCAGACACCCGAAGCAGCACATCTGAACTGATATTTTTATTGACCTCGTCGGGCATGGAAGCCACCAGTTTCTTCGTATACGCATGCTTCGGATGTCTGAGCACCTGATAAACTTCGCCTTCTTCAACAATGCATCCCCGATACATAACAATGACACGCTGACAGACTTCCTTGATGACATTTAAGTCGTGGGAAATGAACAGAATCGAGCTGCCCGTATCTTTATGGATTTTTTTCAGCAGGTTTAAAATCTGAGCCTGCACAGTCACATCCAGCGCCGTTGTCGGTTCATCCGCAATGATCAGATCAGGATGATTGATAATCGCCATGGCGATCATGACACGCTGCCGCATACCTCCTGATAACTGATGGGGATATTTGTCCACGAGCAGTTCCGGCTGCATCAGGCCCACACTGTCCAGTGCCTCAATGACACGCTCATGAATGACCTGTTTGTCCAGATCCGTGTGCAGTTTTAATATCTCACCCACCTGTGCACCGATCTTCATGACAGGATTCAGTGAAGTCATCGGCTCCTGAAAAATCATGGACATATGATTGCCCTGAATCTCCCTGCGCATATTCCGTGGCATAGATAATAACTCCTGGCCATTCAAACGAATGGCACCCTCAAGGACTCTGGCCTCAGGACTTAACAGGCCCATGATTGCCAGAGAAGTCATGGACTTGCCGGAACCGGATTCCCCGACAATACCAACGATCTCACCCCGGTCAATGGTCAGATGCATATGGTCTACAACTGTATGCATCCCGTCCTTCATCGGAAAACCGATGGTCAGATTTTCTATTTTTAATAATTCCTTATCCATACGGCCCTCCTAATTGCTCATGGCCCGCAAGCCCTCACTGATCAGGCTGAAGCCAAGAATAATAAGTACGATCACAACACCCGGCCAAAGCGCGTACCACGGTGCGTTGAAAATATGTGCCTGAGCCTCCGACAACATACGGCCAAGACTCGGGTCCGGCGGCTGTACGCCAAGTCCCAGATAACTCATGCTGGCCTCGGCCAGAACCGCATTGTTAAAGCCAATGGCAGCCGCTGTCAAAAGGCTCACCACTGTATTTGGCAGAATATGCACAAAAATAATTCTCAGATTACCGGCACCCATGACCTTCGCGCTCTTGACAAATTCCTGGGATTTGTACCGGATCACCTCGCTGCGGACGATCCGGGCAAAACTTGGAATAAACGCAACACCGAGGGCCCATATGATTTTATATTTACCCGTTCCGATAAAGCTGATAAATATCAGCACAAGCAGCACGCTCGGAAATGAAATGATCACATCGTTGATACGCATAACGATCTCATCCACGATACCGCCGTAAAATCCCGTCAGTGAACCAATAATAATACCGCAGACCGCGCCGATGCCGACTGTGCACAGGGCCACAAAAAAGGTGGTGCCGCAGCCGTTCATGACCCGGCTGAACACATCACGCCCGTAATTGTCCGTTCCCATCAGATGAGCCAGACTCGGCGCCTGGTTCTTGAGCATACTGTTCATTCCTGTAATATCATAAGGCGTCCAGAACTGTCCGATAATCGTTATAATCAGAATAATCCCCGTTAAGACCAGCCCGATGATCAGGCTGTAATTATGTTTCTTCATCTATTTTCTCCTACGCTGTCCTTATTCTCGGATCAGCCAACTGATACAGCACATCTACAAGGAAATTAATAATCACAACGATGGATGTAATATACAGCACAGCCGCCTGAACCACAGGATAATCACGGGTACTGATGGAAGTGATCATCAGCCGCCCCATACCCGGTATACCGAATACCTGCTCTATGACAAGGCTGCCCGTCAAAATCTCCGCAGCCACCATGGCCACAAACGTAATAACGGGTATCAGTGCATTCCGCAGAACATGACCATACAGCACCTGATTGACGGAATTGCCCTTGCTGTAAGCGGTCCGCACATAATCTTTTTTCATTTCTCCAAGAACCGAATTCCTCAGATATTTCACAACCATGGCAATCTTCGGCAGGGCCACCGCCAATGCCGGGAAAAGCATATACCGGACGCAGGCGCCAAAATCCTCCGACATACTGACAAAAGCGCCCGGCTGGAACAATTTGAAAACCAGACCGAACAGATAGGTTAAAATAATTCCCAAAAAGAAGGACGGCACCGCCATTGTCACCTGGGTCACCTGGTTGATCACCGTATCCAGCCATTTGCCGGCATACCTCGCAGCCAGCATACCAAGAGGCACGGACACAACGATAATAATAATAAAAGACATCACAGCCAAAAGGACCGTCACCGGCAGTCTGGTCTGCAAAAGTTCTGTTACTGTCATTGTATCGTATTTGTAGGATTGACCAAAATCGCCCTGTACTGCTTTCTCAAGCCAATGAATGTAACGGACTGCCACCGGTTTGTCCAGTTCATATTCAGCCCGAAGCCGTTCAATAGCTTCGGGAGATGCCTCCACTCCCAGTTTTGAAAGGGCGGCATCTCCCGGAATAATACTAAAAGCGGTAAAGGTCAATATCGAAATAAATAACAATGTGATAATGAGAGTAATGATTTTTTTAACAAAATATTTCATTATGACCTCCGCTGGCACCGGCCGCGGCCGGATACCATCTGTTAATTATTAAACCCAAATTATTCACAGCCGCCACACACGCAAGCTTGACGCCCGAATTGCAGATTTCACTTCGCTGCTGTGAATAATTCGGGTTAAATTTCATCTTATTCTGCCGGTTTCACTAAGGATAAATCAACGGCAGATACAGCATAAGACTGATAGCCTGTATACTGGTTGCTGAACGCAATGAAGTCCGCCGGGTCTTCAATAAATACAGATGCAGCTTCATCTGCAAGAATCTGCTGTAACTGACCATAAAGCGCCTGCTTCTCATCATTGTCGATCGTAGCTAAAGCCTGTTCATAAATGCTGTCATACTCCTCATTGGAGAAATTCGTAAAGTCATTCGTGGATGTGGTATAGTAACGCTTATACCATGTCGCCGGTGAAAGAGTCGTGATATCGAAACTGATCACCGTTGACTCATACTCACGGTTACGGTAAACATCAGACAACCAGGTACTCCATTCAACAGTGTCGATCGTTACATTCACGCCAATTGCCGCCAACTGCTCTGTCATGATCTCTGCCGCTCCCACATGCTGTGAGTAATTGCTTGGAACAGTGATCGTCAGATCAAAACCATCCGGATAACCGGCCTCGGCGAGCAGTTCTTTCGCCTTCTCCACATCATAAGTATAAGTGCCTTCCGTATCCGCATTGTACCATACCGGAACTCTAGGCAGACCATGAGTCTCAATAATCTTGCTCTTGCCGCCAAACAGGAAATCATTCACCGCATTTCTGTCCACCGCATAGTTCAATGCCTGTCTGACACGCACATCCGCCAGCGGGCCGTACTGATTGTTCAGATACAGGCCATGTACCATTGACATTGTTGTCTCATAAATATAGTAATTCTCATTCAATGTCTCAACCTGATCAATGGTCAGATGCTCCAGCGCATCAATTGTACCGGCCTGAAGTTCAAGGAATGCAGCCTGCGCATCAGAAATGAACTTAAACTGAGCCGCATCAATACAATCCAGATCTGTCTGCCAGTAGCCGTCATACTTTTCCAGCTTCAGATACTGTCCCTCTGCAAATTCAGTGATCTTAAACGGGCCTGTGCCGACAGGATTCGTTGCCTGACTGGCATCGTTGGCCTGCTCTGCGATCGGTGTCGTCAGATTGTAGATAAACTCTGAGTTTGCTTCGGAGAGTGTCAGTTGGATCGTCTTGTCATCCACAATCGTAATATCTGAAATCGCAGAAAGTGCGGAGGCTGAATCCATCTCCGCACTTCTCTCTAATGAATATTTAATATCTTCGCATGTGACCGGGTTGCCGTCATGGAAAGTAATACCATCTCGCAATGTAAATGTATACACAGTTGCATCATCAGAAATCGTATAATCACTGGCAACGGCCGGAATCATTTCGCCGTCAGGAGTCGGCTTCACCAACCCCTCAAAAACATTAAATAAGACACGTCGAGTTGCTGCATCCGTATTACTGTGCGGGTCAACACTGCTGACCTCCTGCGTCATACCAAAGACAAAGCAGGAAGTATCTGAATCATCCGAAGCGGCCTCGCTGCCGGCGGCTCCCGCTGATTCAGTTGTCTTTTCTGAAGAACTATTATCAGTATCAGAAGACTTCGTACTCTTATCGCTTCCACATGCGCAGAATGCAATAGATACCAAAAGCACCATTACACTTAAAAGAATCTTCGTAACAGAGTTCTTTTTCATAATCGTTAAACCTCTTTTTTCTGTAATATTTCTCCCATTATTTAATTGTCTATCACATTATAACATTTTATGCCCAAAAAGCAAGTTCTTTTTAGTAAACTTCACAATTATTCAACGGATTTCAATGATTCAACCATGTCAATTTTTCTCAATCGGTAATACATCAGCCAATTGACAAACATGGAAAAACCAAAGGTGACAACAATCGACCAGATATAGCTTGAAATCTCCGCCTGACGTATGAACATCAGGATATCCGTTTCCACCGTCGTAATGATGTAACCATGCAGATATTTACCAAAGAACAGGCCGATAACCACACCGATCAGCGTCAGCATGATGTTTTCCCGGTAAACATACTCCGCCACTTCCAGATCGTAAAAGCCAAGGACTTTGATGGTGGCCAGTTCCCGCCGCCGCTCCGTAATATTAATATTATTCAGATTATACAGAACGATAAAGGCCAGCATCCCTGCCGCCACAATGACGACCAGGGTAATCACATCCAGACTGCCAAGAACATCATCGAACTTCTGCCTTGTACTGCGTGTCGTTGTCGTACCCGTCACGCCATCCAGCCTGATCATGGACTCTGAGATCACTTCCGCTTTTTCATCGGTCAGATCCGGCGCAAATGCCTGAACCGCGTTCCATTCAGGCGCCTGTCCGAAGGTTTTCTCATAGAGGGCCGGCGTCATATAAATATAACTTAATATATAGTTTTCCGTCACTGCACCAACGGTTACCTCCCGCTCTACATCCAAATCCTTGATGGACACTTTATCTCCCGGTTTGACCTTCAATAAATCCGCCAGTTTTTCCGTAATAATGACCGTTTCATCATCCAGCGTGCGGGCCGCCCCTGTGACCCGGTCCTGCAATTTAACAAAATCCCTGTAGCTGACGGCATTCTCCGGCACCGTCAAATAAGCCAGATAGGATGCTTTCTCTCCCTGGATCTCAAGGCTTTTGGATCGGACAAAAATATAATCCTCCAGATCCTGACTGCTATCTATGTAATCTGAAATCTCCTGTCTGTCTGCGTCATTGGCATTTTCCTCCAGATTGATCGTCAGATCATAATGAAATAATTCTTCATACTGCCTTGCCATAACGCCGCTGATGGAATCCGTCAGACCAAAACCAAAAATAACAAGGGCCGTACATCCGCCGATGCCAAATATGGTCATAAAGAAACGCTTTTTATATCTGAACAGATTTCTCAGGGCCACTTTGGAAGTAAATTTCAACCGTCTCCATATAAAACCAATGTGCTCCAGCCATATCTTTTTGCCGACCTTCGGGGCTACCGGCCGCATCAAATCCGCCGCCGAGGCAATCAATTCCTTATAACAGGCCGCCAGCGCCGCTAATGTCACACAGAGGATCGCCGCCGCCGATGACAGGATCGAATAATACAAATTGAGCGGCGTCATGACGACCGGAAGATTCGGATACAGCACCTTGTAGGTCGTAATAATCAGCCACGGCAAAAATTTCTGCCCGAATATAAGACCGATCACACTGCCGATCACACTTGCCGACAACGCATACAGCACGTATTTTCTCGCAATATCCCAACGCCCGTAGCCAAGGGCTTTTAATGTACCGATCTGTGTCCGCTGGGATTCCACCATTCTGGTCATAGTCGTCAGACTGATCAGTGCTGCCACCAGGAAGAAAATCAACGGAAAGACACGGCCGATCGCCGCAATGCGTTCCGCATTCTGTTCATACTCCACATACCCCTGTGTGGAATTTCTGTCCAGCACATACCATTCCGGATAATCGATATCGGCAAGCTGTTCTTCCGCATCGGCAATTTCCTGCTCGGCATCGGCAATCTTATCCTCCGCCTCCTGCTTGCCGGAATCATAATCTTTCCTGGCATCCGCAAGCTCCGCCTCTCCTTTGGCCAGCTCCCGCTCCGCATCCGCAAACTCAGCCTCCGCATCCGCCATCTGATCCGACAATTCCTGTTTGCTGGAAGCAATTTCATTCCGGCCGGACGTCAGCTCTGCCTTTGCCGCATTCAGTTCCTGCTGTCCGCTTTCCAGTTCTTTTTTCCTTGCCGACAATTCTTCCCTGCCGGCTGCAAGCTGCTGTTCCCCGGCCTCAAGCTCTGCCTTTGCTTCGTCTAACTGTGCAAAGGTTGCCTTAAGGACTGCCTGCTGCTCATCAAGGACCTGCTGCTGTTCTTTTAACTCCGTGCGCCCATCGGCAATTTGCTGCAGTCCCGCATTCAACTGGTCCATGCCGTCTCCTGCCTGCGATTGCTGACCGGCCATTTCTGAGAGGGCTGCCTGTAAATACGCAATCGCTGCCAGCGTTTCTTCATCCGGTTCTTCCATTGCCAAAAGTAACTCAAGCTGAGATGTCATCTCCGCCTGCGCCGCCGTCAACTGCTCAATCTGTGCCAGCAATTCATTTTTCTGAGCGATCAGTGAAGCCTCCTGCGTATCCAGCTCCGATGCTGCCGCTGCCAACTGGGCATAACCTCCATCCAGCTGTTCCTGTCCGGCCTGAGCCTGGGACAATCCGTCCTCATAGGCCGCCCGTCCCGTCTCCAATTCCTTCTGTGAAGCCGCCAAAGCTGTTTCGCCTTCTTCAATCTGCGCCTGACCGTCTTTTAATTTCTTTTCATTGGTTTGGATCGTTCTCTCGCCATCATTCAACTCGGCCTCACCGGAAGCGATCTTTGCCTTTGCATCGGCAATCTGCGATTCGTAATCACTACGCTGCGCATCCAATTCGGCACGGCCATCGGCCAGTTCCTGTTCTCCATCCTGGATCTTTGTCAGGGCATCGGCCAGTTCCGATTCCGCATCGGCCTTCGCATCCGCCAGTTCCTGTCTGGCTTTATTCAATTCATCCTCCGCATCGGCCATGATTCCGTCATACCGTGCCTTCTCCCGATCGGCACTGATGGCTTCGATCCGGTCTGTCACCGTATCCACTATTTCTTCATAGTCATCAGAATAAGCCATCTCGTCCGCCGCTCCCGCCACAAGAATATAGGCGGCACTGTAAGCTTCGGTCTTAAAAACGTCCTTTTTCAAATAAACGAACGCATTTGTTTCACCATTGCCAATACTTGTGCTGTCTCTGGAAACTGTAAAATAACTGGAACTTGTCGCCACACCGACAATCTTATAGGTATCCCGGCTCAATGTCTCCGACAAATCCGCATCTTCATCAGCCGAAACAACCGTCAATACATCACCAATATGATAATCAAATTTATCAATCAGAAACTGATCGACCACACACTCATCATCCGCTTCAATATTCCGCCCATCCACAATATCCATACGGTTGATTTCTTCCGGCTCCGATAGAAATCGCAGCGTCCGCCGTTCCTCACCGCGCATCACATAGGCATCATAGTAATAGGAAGACTCGACGGCAGCGACACCTTCGATCGCTGCCAGCGCATCCATATCTTCATCGGTCAGTCCCAGGGTCGAGAGCACCCGGATATCCATATAGCCTGTCTGATCCAGATAAACATCCAGCGTCTGCTTCATGTCCGGACTGGTAGCCCTGATACCCGCAAAAAAAGCGACCCCCAGCGCCACAATAAACAGAATGGACAGATACCGGTTCAGCGTATATTTGATCTCCCTGAAAAAATCTTTATCAATTGCCTTTCTCATCGCTGTCTCCTACCACTCAATCGTCTCAACGGGCTGCGGATGCGCATTCACGCGCATATCACTGACGCGGCCGTTTTTAATCTGAATCACCCTGTCTGCCATCGGCGCAATCGCCAGATTATGGGTAATCACGATCACCGTCATTCCCCGTTTGCGGCATGTATCCTGCAAAAGTTTCAAAATCGCCTTACCCGTCTGATAATCCAATGCTCCCGTCGGCTCATCACATAAAAGAAGTTTCGGATTCTTGGCCAGTGCTCTGGCTATGGCCACACGCTGCTGCTCTCCGCCGGATAACTGTGACGGGAAATTATACATGCGGGGACCCAGTCCCACATCCGTCAAAACCTCTTTTGCATCCAGCGGATGCCTGCTGATCTGCAAGGCCAGTTCCACATTCTCCAGCGCATTGAGATTCTGTATCAGATTATAAAACTGAAATACAAACCCAATGTCATCCCGCCGGTACCGGGTCAATTGCCGCCCACTGTATTTGCTGATATCTCTGCCATCGACCACAATTTTCCCGGATGTCACACTGTCCATCCCGCCCAGCATATTCAAAACCGTCGTCTTGCCGGCTCCGCTTGGCCCCACGATCACGGCAAACTCACCTTCCTCAATGACCATATTCACGCCATCCACCGCATGAATCTCCACTTCTCCCATCTGATAAGTCTTTTTTACATTCTCCATCATCACAAACTCAGACATATCTATTTCTCCTCAATTTCTGAAAAACTTCATCATATACTCACCATTATAACAATAATCCGAAACAAAAGAAATGAACATTCTATAAAATTTCGTCTGTTCCCAAATGACATCAAAGATCGACGACATCGATTGGGTTCAAAGTATAAAATAAATCTACTATCATTTTTCATTCTCTTGTCTGCTTTTGGATTCTTTTTATACGTGATTTACTGAAGAGACAGTCGATGGTCTGTATCCTGTATTGACTGTATCATTTAAGGGTATTCGGTCGGAGTCCTTTGATGAAGCTTTTGCATTATTAGCGGATGCCATAGCTGAGATATGTAAGAATCACTCGTATCTATTAGAATCCGAAAGCGTGGATCAAGATGATCAGCGGATATTTCGTGCTTTGAAGGCTGGAGAAGCTTCATCGGTAGAGATTAAAAAAAGTTTATTAACATTAACACGAATGATGTATGCCTATTTTGGCAAAAAGGTTGTATTGCTGATTGATGAATATGATGTGCCTCTTTCCGGAGCTGAAGAATGCGGATATTATGAACCGATGATCCTTACGCTGCAGAATCTGTTCGAGGCTGCACTAAAAACAAATGCCTGCCTTGATTTTGCAGTTGTTACGGGATGCCTGCGTATTTCGAAGGAAAGCCTTTTTACCGGGGTGAATAATCTTGATGTTTATAGTATAACATCGCCGTTGTTCAGTGATATGATTGGATTTACGCCGGACGAAGTTTTTAAATTGCTGCAGTATTATCATCTCGAAAGCCACTATGACAAGGTGAAGGAGTGGTATGATGGGTATCATTTTGCAAATTCAGATATATACTGTCCATGGGACGTGATGAATCATTGCCGGGCCTTGTTGAGTGATTCTGAGGCAGAACCGCAATTGCTATTGACTGGTTATCTTACGACGGTACGGTTGAGTATGTCGGAGCGGAAAGCCCACGGTATGGGAACAAATGAACAATTATTGATGATTCCCAACAGGGAAATGAAGGAATTAGTTGCAGAGATTGTTCAGAGATGGTTTTCGGGACCGGATCATCTTCATGAAAAACAGCAGTTGGCAAAATTTTTGTTGGAAAAGGCTGCACAGGCTGCACAGGATATGATTGGAAATTTGCTTTTTGAGACCATCAGTTTTTATGATTATAATGAAAATTTTTATCATGCATTTATAGCCAGGATACTTTCCTGTTCCGGATACAGAGTTAAATCTAATCGTGAGCAGGGGGATGGACGATCTGATATCGTGCTTTATGATGATCGCCGGCATAGAGCAGTTATCCTTGAATTGAAATATTCAAAGCAACTGAAAGATATGGAGCGGTATTGTGAGATGGCCTTGCAGCAGATACGAAAAAGAAGATATGGTGAATCCATGGAAGAATATGATGAAATCATTTGTTATGGCATCAGCTTTTTCAAGAAACGTTGTATGGTAAAAATGGAATCCTTATAGAAAATGGCTTGAACAGATTTAAGTTTGTTCAAGCCATTTTAAGTTTGATTTTTATAATTCTTCAATCACCTTTTCTATTTCATCAAGGACTGAAGCAAATACTTTTAATGCACTGGCAACAGGCGCTTTGGTCGTCATATCGACGCCTGCTTTTTTCAGAACTTCAATTGGATAATCCGAGCCGCCTGCGCTTAAAAATGCAATGTAGCTGTCAACGGCCGAAGGTCCTTCAGTCAAGATCTTATTGCTGAGCGCAATGGCTGCAGAAAATCCTGTAGCATACTGGTAAACATAGAATGGCATATAAAAATGCGGAATCCGTGCCCATTCCAATGAAATTTCCGGGTCACTGATCATATCCGGACCAAAGTAAAGGGCATTTAAATCACCATAAATTTTACACAGAGCCTGTGCATTCAAGGTTTCGCCGGCGGCCGCTTTTTCATGGACAATTTTTTCAAATTCGGCGAACATCGTCTGTCTGAACAATGTGCCTTTAAATGTGTCCAGATAATGGTTCAGCAGGTAAAGTTTTTCATGCGGATCGGTACAACGGCCCAGCAGGTCATGCATCAGCAGGGCTTCATTGCAGGTTGAAGCAATTTCTGCCACAAAGATGCTGTATTTGGCATTGGCATAGTTATGTGTATGGTTGGCATACCATGAGTGGAGGGAATGTCCCATTTCATGGGCCAGGGTGAAAACATTGTCCAGCGTTCCCTGATAATTCAGGAGAACAAAAGGATGATGCGCGTAGTCACCGCCGGAATAAGCGCCGGTACGTTTACCTTTATTTTCATATACATCAATCCAGCCGCCGCGCATGCCTTCGTTTAATTGCCTGATGTATTCTTCACCAAGCGGTGCCAGTCCCCGTGAAACGATATCCATGGCTTCTTCAAAAGGAATCGTTGGATGTTCATCACTTACCAGTGGTGTATAAACATCGTACATATGCAGTTCGTCCACACCAAGCATTTTTTTGCGAAGACGGACATAACGGTACATTTCCGGTAATGCATCATGAACCGCTTCAATCAGTTGGTCGTAAACCGTCGTTGGAATATTGTTTAATGACAGATGCGCTTCCATGGATGAGGCATAATGTCTGGCGCGTGTAAAAAACAGTTCCTTTTTCAAATTGGCTGAAAAAATGGCAGCAACCGTATTTTTATACTGGTCAAAGGAACGATAGTAGGATTTGAATACCTTTTCACGCAGGTCACGGTCTGCGCTTTCCAAAAGCGGCACAAAGCGGCCGTGGGTAACAGCAACTGTTTCGCCATCGGCGCTTGTAACACTGTCAAACTGGATGTCCGCATTGTTAAACATATAGTAAATCGACTGCGGTGAGCTGTCCAAATCCATTGTCAGAGACATCAAAGCTTCCTGCTCTTTGGAGAGGGTGTGCGGCTTCATTCTCAATGTATTATTCAGGTAATGGGCAAAAGGCGCAAGCTGCGGATAGTTGTCAAGGGCCTGCGGGATATAATCATCCGGCAGCGACAGAAGTTCCGGGTCTTCAAAAGCCATAAGCTCATAGAAGTGATTGCCTGCAAAATCCACCTGCCCTTTCAGATCCTGGTAATATGGATTGGATGTATCTTCGTCTGAACGGTGGTACGCATAGCAAGCCAGACTGTCAAATCTGACAAGTAAATTTTCTTTTTCAGACAGATAGGCACAGAGTGTTTCAGGTGAATCACCGAGATGTCCCTGATAGCTGGCCAGATTCTCCATATCTTCTTTAAATTTGGCCAGTTCTGCTTTGAAAGCATCATTTGCTGCAAAAATATCTTCCATATGCCAGCGGGCATTGACAGGGATATCTTTGCGGTCCGGCAGTGTGCCGTTTAACATATTTGACATAGTAAAACCTCCATTTATTTCCCTAAAATATGTCATTGCAGATATATTATACTTGATAAGGAAAATCGTGTAAAGTCATTGATTGTTTATGTGAGCTATTTATCCCAATCTTATTTTATGCCTTGAACCATATAAATTCGTATGTCAATTCAGCTATTTTTTCTGCTCTGGAAAGTTCATTATCATCAACTACATCTTCCACTGCCTCGACAAATTCATTTACTATAGGTGCATATCCATCGTTTAAATCTGCGAATCGTAATTCCTCCTTAAATCATCCTATTGTTTTGTATTCAAAGCAGCCTCTCTGTACTCTTTAATTTTAGAATCATATTCCTGTTTTACTCCAAATGTTTCACACCTCATAGCAAAAAGCATTTTTTCTATTTTATCTCTGTCTAAATCAATATACTGCTGACAAATTATGATATCCTGTCGAACCTTTGTTTCTTGAGTCCCTTTGTATTCTATAACATCAATAATTCCCATATACATTTCTCCCATCTTCATCTGTTATGTTAAATTCGTTTTATGCAACCATATAGCAGCATATCTATTTCGGAAAGTAACCATTTGGTAGTATGTTCTTGAGGTGATGCAATGTATTTTAGACGATTGGAGGATTTACGAACAGATCATGATAAAACTCAAGCTGAAATTGCAGAATATCTGTTTTGTCAAAGAGAAGTATATCGTAGATACGAAAAAGGGTCCCGCCAGATTCCGGTAAATATGCTAATCAAATTATCACAACTTTATAATGTCAGTACTGATTATATCTTAGGTCTAACGGACATCAAAACGCCTTA
This sequence comes from uncultured Coprococcus sp., assembly GCA_964447245.1. Classification (GTDB taxonomy): domain Bacteria; phylum Bacillota; class Clostridia; order Lachnospirales; family Lachnospiraceae; genus Coprococcus_A. The sequence goes on along the minus strand of CAYURX010000017.1, from coordinate 5,715 downwards.
TCCCAGAAAAAAAGATTTGTTATCTCACCAATAGTATAAACCAGGGGAAGGCCCTGCCATACAGCAGGGCCTTTTTAGGGAAATAGAATGTATTTACAATAACCTCAAAACATTCAAATGTTTCAAAGCTAAAGTCAAGAATAATAATAATTGGTGCTTTTGCGCTGTTTAGATTGCGTCCTCGCCGCGCTCACCTGTACGGATACGAACAACATCTTCAATATTATAAATGAAAATTTTACCATCGCCGATATTGCCTGAACTGATCTCTTTTGTAATCTTCTCTGTTATCATCTGAACTGCACCGTCACTTACAACTGTTTCAACCTTCACCTTCGGCAAAAGGTTGACATTGTACGTTGTCCCTCTGTACATACGCGTATAACCCTTCTGGTTACCATAACCCATAATATTGGTAATCATCAAGCCGCTGGCCTCGCAGTCGTCCAGAATATTCTTCAAACTCTCCAGCTTCTCCGGCTTAATAATAATCTCTAATTTTTTCATAGAACAACCTCCTGCTATGCAATATATGTATCTGATCTGGCGTTCGAACGCATCCATTGTATCTGAAGTCAGATACAAAAAAACGGTGCTCCCCTGTAAAGGAACACCGTTGTTCTCAAATATGCCTCTATTATACCCCTGAAATCTGAAATGTCAATGCCTTTTTTTCAGATTATTGAAAGTATCCGTGAAAATACAATCCAGGCGCATCCCCCAGTAAACAGGATCCGGATATTATTTTTTGCTTAAATATTCGTCAATACCTTTGGCAGCCGCCTTGCCTGCACCCATGGCCAGAATAACCGTTGCCGCGCCTGTCACTGCATCTCCGCCGGCATAAACGCCCTCTTTTGTCGTTGCCCCATTCTGTTCATCAGCGATAATACACTGCCATTTATTCACATCAAGGCCCTCTGTTGTAGAAGAAATCAAAGGATTCGGTGAAGTGCCAAGAGCCATGATCACTGTATCAACTTCCAGCTCATATTCAGAACCAGGCACTTCCACAGGGCGTCTTCTTCCGGATTCGTCCGGCTCACCCAGATCCATCTTGATCACACGCAGACCTCTGACCCATCCCTTGTCATCCACAAGGATCTCTTTCGGATTGCGCAGGAGATGGAATTGAATGCCCTCCTCTTTGGCATGATGGACTTCTTCCACACGGGCGGGCAGTTCTGCCTCACCGCGCCGATAGACAATATAGGTCTCTGCGCCAAGGCGCAGTGCCGTTCTGGCCGCATCCATGGCTACATTGCCTCCGCCGATGACAGCAACCTTTTTGCCCCGATGAATTGGCGTATCGTAATCCTCGCGGAACGCCTTCATCAGATTGTTGCGGGTCAGAAATTCATTGGCGGAGAACACGCCGTTCGCCTGCTCGCCCGGAATACCCATGAATTTAGGAAGGCCTGCACCGGAACCAATAAATACCGCATCGTATCCTTCTTCTTCAATCAGCTCATCAATCGTAATGGATTTGCCTATGATCACATTGGTCTCTATCTCAACACCAAGCTTTTTCACGTTCTCCACCTCATGGGCCACAACCGTCTGTTTCGGCAGACGGAACTCCGGAATACCATAGACAAGCACACCGCCAGCCTCATGTAACGCCTCAAAAATTTTGACATCATATCCCATTTTGGCCAGATCACCGGCGCAGGTAAGTCCCGCAGGTCCTGAACCAATCACGGCGACCTTTTTGCCCTTCTTTTCGCTGGCGCCCACTGGCTCAATATGATTCTCTCTCGCCCAGTCAGCCACAAAACGTTCCAACTTGCCGATGGATACAGGTTCACCTTTAATGCCAAGAATACATTTCCCCTCACACTGGGATTCCTGCGGACATACACGCCCGCAGACAGCCGGAAGGGATGATGATTCACCAATCACCTGCGCAGCTTTCTCAAAATTACCGTCTTTCACCTGTTCAATAAATCTTGGGATCTCAATATTAACCGGGCATCCCGTCATACATTTTGCATTCTTACAGTTCAGGCATCTGGCTGCTTCTTCCATTGCCTCGTCAGCATTATAGCCAAGACATACTTCTTCAAAATTCGTTGCGCGTACGGCCGGTGCCTGCTCGCGCACAGGAACTCTGTGTTTCTTATCTGCCATTATTTGTCACCTCCGCATTGTCCGCATCCGCCATGATGCGTATCACCTTCCTGAAGCTTCAGCATTGCCCGCCCTTCCTGGGTTCTATAACTCTGCTGACGCTGCATAGCCTGGTCAAAATCAACCAGATGACCGTCAAACTCAGGACCATCCACACAGGCGAACTGCACTTTGCCGCCCACCATCAGACGACATGCACCACACATACCCGTGCCGTCCACCATAATCGGATTCATGCTGACAATTGTCGGAATTCCCAGCTTCCTGGTCAGAAGACAGACAAATTTCATCATAATCATTGGGCCGATTGCCACACAAAAATCATATGTCCTGCCGCTGCCGACCAGTTCCTCAATCATGGCTGTTACCATGCCATGATGTCCATAAGAACCATCATCTGTTGTTATGTAAAGATTTCCGGCCACAGCCTCCATCTCTTTTTCGAGGATCAATAAATCCTTTGTCTTGGCCCCGACAATCACATCGGCATCAATGCCATGCGCATGCAGCCACTTCACCTGCGGATAAACAGGCGCTGTCCCAACACCGCCGGCCACAAACAGAATCTTCTTCTGCTTCAGCGCTTCGATATCCTCTGAAATCCATTCAGAGGCCTTACCCAAAGGCCCTGTCACATCCATAAAAGCGTCTCCGGCCTGTAAATGCTCCATCTTGGCTGTTGATGCACCCACTACCTGAAATACAATTGTCACAGTACCGGCCTCACGGTCGTAATCACAGATTGTCAGCGGAATTCGTTCACCAACTTCATCCATCTTCGTAATCAGGAATTGCCCCGGCTGACATGCCCTGGCCACACGCGGCGCCTTGATATCCATCAGATAAATTTTCTCAGCGAGCTTTTCTGCTCTCGTAATTTGATACATTCAAAAACCTCCTGCTAATTTAGCATTATATCATGTTCTTATTTATAAACATACTAACTTCGACATTATAACACAACCAATAGCCCTATGCAACGTTGAGTCTAAGCAAATATACATAAAATTGGATTATTTCCCCGGAAATTCCATACTGGCCAGATATTTTCCGGCAAAGTCGGGATGATCCGCCAGTGAAATCTCCCTCACCAAATCAAGGAGTTTTGCAATCCCCTGTTCATCGGGCAGCAGAAGATAGCGGCACAGCCCCTTAATGACCGTATTGCCATTCTGACGAACTTTCTCTGACATAGCTGCCGGTATCAGTCCAATGCGTACTGCCTGTTTCACATCCAGTTCACAGCCGAATCCGCCCGCCAGTTCCAGGCTCTCAATATCTGCGGCCTCGCAGCCCGCCTCTGCCATCAATATTTCAAGGCCCGCCCTTATGGCCGCCTTCGCCTTCTGAAATTCTCTGACATCCCGTTGATTCACCCATACCTTTCCTGGGATCACCTGCAAACCATTTGCCGTATATCTGGAATCCAAAAGTCCTTCTGTATTCATCCAATGCCGTTCTAACATTTCCGCCATACAGGCCACCATACCCGTACCACACAAACCTTTCGGCGCCTGCCGTCCAATGGTCTCATAACGCACCATACCATATTGAATCCGCACATTCCGTATGGCCCCCGGCACACTGCCTGTGCCGCAGGATAAATGACCGCCCTCAAAGGCCGGCCCCGCCGCCGCAGAAGTAACGATCAGCTGATTCCCGCACCGCAGCGCCATTTCTCCGTTCGTCCCAAGATCCAGAAACAGACGCACACCCTCAGGTTTATGAAAACCGCATGCCCACAATCCCGCCGTGATGTCACCGCCAACAAATGCAGAAATTCCCGGAAAGACTATAACCTCACCATCCCGCACCGCAGCCGGAAGATTCCGTGTTCCCAGCAATTCCTTCACAGACAGATTTTCTTTTGACAGCCTGAATGGCGTAAAAGGATATTGTCCTAATCCGGTGCAATCATAACCCCGAAGCAAGTGTATCATCGTTGTATTGCCCGCCACCGCCACAATCTGAACGCTGCCATCCGACAATGTTTCTGTAAGATCACATATGCCCCGCAAAAGATCAGCCCGGATCAGATGCTGCATTTGCCGGGCTGTATCCGCATTTTCAACTGCGGCCCGGATACGTGCCATCACATCTGTTCCATAGCTCCGCTGATGATTCAATCCCGTATACTGCCGTATCACACAACCATCACTAAGCCTCATCAGTACCATGGCAAGGGTCGTCGTCCCTATATCAATAGCAATGCCATAACGAACGCACACTGCCCCGTTGCCTTCGCTTTTCTCCGCCCTGGTTTCCAAAGTCCGGGCACATCTGTTCATATACTGTTCTTTCTGCGACCCCCATGATAAAGGCACATAAAAATCCTGTTCAACCACATTTTCCTTCAACTCAATCAGGCAGGGACGATCGATCACAGCCTGACAACCGAGACGGTATCCTGCTTCCAGCTGAACCTCCGTCAAGCATCGTCGGTCCTCTGCAGTCACAGGCAGCCATCCCTCTTTTACCTGAATCAGACACTTCCCGCAAGTCCCGTTTCCCCCACAGTATAAAGGGAAATGAATCTTCATCCTTCGCAAAACAGCGGGAAGTGATACCGGCCGCTGCTCCTGTTCATTAAGAATCGTTTCCGTTATATGAACAATCATGCCTCTCACCTCCTGCCAGGATCCGCTCTGTTATTATACTTCTGAATCGTTACCAGATCTTTTTTCCCTTCCAGATACCGGTCCTCCTCGCTGAACACACACCCGCAATATTTCTGCATATATAAACCCATGGCCCTTGCTCTTGCCTGACCTTCTTTGAAATACGGCCGAAAATCACGATACAAAAACTGTACGCCGTATTTCTCCGCCATGGCTTCCCCGGTTTTAATAAGCAATTCATGTTTCTGATAAGGGCTGATCAGCAGCGTTGTAGAGAAACTGTCATAGCCATTTTCCGCCGCAAATCTGGCCGTTTCTTCAAGCCGGCAGACATAACAGTAACCACAGCGATTCTCATAATCCGGATGCACATGATCAATAAATTTTCTCAGACCGTACTCATTCTCCACAATTAACCGCATATGAATCTGTGCCGCATAGGCTGTCAGTGCATTCTTTCTGGCTTTATATTCTGTCACCGGATGGATATTAGGATTGTACCAGAATCCCGTCGGCTCAATGCCTTCTTCTCTCAATGTTTCGATGCACATGATGGAGCAGGGCGCACAACATATATGTAATAATAATCGCATGACTATCCACCTCCCGATCTTTACCTTTTTACTTTCTTACTTATTCTCTATTGATTCAATTTCTTTGATTAAAATAGAAATTTTACCATCATCATTGTGATGATATTCAAAAATACTGTCATCTTTCAGAAGTTCCAGCGGTACTAAAATCTCAATGCCGCTGTCCGTCACCAGTTTCTGTTTTTTCATCAGTTTCCGCTCTGTTTTCTTGCTGACATACACCGGGGTTTTCGGGATCTCCTGCTGTTCGATCACTTCCTGATAGATGGCAGCCGCGGTTTCGTTATCTTTAAAAACGGCAGTCTCCAGCTCAGTCACATCGATCTGCCCCTTCTCACCGACCTTGGCCGTCCCAGCCACACGGCTCCCCCGGG
>CAYURX010000016.1:0-28325 GCA_964447245.1 uncultured Coprococcus sp. | reverse complement strand
TTCTCCACATACACGCTTGCGGCATGGTAAGGTACGCCGCACATCGGCGCACGCTCCTCCATGCCGCAATCCTTTCCCGTAAGCGTCAGTTCCAGCTCCTGCGACACGCGGCGGGCATCATCAAAAAACATCTCATAAAAATCGCCCAGGCGATAAAATAAGATGCAGTCCTTATATTGTTCCTTGATGGACATATATTGCTGCATCATAGGTGTAAATGCCATAGTATCTCTCAAATCTCCTTTTTGCCAGCTTATAAAGGCCTGTGTCTTTTGTTGGTACACACTTTTTCGTATAATAGATAAATTTTAATTCGTTCATATAATAACAAATTTTATGGCTATTTTCAACATTTAGTTTGATTCCCTGTTCGAATTAACGACATATCTCCTGATTGGAATAAGTTCTCCATATACAATTCAGGGAGCTGCCGCACGCAATCATTCGTACACAGCTCCCTGAAATTATCAAATTTAATTATCATCGACAGATATCAAAGGACTATAGCGTTACTCCCCTTTTCTCTGCCAAAGCTTTACGGTTAAGCACATTTTCCGGAAGTTCTCCATTGAAGCAGGCGACAATTGTTTCACCAACCATTCTGTATTGATCGATGCGTGCTTCTTTCGAAGAATATCCTGTATGTGAAGTAACCATCACATTATCAAACTGAAGAATCTCTGCATTGCTGTCTCTTAACGGTTCTTCTTCAATAACATCCAGTCCGGCACCGGCGATCTTTCCGCTTCTCAGTCCTTCCAGAATGGCTTCTGTCTCTACACAGCCTCCCCGTCCTGTGTTAACAATACATACGCCCTCCTGCATCATTGAAACAGCGTTTTTATCTATAATATGATATGTACCCTCAGACAACGGAGTGTTGACACAGATAATATGAGCGGTTTTAAACAGTTCTTCCTTCTCCACACGAACTACTCCCATCTGCTCAAAGACGCTATCCGGAAGAAACGGATCATATGCGCACAGATTAAAGCCGAAGCTTTGGGCATAACCTGCCGCTTTTCGTGCTATTCGTCCAAATCCAACAAATCCCATCCGCATTGTACTAATACGTTTTGCAGATTTTGTACAGTTCACATCCCAGTTACCATTATGGACCAGTTTATTTGAGAGCGGCAATTTTCTTGCAACCGCAAGGGCCAAAGCGATCGTCTGTACAGCAACTTCTTCTGTACTGTAATTCGGTACATTGCATGCCGGAATATTATAGGCCGTACAATCATCAAGATTAAATACATCCGGCCCTACCGCTGCACGCACGGCAACCTTCAGATTTTTACAGTGTTCAAGAATAGCCTTATCGATTTTTGTATAACAGGTAACAATGGCGTCCGCATCCTTTACCTTTTCAACAATTTCTTCGACTCCTCTTAAATCATATATTTCGAAGTCATATCCTTTTTCTTCACATACCTTTGCAAGTGGCGAAGGATCCCTTCCCCCCGGCTTGGAATTGATATTAATGTCGATTAATACTACCTTTGGCAAAATAAAACCTCCTTTTGATTTCAGTATTTAACTTATTGCTCACACAACAAACCGCCTTCCGGCATTTTTATACGTAAAAATTTTGCCAGTAAAGATGAAGGCATGCTTGTAATCCGCTTCGCAAGCGCATTGTAGTTTCTATTGTATTCAACTGCGCATCTGCCAATTACGCCCTGCAGTTCATTAAACTCATCTGTCAGATAAAATAATTCCTTATCGGCACAAATCAGCGCTTTCCATTTTTCATCCTGCAACGAATCCATCACCACCCTATGCATATGTGAATTTCTCTGCATCAGCTGTCCCAAATTTTCTATAGGAACACCATCTTCAGGAAAATATAGTTTTTCCTGTTTCCAGGTTTCGCCGGAAATATTCTTTGCATTTGCATATACGATCAATTCCTGAAGAATTTCGTTTCGCCGGTATATATACCTGACAATGGCCTGTCTGAAATCTATCAACAGCCTGCGATATTTTGTTAAATTTCTCCACGTTAAGAATTCCCATAGCATCAGAACAATTAAAATAAAAATTATTATAGAATCCAATTTACTCCTCCTGATACCTGATATAACGAAATAATCGATCAATTACAATGAATGAAATGACACATAAAAAGAAATATACATAAAATACCGATACATATGACCCAAACTGATCCGCCATATAACCCGGAACCGTTGAAGCTATAATTGCCCCTACAGACGTACAAACCCTGTAGATCGGATATACCGAAACCACGCCGCCGCCTTCTGCTCCCAGAACATCGCTCCACAATGGGAAAACCGTTGCAGTCAGCGGACTTGTGCAGCCATATAATATTACAAACAGGTATGGCATCGCAATATTTAAGTGAAAGCACATTGGTATACACGTAGATAACGCCAACATAATAAGACTCACCATGCTCATTTTACGCAGTCCAAACCAATCAACTAAAATACCATAAACAGGTTTTACGACAAGCATGACGATTCCAAATAGTGAAACCATGGAAGCCGCGAATTCACTGTCATAACCTTCTGATATATACAGAATTGAGATATGAGCGGAAATTGAGTTGATCATACCGCCCAGCAAAATACCTGTACCCAGCAGACATAGTATGGATTTTTTCTGTAATAACGCCAGGACTGATCGCCTGTTCTTTGTAACAGCAATATCAAAATGTTCGGCCTCATCCTGGCCATAGGGAAGCATCCCCTTATCCTGCGGACAGTCTCTTACAAGACAGAATGCAAGTATGACCATCATAGCCACAGATAATGCAAGTAATCTGTATGCGGAAAAAATACTGTATCGATTCAAAACAAGCAAAATAAGTTTAGGATATATGACCGTTGCAAGTGCAGAAGCCATGGATGCAATACTTAATGCAAATCCCCTTTTTTTTCGGAACCAGGCTGTCAAAATAATCGATGCAGGTATCATTCCACCCAGACCGCATCCAAAACCTACCACAAAAAAGCCAATATAACAGCCTGTAAGATTCGTGATGATTGAAAGCGAAAGATAACCCGCCACTACCAACATCCCTCCGCATAAAGCAATCTTTCTTGCTCCAAAACGCGGACAAAATCTATTACATAAAAATGATGAAATAATGACACCGATATTTTGTACAGCTACTATGGAAGACGCTCTTGTATTAGAAATTCCCAGCGTTGTAATCAATGGCTGCAGAAAGATGGAGAAACAGTTAACGACGATTCCAATTCCGAAGAAAATCATCAGACTGCAGCCAATAACTACTACCCAGTGATAATGACCATCGATAAAGCCTGGTTTCACCTCACTTTTCATTGGTTCACATTCTTTCTACAGGCAAAGTCTGTGAAAATCCTCTACGCATTTTCTCGCTGTAATGCCCAGATCAACCATATCAGACATCATGATAATGAAACTGTATCCTCTGTCATACAAAGCTTTTGCGGCTTCCGCATTCGGTGCAATCGTACCCAGGAATTTATCGCTTTTTAACACAGTTTTCTCTACAGAACGGATGGCCTGCTGCACCTCATCAGAAGTTGTTCCAAGATATCCCATGGATGCGCCAAGGTCAGCCGGACCTATAAAAATCCCATCCAGCCCTTCAATTTTTGTTAACGCTTCTGCATTGGCAACTCCTTCCAGATTTTCGATTGCCACCATAGTCAGTATTTCATCATTGGCCCTTGCAAAATAGTCTTTTTTCTCAAAGCCATATCTTGCAGCCGGCGTACACGCAGCTGTGCCTCTGACACCTGCAGGCGGATATTTGCAATATCTAACGGCTGCTTCTGCTTCCTCAACATTACAAACAAATGGAATATGTACCCCGTATGCTCCACAGTCTAAAATCCTCTTTATGGCTACCATATCATTCCAGGGTGAACGGACGATCGGGATACAGTCACTGTCATTAAATGCACTGATAATGGCAGGCAGCGTCCCAAAATCAAGCGGTGAATGTTCCATATCTATAACAACAAAATCAAAACCGGAATGTGCAATTATCCTTGCCGACAACGGGTTACATGAATGGATCCATGACCCCGCAACCCGTTCCTTATTTTTCAAACGTTTTTTTAATGTATTCTTAAAGAAATCTGTCACTTTTTTCTCCTCTCATTTTCTTATAAATATTCTTTACACTTCCATTGGCAAATTACCCTGCACTTTTCTCTTTTCTGTTTCGAAGCAGAGAAACCAAAATCATTACCACTCCCAAAAGTAAAAATGCAAGCGAGATCGGACGGGTAAATAAAGGTAAAATATTACCTGTTGTCGATACCAGCGCTGTTCTCAGGTTTGTTTCTATGATGTCACATAATACAAACCCCAGGACAATCGGCGGCAGAGGAAATCCATTGTTCCGAAGAACATATCCCAGTAGACCGATCAGGAGGAATACCCAGCAATCAAATGTACGATTGCTTGCTGTATAGGTCCCCACAACACACATAAGCAGGATAGCCGGATACAGAAAGTCAGCAGGAATCTTCAAAAGATAAATAAATCCCTTCATCATTCCCATTTCCATTACATACATAATAATATTTGCCATCAAATAAACTACGAATACAACACCTACGAGATCCACATTTCTTGAAAAAAGCATTGGCCCCGGTGTTATTCCGTGACAAATCAGTCCTCCAAGAAGAATCGCAGTAACCGTATCTCCCGGAACCCCCAGACAAAGCATTGGAATGAGTGCCCCGCCGCAGGTCGCGTTATTGGCTGCTTCGGATGCGTAAACACCGTCAGGACAACCATTTCCAAATTCTTCCGGATGTTTCGAGGTATTCTTATTGTAAGTGTATGCCAGCAGTGTCGATGTTGCAGAACCAATTCCAGGCAAAATTCCAATACCGACGCCAATCAGTGAAGACGAGATCAGCGTTTTAATGTTTTTAACCAATGAATCCTTCGGCGGAACGATCGGAACTTTTCCACAGTCAAGAACTGTATTGATCGTGGTCACATCATGCAACTGAACCATAATCTCCGAAACCGCAAATAAGCCCATAAGACAGGATAAAGTTGAAAATCCTGCACTCAGCTGCCAGAATCCAAATGTTAATCTGGAAACATTCGATAATGAATCGATACCGACCATTCCCAGTAAAATACCTGTCAAAGCAGAAATAAGTCCTTTGTTAATATCATTTCCTGTCAAACTTACGACGATACAAAGTCCAAAAATACCCATCGCCGCATATTCCCATGTTCCAAACATCAATGCAACTTTTGCAATGAGCGGCGCTATAAAAATCAGGCATACAGAACTGATCAATCCACCAATAAGTGAAGCAAATACACCAATGCTTAATGCCTCCCCGGCTCTGCCGTTTCTGGCCATCGGAGAGCCATCAAAGCAAGTCACAAGACTGGATGGCGTTCCCGGAATATTCAGAAGAATCGCAGCAACAAGTCCGCCTGAAATACCGCCAACATAAAGTGCAATCAGCAGAGAAATACCTGCTGTATGTGTCATAGCATAGGTAAACGGGAGCATCAGTGTAACTGCCAGAGTCGCTGTCAAACCAGGAATTGCACCCATTACCATGCCAATGAAAATCCCCGCTATTACATATAAGAAAATAATCGGTTCATTTATCACACCCTGTAATCCGATTATAAAAAAATCCATGCAAAACCTCCTTCTATCAACCTTTCAGAAGTGCTTTGGGCATTCGTCACATGCCCAAAGCAAACATCCTGTTCTTTTGAAATCTTTCTTCTTATACTTCCTATGGCACTATTGTTCCACTTCACTCTTATAATAATCAAAGGCTTCCTCAGCTATGGACAGACCTGAAAGCATAATTTCATCGCATTCTGCGCCGGTTGTAAAAACAGGTTCATAGTGCAGCGTCTCACGGCATCCGGTCATCCATTCTTCCGTAGTTGTTGCATCTTTATAAAGATCTTCCAAACACTGCCTTACTTCGGATGGAACTTCTTTTTTGCATACAAGTGCTCTGTGCAATCCATAAACAGTATTTTCTGTAGTCCCTGCAATCTCAGCCAGTGTTGGCACATCCGGTAAGAATTCTGAACGTTCGCTGCCCATTGTATAGAGAATCTTCAAGTCGCCGGATTCCGCATATGCAGCCATTTCAGATACTTCACCAATAAACACATCCAGATTACCGCCGATGGCAGCAGTACGTGCATCCGCTGCTCCACTGTACGGAACATAGAGGGAAGTAAAATCACCGACCCACATAGCAAAAACAGTTCCAACTGTATGGGTACTCATATTGCCTGCACCGCCCCATGTCTGCTCACCAGGTCTTGCCTGTGCATCGGCCACCAGATCTTCCCAGCTGTTAATTTTTGAATCTTTACCTACAGCCACACACATAGGGTCATAGCCATAAGAACAGATCCAGTTAAGTTCTTCTGAATAAGGCGTTTCATATACACCTGAAACCTCATAAACAGGTACTGCTTCCGGATGGAATGCCATGTATCGATGCCCTGACTGATCACCATTTAACATTTCTTCCATACAAACAACCGTACTTCCGCCTACCATCTGCGTAATCTGAACAGCTTCATCGATATCCAGCGCATCTGCTGCATATCGGGTAATCAGGTCAAGACCGCCGCCAGCAGAAAATGGAACAAGAATCTCAATTGTATTGGTAGGGAAATCGACCTCCGCTACAGTATCAGGGGTATTTTCTTCTGCTGATGTACTGCTTTTACTGGTTGAATTCGAATTACCACAGGCAGCCAGAGATATAATCATTACACTAACTAATAACAAGCCTAATATCTTTTTCATAATTTCTTTTCCTTTCTATTTTTTCTCCCCAATCAGAACAATGAGAATTTCGGAAGAATAACTTTCATTACCTTTCCAAACATAAAATAACAAAACATTGTCATGATCGCTGCATATACAATATAAATGCCTACCTTCTTTGCTAATTGGGCTTTGCTATCCGTTTTTAATTTTCCCATCTTATAAGCCAGATAAAGAGATAAACTCAATACCATTAAAAAACTGTCAATTAAAAATCCTATTTTCTTTAACAGCAACAGATAAAGCACTACAAAAATGAAGGGCACTATTATCGTTCTGGTGAAAAGAGGGACACACAAATTATCCGGTTTTTTCCTTATTGAACGAATAATCAGCCATAACCCAAGCAAAGCAAAAGCACCGCAAATTAATTCCAGATAGAAACCTGCCTGGGCAACTTTCAGGCTAACGCTTCCCACAGGAAGCTGGCTGCCGTAAACAATATTCCCAATGGAAAAAAGCACAATTACTATTCCATATATCAGGTCTCTCACCCATTGCTTCATACCTTTGGTTTTTTCATCTTTTTGTAAATCGTTTTTCATAATCACCTTTCACTTTCCGACATGTCTTTTCAAAAGAAATGGTACGCGGAAAAGACATGACTCCTACTATTCCACAAAGACAGCTTTTACCGTTCCGATTCCGTTTCCAAAATGCGCATAATAGCATTCTCCTGCAGAAACTTCATGAATCATTCCAACCGATCCGGACAGAATAATTTCTCCTTTTTTCATTCCAACGCCATAGCTTGACAATTTGTTCGCAAGCCATGCAACAGATTCAACCGGATTACCCATAACTGTAGCTGCTGTAGCAGTATCAATCGGCATTCCATTCTTCTCAATCAGGCATCCGATTGTGCGGAAATCCAAATTTTCCACCGGCGTCATCCGGTCACCCAAAATAATATGGCCAAAGGCCGCATTATCGGCAATACTGTCCAGAACGCTCCTGCAAAGCGGAGAAAACCTACGTTCAACAATTTCCATTGCAGGGATAACGCCTGCTGTCGCATTCAAGACCGTTGCGGCTGTAACTCCAGGACCCTGAATATCTTCTTTAAGCACAAAAGCGAGTTCACATTCGACGCCTGGCATCATCAATTCTGACATTTTTAAAGGAACATCCGGCAGACACATCCTGTCATCAGTGATATGACCGTAATCAGGCTCGTTTATTCCTCTTTTCTTCTGCAGATTCTTATTCGTCAGCCCAACCTTCTTGCCAATCACCTTTTTCCCCGCTTCCAGTTTCAGATCCAAAGCGGCTAACTGTATTCCATAGGCATCCTCATATGTCATATCAGAATAACCGTTATCCGTATAAGGTGCAATTGGAATTAATGTGTTTTCCGCCTCATACAATTTCCTCGCCAATTCTAAAATAGTTTGTTTGTCCATTTGTTCATTTACCCTCCTTATTTAATGAACCGGTCATGCTATTGAAAAAGCCGGCCATATTGTTATCATTATCCATCCCAAAACAGAAACCACAAGCACTGCGCTAAGTGTTAAAGCTAAACCATTCCACATCATGTATTTTGGACTTAATCCATACCCTATCGGTATTGCACGTATGGTTGTCGGCAGCATATATGCACAATTGAAAGCTGCTATTGTGATATACACATAAGGAATTGGGGATATCCCGATTCCCTCCTGGCATACGCCGATTACAATCGGAATAGCAATGGCTGCTGCAGATGTATTATTGGAGATCTCCGATAATACGACTGTAAAAAGTACAAAGACCAAAATTGTTGTAAATCCCCCATTCAGATTCAGTTTCATTACAAGGCCTGCAATCATATCTGTTGCACCCGTACCCCGAACAAGTTCTCCTAATGCCATACCGCCGGCAAACATATACAACATTCCCCAGAATACTTTTTGCTGCGCAGATTTCCATTCCAGCATTCTTTTTTTTGTTCCCTTTCTCGGAATCATAAAAAGCAGCAGCCCAAAGGCCAGAAATATATACGACGGCTTCACAGACGGAAGAATGGAAGCATATAGCGGACGAGTAAAGCTCAGCGCCACAACCAAAATAAAGATCGTCAGACAAACCTTCTCATCTTTTGAAATAGCCTCAAGCTGATTATATAATTCCTTAAAATATGTTTTTGATCCATCCAAAGCTACTTTTTTCGGCATTACCAAAAGCAGGACAAGGTAATTGGCAATAATAAGAATGATCAGAAAAGGAATCAGCCTGATACACCAGTCAAAATACATGTATTCCCCGCCGATTAATTCTTCCAGATATTCCAACGCTACCAGATTCATAGAACCACCAAGCGGTGAACCCAAACCGCCGATACCTGCTCCCCAGGCAATTGAAGCTAAAATAATGGCCGCTGTCTTGCTTTTTTTATTTGTTAAGCCGCTGACATCTTCGTAATTGATATAACGAAGCATTGCCACTGCTATAGGAATCAACATGGCGCAAACCACCGCATTGGGAAGAAAAACTGACAACAATGCTGATGCCGCAAACCACACAAGTATCTGCTGTTTCAGTGACGGACCGATCAAATACAAAGACTTTAAAGCAACCCTTTTATCCAGCCCGGTCACCTCCCAGGAAATGGAAATCAAATCTGCCCCCAGCAAGAGGAAGATTGTCTCTGACGCATATTTTGTAATGATACTGTCCATGGGAACCGCCTGAAATATCATATTAACGACAATCGGTATAAAAGCAGTGACGCCCGTATCCACAGGCAGGGTTATCCACCATACAGCCATCCACAAAATCGTTCCAATAGAAACGCCAATCGGTGCAGTAGTTAAAGTGCCAATCACACCATAACATACCAGAAACATTGCAGGTCCCAAAAGAAGCTGAAATAATTTATTATCTTTCTTGGTAATTTCCAAATTTCTCCCCCCGTCACTCGTCCTGAATCGGTTTAAGCGTTTGCAATATACCAAGTTTTTCATCGATCTCCCGAATCAGATCCACAACCTGCCCCGGCGTATGTGCTACTTTTACTCCCGCCTCATTCAATGCTTTAATTTTCGATTTGGCAGTTCCCATATTTCCCGATGTAATTGCGCCTGCATGTCCCATTTTTTTCCCTTCCGGAGCCTGAGTACCTGCAATATACGCCACAACCGGCTTTGGATAATTCGATTCTTTTATATATCTTGCCGCATCTTATTCGCTTGTTCCGCCAATCTCACCCAATAAAACGACCGCTTTTGTATCTTCATCATCCCGCAAAAGCCTTAGAACTTCTGTATGAGTTACCCCCGGAATAAAATCCCCTCCGATACAAACACATGTCGATTGCCCATATCCGGCAAATGTCAGATTGGAAGAAACCTCATGGGTCAGCGTGCCGCTCCGGGAAACTATACCGATATAACCAGGCTGATAAATATATCCCGGCATAACTCCGACTTTTCCATATCCAGGAGAAATAACTCCAATTGTATTCGGTCCCACTACACGAATCCCTTTTCGCGCAGCCGCAGATATAATTTTAAGACTGTCGTGAATCGGAACAAACTCTGTAATAATGACAATTAATGGAATCCCGGCTTCAACAGCCTCCATTGCCGCTGAAAGTACAACAGGCGGCGGTGTCAAAATCATTGTCGCATTGATCTCAGGAAATAAATCTTTGGCTTTGCGAACCGAATTAAAAACAGGTACTCCTTCTACTAGCTGACCTCCCTTCCCTGGCGACACACCTGCACATAAATTCATTCCGTATTCCAGCATATGCTGAGTATGTATCCGTCCCATTTTGCCGGTAATACCCTGTATGATTACATTTGTATCTTTTCCAACAAGTACACCCATTTTCACACCCCTCGCATAATATCAAGCAGTTTTTGAACCGCCTGATCCGTCGTGCCATAATGCACCTGAGCTATATGAGCTTCATCATAAAGCGCCCATCCGCCTTCCTGATTAAAACCTCTGCTTTTGACAACAATCGGCTTTTTCAATGAACACTCATTAACAGCTCTGCAGATCCCTGCCGCCATAACCTGACAATCATTGGCACCGCCAAAGACATTTACGAGAATTCCTTTTACTTCAGGTTCTTCCATTAATAATTTCATTGCCATATATGTTTTTTCTGCTGTCACGCCGCCGCCAAGATCCAGAAAATTAAACGGGACCGCTTCATAATACTTAATTGCATCAACTGTAGCCATGCCAATGCCAGCACCACCTGCGATCATACCAATTTGACCGCCTTTTTCCAATTCGACATAAGCTAAACCTGCTTCTGCCGCTATTTTCTCATGATGATTCAATGTTCTTTCTCTTGAAAAAAGTGTATAATCCTTTTGACGAAAAGCAGCATTGTCATCTATCACAAGTTTTGTATCCAGTACCATCAATCTGCCGCCTTCAATCTCAGCAAGTGGATTAAACTCCAGTGTCGTTGCATCAAGCGCAAAAAACATGTCGCACATTTTTTCAGCAATTTCTATTAGCTGATGAATGACAGTATCCGCTACATCCTGCTTTTTGGCAAATTCGATCAATGCTTTTGTATCAAAGGCCAACCTTTCACAGAATGATATCTTCAAAAGCTTTTCAGGCATTTCAGCCGCCAACGTCTCAATATCCATTCCACCAAACGGAGAATAAAGCATAACAACGCTGCGCGTCACACGATCCATTGTAAAACCAATATAATGCTCATTCTCAATATTGCTTAACGGATCCAACAAAACATCCTGAACTTCCAGCCCATTGATCATCAGCGATTGAATCCCGCTGACAACCGATTCCAGCTCGCCCGCATGATGAACAATTTTTACACCGCCTGCTTTTCCTCTCTTTCCACTTAAGACCTGCGCTTTTGCGATGCAGGGATAAACGATTTTATCCGCCTGTTGTTCTATTTGCGAATATAAAACACCGAGATTGACAGGCAAACCATATTTCAGAGCCAAACTCTTTCCTTCAACTTCGTAATAATCCAAAGCAAATCTCCTTTTATTTTGTTCCGATCAAATCTTCCGTCCGAAGCTCTAAAGGCTTATCCAGACAACGTCCGATCCTGGTCGTATTCATTAAATACTTGTAAGTAAAATTATCAGAAATACTATTATTTCCCCAGGATCCACATCCGAGTGTGTTGGTTGGCGTAAATCCATTCCAGACATTTCCTCCTGCGCCATTCGCTGAAGAATGGTTCAACACAATTCTTGAAACGTTAACCCTTTCTCCGAAATAAGAAACATGGTCTTCGTCATTCGTATAAAGGCATGCGCTATGGCCCATTCCTTCATTTGCAAGATTCTGGCAGGCTATCTCTACACCTTCTTCAAATGATTGGTATTTGTATAAGGCAAGCACCGGACACATCTTCTCTTTACTGAGCAATTCCTTTGCGCCTGTTTCATGAAGTTCAACCACAATAACCCTTGTACCTTCAGGTACCTTGATGCCGGCAATCTGAGCGACAAACTCTGCAGGTTTTCCTACGATATCTCTATTAATGGTCTTGCCATCAGGAAACATCGCTCTGCGAAGCGCTTCTTTCTCATCTTCTGAATCAATGATGTATGCACCTGCTTTCACAAATGCTTTTAAAATAGTTTTGTCCTCTGATTCAGGAATCATAACTGCCTGCTCGCAGGTACAAAGGATCCCATAATCAAAACATCTTCCACCTGTAATCAGTTCCGTTACCTTTTCATAATCAACACCCGTATCGATCAGGCATTGCACATTTCCGGCACCAACACCATAGGCAGGTTTTCCGCTGCTGTATGCGGCATGAACCATTCCATAGCCTCCGGTAGCCACAACCACGTCAACGCCCCTCATTAATCTCTGAGTATCTTCAACCGAACAAATTTCGCAGGCCTGAATAAGATTGACAGGTTCTCCCAGTTTTTCCAATTCTGCGTGAAACAGATTCATCATATAATCCGTAAGCTTTACGGCCCTCGGATGCGGTGCAAAAATTATGGCATTTCGACACTTTAATGCGAATGCAGCATTACTCATTACTGTGACGACAGGATTCGTACATGGAGTAATTCCCGCAACAACACCTACCGGCTTTGCAATTTCAACAATTCCGCGTTCCTTTATTTCATTAATAACGCCAACTGTTTTCCTGTCTTTTAAATCATGCCAGATAAGCTGTGACTTTCCTGTGCATTTAGCAATCTTATCTGCACAATTGCCCATCATCGTTTCTTCAACTGCACGTCTTGATAATTCTTCCGCATTTTCATACACAACCCTGCAGATTGCCTGAACTACAGCATCAACCCTTTCCTGACTGGCATCAGCAAAAAATCGTTGTGCAATTTTAGCATATTCAATACAGGTGTCAGCATCATATGAACGAGTTTCTTTTTCCACTTTTTCCACTTTTTCCCTCCTGGTACAATTTGATATTTATATTTTTGCAAAAACATACAATTTGATTTTGGCCCTATTGATTAATAATAAATATGGCCGTTCAACCGTTCTTCAATATTCCGGGTGCATTTTAAAAGCTCAGCTTTATAGCCCGTTGCCCGTTCTATTGAAAATCGATAACTTGGTGCTGATATACTGACCGCACCCAATATTTCCCCGGATGACGAAAACACCGGGGCCGCAATACAGTTTACATCCGTACGAAACTCGCACCGATCATAGGAAACACCGTCCTTACGGATCTGTTCCAATTCATATGCCAGTGCTTCCTTCGTAATAAGCGTATTATCGGTATATCGCTTCAACTCAATTTCCTGAAAATATTTCTCTATCCATTTTGCAGGCATATTTGCCAAAATTGATTTTCCTGCACCCGTACAGTAAAGCGGGGATTTCCATCCTACCATTGCCCGGACAGCTACCTGATTTTTTGTATCCGCTTTGCAAGTGTAAACTATATATTCTCCATCCCTCATCACAAAAAATACTGTTTCACCTGTAAAATCCCTTAAACGCTCCACAGACCCCTGTACAA
This sequence comes from uncultured Coprococcus sp., assembly GCA_964447245.1. Lineage (GTDB taxonomy): Bacteria > Bacillota > Clostridia > Lachnospirales > Lachnospiraceae > Coprococcus_A. The sequence goes on along the minus strand of CAYURX010000016.1, from coordinate 14,571 downwards.
TTCTCTCAAGATAATTTGAGGAACGAATCATCGTAGAAAGATTAATCAGTTCAACACCCAAACTGTATTTTTTCCTGAATTCATCCTTTTTTACATAATTACACTCAACTAATTCCTGTAAAATCCGATGGATCGTACTTTGATTCAGTAAAGTTTTTTTAGACAATTGCTGAATCGTAGTTTCGTGATCTTCTTCCACCATTGCCAAAATAATTTGCAGAACTTTCAAACTACTATACTGCTTTAATTGTTCCTGTTTTTTTTCAAATAAATATGACATAACGATACTCCTGTATTTTTTAATTATGAAATCTTGCTGCTCAGATCAATGCCGTGATTCCACATATAAATTTTGTGTCATTTGGGTTTCAGAGAATTTATATTTACAATTTGTATGTATTATATAAATTATTTTTCTTCTTTAGATAATATCACTGCAAAATTACTATTTCAACATCCATTTTTTGGCTGAAATTTGTGAATTATCTTGCAATTTCATATATAAAACAAAACATCAAGTATATTCTTTTACCAATATGCTCTGATTTTATATATGAAATAATGTTGTTAACTTGCATAATTTTAGAGGGTAAAATTCAGCAGCCCCAGAACGGGCGTGATCCAGCGGATGAATATTCCAGAAAAGCTTTCCTTCCTTCAGCGATAAGAAAGCAAAAAAACAAGCAGGCGTACTCAAGATTGATGAATACACCTGCTCCTTATAGTGGTAAGACTATATTTTAAACATTAAATAACAGATCCGCATAAGTCGGGAACGGCCACATTGCCTGATCAACAAGCATTTCAAGCTTATCTGCCGGCTCACGAACATCTGGGAATAACGCAAATACTTTATCCCTGTATGCGATTGCCTGGGCTTTTGGCTCATCCACTGCGACGGCCGCATTTGTATTTGCTGTCAGTTTCTCAACGGCAGCGCTCAATTTCGCCAATTCAGCCGTTGTATCCGCAAGAATCTTTTCCTGTACGGACGCATCTGCGCCAACGGCTTTTACAGCGGCTACAGACTGGGCAACTACGGTTGTATATTTCATAACAGCCGGAATAATCTCTTTCTTAGCCATGTCGATCATCGTTCTGGCCTCAATATTGATGGCCTTTGAGTAGTTCTCATAACCGACTTCCTCACGGGCTGTCAGCTCAATACCTGTCATAACACCATGTTTCTCAAAGAGCGCAATCGTTTCAGGTGTTGAAAGAATAGCATTGGCATCAACCGTATTTTTGATGTTTGGAAGGCCGCGGCGCTGGGCTTCTGCCACCCATTCATCGGAGTAACCGTCACCGTTGAAGATGATACGGATATGGTCTGTCACCCATTCTTTGATCAGATCATGCAGTGCCAGTTCAAAATCGTCCGTCTTCTCAAGGATATCGGCGGCCTGACATAAGGTTTCTGCCACAATGGTATTTAATACAGTGTTCGGGTCTGCAATAGACGCTGAAGATCCAACCATACGGAATTCAAATTTGTTGCCTGTGAAAGCAAACGGCGAGGTTCTGTTACGGTCCGTGGCATCTTTGCTGAATTTCGGTACGGTTGATACACCGGTCTCAAGCTGTGAACCTTCAAGGCTTCGTGTTGCCTCACCCTTTTCACATAACTGACTCAATACGTCCTCCAACTGTTCGCCAAGGAAAACAGAAATAATAGCCGGAGGTGCCTCGTTGGCGCCAAGTCTGTGGTCATTGCCCGGTGTTGCGGCAGACATACGCAAAAGCGGCGCATAATCATCCACAGCCTTCAGAATTGCAGCCAGCACAAGCAGGAACTGTTTGTTGGAGTGCGGCGTCTGGCCCGGTTCAAGCAGATTCTTGCCGGTATCCGTACTCATGGACCAGTTATTGTGCTTACCGGAACCATTGATGCCTGCAAATGGTTTCTCATGCAGCAGGCATACAAGATTATGGCGCAGCGCCACCTTCTTCATTGTCTCCATCACAAGCTGGTTGTGATCTGTTGCGATATTCGTTGTATTATAAATCGGTGCCAGCTCATGCTGTGCAGGCGCCACTTCATTATGCTGAGTCTTGGCTGTAATGCCAAGCTTCCACAATTCCTCATTTAATTCAGTCATATAAGAGAAAACTCTCTCTTTGATCGTACCAAAATAATGGTCATCCAGTTCCTGTCCCTTCGGAGCCGGAGCGCCAAATAAGGTACGGCCTGTAAAAATAAGGTCTTTACGTTTATTATATGTATCTTTATCTACAAGGAAATATTCCTGCTCAGGGCCGACACTTGTTGTAATCTTTGTGGCCGTTGTATCGCCAAACAAACGGACAATACGCAATGCCTGTGTGCTCAGAGCTTCCATGGAACGCAGAAGCGGTGTTTTTTTGTCGAGAGCTTCGCCCGTGTAGGAACAGAAAATTGTCGGAATACACAAAACAGCCGTGCCATTTGGAGATTCATGAATAAATGCCGGTGAGGTACAATCCCATGCGGTATAACCTCTGGCTTCACATGTGGCGCGGATACCGCCGGATGGGAATGAAGAACCGTCCGGTTCACCTTTGATCAGTTCTTTGCCTGAGAACGAAAGTAAAATGCTGCCATCACTCTGTGGATTGATAAAAGCATCGTGTTTTTCTGCGGTGATATTTGTCAAAGGCTGGAACCAGTGTGTGAAATGGGTGGCTCCCTTTTCAATCGCCCATTCTTTCATTTCATGGGCAATAATCTCGGCAACATGCGGCTCAAGGTCCTTGCCTTCAAGAATTGAATGCTTGTATTCAGCATAGATTTTCTTTGGCAGTCGCTTTTTCATTGTTGCATCATCAAAAACATTGGATGCAAAAATTTCTGATACATTAATTTTTACTGACATAGATTTTACCTCGCTTCAAATAAAATAAGGCGTCCTCAAACAAAATGAGAACGCCTTTGCTCTACAAACTTAACTTCCCATTTATCATATCACAAAATCTATAATTTACAACTGTTTTTGCTAAATATTTTCAATTTTGTAAAATATCACAAATACTTGTTAGATTTTATTTCTTTTATGCATTATTATGACAATGTGCCAATGTAATAAAATCCTCTGCATTCATCCAGATGCACATCGACGATCTGACCGATCAGGTCAGGTCCTCCTTTAAAATGCACCAGCAGATTATTGCTCATACGTCCCGTTACCATGGCGCTGTCATGCTCATTGATTTCTTCTACCAGCACAGACTGGGTCGTTCCCGCAAAACGTGCGGCGGCGCTGGCTGCCTTCGTCTGTACCAACGCAAGCAAACGGTTAAACCGGTCTTTGACCACATCCTCCGGCACCTGATCCTCCATGGATGCCGCCGGTGTCCCGCTCCGCTTGGAATAAATAAACGTAAAGGCACTGTCAAATCCCACCTTTTCCACCACATCCATTGTCTCAAGAAAATCTTCTTCAGTCTCACCCGGAAATCCAACAATAATATCCGTTGTCAGAGATATATCCGGGCAGGCCCTGCGTATCTTATCGACCAGCAGCAGATAATCTTCTTTTGTGTATTTGCGGTTCATCACCTTTAAAATGCGGCTGCTGCCTGATTGCAGGGGCAAATGTAAATGACGGCAGATTTTTTTTGATTTTGCCATGACTTCGATCAATTCATCTGATAAATCTTTCGGATGAGAGGTCATAAAACGAATGCGGCTCAGTCCCTCGATCTTTTCTATTTCCTGAAGCAATGCGGCAAAACTCACAGGCTGCGCCAGATTCTTGCCATAGGAATTCACATTCTGTCCAAGCAGCATCACTTCTTTCACGCCATCCTGCACGGCCCGTTCAATCTCCCTGATGATATCCTTCGCTTCTCTGCTTCTCTCCCGTCCGCGCACATAAGGCACAATGCAGTAACTGCAGAAATTATTGCAGCCAAACATAATATTGATTCCTGTTTTAAATGGATACTTGCGCTCATTCGGAAGGTCTTCAACGATTTGATCCGTATCTTTCCAAATGTCCACGACAGTCCGCCCCGATGTCAGGCGGGCAGCGATCAGTTCCGCTAACTTAAATATATTATGGGTTCCAAATATAATGTCCACATGCCGGTACGATTTTGTAATTTTCTCAACGACCTGCGGTTCCTGCATCATACAGCCGCACAGAGCGATCAGCATCCCCGGATGCTTCTGTTTTATCTTCTTCATCTGTCCAAGACGGCCATACACACGCAGATTGGCATTTTCGCGCACCGTACATGTATTATAAATAACAAAATCGGCATCTTCTGTTTCTGCTTCCACATAACCGATTTTCTCAAGGATTCCCGCCAGTTTCTCGGAATCCCTGGCATTCATCTGGCAGCCAAAAGTAACCACATGATAAGTTTTTTGCCGTCCTGTTTTTTTTAACTCCTCATCCAACTGCGCATGCAGTTGATCTATAAAATGAAACTGTCTTTCTGATTCAACGGCCGTATTTCCAAATCCATTTATTTCCATTCATTTCCTCCAAGACTATTGAATTTTATCCCACGTACATCATCTTAACATACAAAACGGCCGTTGACAATCATGAAACAAAAGTCATTTTATTCTGTATTTTTCTGTCTTATCGATCTGAACGATTTTGCCGTCTTGAATAATAAGCGTGATACTTCCAAATTTCATATCATTCAGCAGCATTTCAAGCGTATCTAAATGCAAATCGTCCAAAACCTGCACGCCTCCGGCTTCTTTCATTGATATCCGCCTCCCTCAAACGCATCCTTCAGGATTGACAGCATCCGCTATGCCAGCATTGCTTTTCTGATTCTTTCCAATGCTTCTGACAATACAATCCGGGGACAGGCAACATTGATTCTCTGAAAACCATTTCCGCATTCCCCGAAAATTTTACCGCTGTCAAGCCACAACTTTGCTTTATGTATCACCAAATATTCCAGTTCATCCACACTCAGTCCCGTCCCTCTAAAATCAAGCCAGACAAGATAAGTTCCCTCATGGTCAATCATGCGCACGCCATGCAGGTTTTCTTCCACGTATTTTTTTGTAAACGCGATGTTGCCGGCCACATAGGAAAGCATGGCCTGATACCATTCTTCTCCTTTGCTGTACGCTGCCTCACACGCAACAAGTCCCATCACGCCAAGCTGGCTCGTACCTGCCGCATCCAGTTCTTTACAGAATCTGCGCCTTAAATCATCATTTGGAATAAAAATATTGGACATCATCATACTGGCAAGATTAAAGGTTTTACTTGGCGAAGTACAGGTAATGCTTATATTCTCATATTCCTTTTTCAACCCTGCAAATACATGATGTTTTCCTTTAAATACAAAATCCTGGTGAATTTCATCACTGACAACGATCACCTTGTGTTTCACACAAATATCACCTAACCTGATCAGTTCTTCCTCAGACCAGACCCTTCCCACCGGATTGTGGGGACTGCACAAAAAAAACAGCCTGATTTCTTCCCCGACAATTTTTCTTTCGACATCATCAAAATCGATATGATAACGGTTATCTTCTCCCAGGTACAAATCACTGCTTACCACTTTTCTGCCATTGTCTTTGATCACTTCTGAAAACGGATAATAAACAGGTAATTGAAGCAATACCCCGTCTCCCGGCTCCGTATAGGCCTTTACTGCCATTGCCAGCGCAAATACAACCCCTGGTGTTTTTACCAGCCATTCTTCCTGTACCGCCCAGTCGTGATGCTTCTCCATCCACTTCCTGATTATCTCAAAATATGGCGTTTGAACTTCACTGTAACCAAAAATCCCATGCCCTGCACGTTCAATAAGAGCATCTTCAATATAAGATGATGTTTCAAAATCCATATCCGCTACCCACAAAGGCAATACGTCTTCCGGCATGCCGCGCTTTCCGGCAAAATCATATTTCAGGCATCTTGTATTTTTTCTGTCAATGATTCTGTCAAAATTAAGATTTCTCTCAGCCATGCCGTTCACCTTCTATCTCGCGAAAAATATGGTTCAGTTCATCCAGCAGATCATGAACATCTTCAATGCCAACGGAAAGTCGGAGCGTACTTTCCGTAATACCGTTTCTTTCGCGGATTTCCTTTGGAACATCGGCATGTGTCTGTGTTGTCGGGTAAGTGATCAGTGTTTCCACACCGCCAAGACTCTCTGCAAATTGAATGATACGGACTTTCTCTAAAATCGCCAGCGCAAATTCTTTGCTTTCAAGCTGGAATGTAAGCATCGCGCCAAATCCTCTGGCCTGCTTTTTCATAATTGCATATCCCGGATGCGTTGGGAGTCCCGGATAGATGACCTTTGTCACTGCCTTCTGTTCTGTTAACCAATTCGCAATGGCAATTGCATTCTGCTGCGATTTCTCCATGCGGATACCAAGTGTTTTGATTCCGCGCAGGATAAGCCAGCTGTCAAACGGCGCAAGTCCCGATCCTGTCGTCTTGATTAAAAAACGCAGTTTTTCGCTGATATCTTCCCTGTTTGTAATCAAAAAACCCGCCAGTGTATCGTTGTGTCCGCCAAGATATTTTGTCCCGCTATGTACCACGATATCCGCGCCCAGATCCAGCGGATTCTGAAAATATGGCGAAAGGAAGGTATTGTCCACAATCAGCAGCAGATGATGCTTCCTTGCTATTTTCCCAAGTGCTTCAATATCTGTCACATTCATCATCGGATTGCTGGGAGTCTCAATGTAAACCGCCTTCGTATTTTCGTTAATATAACTTTCCACATCTTCCTTATAACAATCGACCCTTGAGAATGTCAGACCATTTTTCTCGGATATATGATAAAACAGCCGGATGCTTCCACCATAAAGATCCGCATCCACGATCAGATGATCTCCCGGATGAAACAGTTCCATCATGAGAGTAATGGCCGCCATGCCGGTTGTCAATGCCAATGCGTCAATTCCATTCTCCAGTGTTGCCACCACTTTTTCCAAATGCTCTCTTGTAGGGTTCTGTAACCTGCTGTAATCATAACCTGTGCTTTTTCCAACGCCCGGATGCGCATAGGTCGCCGTCTGGTAAATCGGATAGCTGATCGCTCCAAAATTATTGCTGCTGCCTTCTTCCTCCTCCAAGTGCAGACACCTGGTTTCAAATCCTCTTGCCATAATATTTCCTCCTGATTAACCTAATTGCAGCAACATAATGCATTATGCCCTGCTGCTTTCATTCATACTGCCTGTTCGATATCCCATCAGATCCATTGAAATATATGTAAATCCCCAGGCTCTGAATTCTTCGATAATCCTGTTTCTGGCTTCATCTGCTATCAACCTTCCAAATTCTTCCGGTTCTATTTCAATTCTTGCCATCCTGCCGTGGATCCGTACCCGAACCTGATGAAATCCCATATCCAGCAATAGCTGCTCCGCCTTGTCCACCATGCCCAATTTTTCTTCTGTGATCGTCTCCCCATATACAAAACGGGAGGAAAGGCAGGCAAAAGATTGTTTCTTCCATGTCGGCAGTTCCAGATATTTTGACAATGCGCGAATATCCGCTTTCGTTAATCCACACTTTCTTAAAGGGCTCTTGATCCCAAGCTCCGCCACTGCTAAAAGTCCCGGTCGGTAATCCCCGTTATCGTCCAGATTAGAGCCTTCAACGATATTTTCTATCTGATTTTCAGCGGCAATTACCTGAATTTTCTCAAAAAGCTCCTTTTTGCAAAGATAACAGCGGTTCTTTGGATTTTGAGCAAATCCCTCGATATTTAATTCTTCTGATTCACAGACAATATGTCTGATGCCTTCCTTTTCACAGAATGCTGCTGCCTCATCCAATTCTCTTTTTGGGAAGGAACAGGATTTCGCTGTTACCGCAATGACCTGATCACCCAATGTATCAGATGCCACCTTCAATAAAAAAGTTGAATCAACGCCGCTTGAAAAAGCCACTGCCACCGAATGCAGTTCCTTTAGATAATTTTTTAAACACTGTAATTTCTCCATCTGCTCTCTTGTAATCTGTTCCATATCGTAATCCCCAATCCTGAATGTATAATAATAACATATCGCTAACCGTCCCTGACAGTATGCAATGCAAAGGAAATGCCGCAAAGCAATTTCCCACTAATCCTATATGTTTTATTATAATTGTAGATCAGACCTTGTCAATTAGATTTTTTCTATATGAATTCCATTTATAATAGTTTTTTTCTATAACAGACAGGAAATACCTGTTCAAATGATACGACTTCAAAACAGTTGTTCTAATCCGTCCCGCAGGTATTCAAAAACTGCACAAATTGAAACATTAATTCTTCATCTGTAATCATCTGTAGTTTCCACAATTCCTCTTTTGCTTCTTCCGTATCCTGCTCTTTTAACCGGCGAATCAGCGCGCGCTGCCTTACATCGATCTCAGGCGGTGTCGTGATATTATGATTCCTGCCATTCATATCCATGAACAGAACATTTTCCCGCCCTTTCAGACGCTGCCGAATCACACTGAAATTTTCTGTATAAGGGACAATGGCATCATCCTGACTATGACAGATCAACATCGGACAGGTCAGTTTTTGAAGCCCCTGAGCTGAGGTCATGCGTGACATTCTGCCAAAGAAAATCCTCTGATAGATTTCAAACAGCATAATAACCAGAGACGACAACCGGCCGTAGCGCCATCTGGATACATGCCGTACAACAGCCAGGGCATCGTTATAGGCCGCGACAGATATAAGTCCCCGCCCCGGAAATCCTTCAAGACAGGATACGGCATTCGCCGCGTATCCGCCCCAGGAATGGCCATACAAAAACAGCGGATACGCCGATAAATCCTTATCCTGCTGCACATACCGCAAGATCTGGCGCATATCCAGCACATGCTGCGGCAGTCCCCACATCCCTTGGCTCTGCATTCCGGCCGAAGCAGGATGCCGCCCAGATAGCGGCGGCCATTGTCACATTCACATGTCAGACGGCTATAAACCACCTCCGGGTGATGCGCCATAAAATAATCAAAAAAACCGCTGGATTCCATCCCGCGCCGCCAGAAATTGGCCCTTAAAAGCCTGTATAAACGATAGACTACGATCAAAATCAAACCGCTGATTATAATAATTCCCATGACGAATCTATACTCCACAAATACATTTATAATCTGTATCCAGTATATCACAATTTATATCATTGTCATACTCCTATAATTTGTATTCAAAAATCAAAAATAGCAATCGCAAAAAGAGGCTGCCGCATTCCTGCAACAGCCCCGGATAAATTCTATCTTCATATCAAACGGATATATGCCATCTCGTTACATATCTTTTCAGGATATCCATTTTTTAGATATGCAGAATTGAGTGATTTCTTGCTGTATTTTAAATAACTGTCTTGTGTTTTATTCATAAGCAATCTGGTAAAAAAACGTTCCCAACTAAAATATAAACTGCTTTCAATATAATCATCCATTGCCATCAGAAATTCAATAATTCTCGGACCAAGTACTTCTGATTGATCGACATCCTTTATCATTTGCTTTGACAAATCGTCCATAATCCAGGAACCATCATAAGTGTTTTTAAAGTATATCGAAGGATTATAAATTGCATCCGGCATATCTCCGTAATATACATGCACCATAGTCTGCCACACTCCTTTATACAAAATCAGATGCTGAATTTCATCTTTCTTACGGTCTGACCTGACCATTCCCGTAAATCACATATTTTGTTGTGGTCAATTCTTTCAGTCCCATTGGTCCCCTGGCATGCAGTTTCTGGGTGCTGATACCGATTTCCGCGCCGAAGCCAAATTCAAATCCATCCGTAAACCGGGTTGATGCATTGACATAAACGGCCGCCGCATCCACTTCATCAAGGAATTTCCGGGCATTCTCATAATCCTTTGTAACAATAGCATCAGAATGGCCCGTATTGTAGCGGTTGATATGTGCAATGGCTTCGTCGATGGAGGTCACTGTCTTCACCGACGCGATCAGATCCAGATATTCCGTTCCCCAGTCCTCCTCGGTGGCAGCCTTCATATCCGGTACAACACGCAGGGCCTGTGCGTCGCCGCGCAGCTCACAATGCTTTTCTTTAAGAGCCGCCGCAATGGCCGGCAGCGCCTGATCAATGATCGCCTCATGGATCACAATGGATTCGCAGGCGTTGCATACGCCTGTCCGCTGTGTTTTCGCATTCAGAATAATCTTAACCGCCATATCAATATCCGCCGTTGCATCCACATAGACATGGCAATTGCCTGTACCTGTCTCAATCACCGGCACAGTGCTGTTTTCCACAACTGTACGGATGAGTCCGGCGCCGCCCCTTGGAATCAGCACATCAATATACTGGTTCAGACGCATCATGGCCCTGGCTGTCTCGCGGCTTGTATCTTCCACAAGCTGTAAGGCATCCTCCGGGCATCCCGATTCAGCGATGGCCTGCCGCAGCACTTTTACGATAGCCAGATTGGAGTGGATCGCATCGCTGCCGCCCCGGAGTATGACCGCATTATTGGTCTTAAAACACAAACCAAAGGCATCAGCCGTTACATTCGGCCTTGATTCATAAATAATGCCAATAACTCCCATCGGCACACGCTTTTTACAGATTTCAAGGCCATTTGGACGAATACCTGAACTGATGATCTCTCCAATTGGATCTTCCAGTGCGATCAATTGAGTCAGTCCTTCCGCCATCCCTTCGATCCGTCCAACGGTCAGCGCCAGGCGGTCAACGAGAGATTCCTGCATGCCTTTTTCTCTGGCGGCCTGTATATCAATGGCGTTGGCAGCCAGAATGTCTTCTGAATGAGCCAGCAGCGCTGCCGCTGCCCGTTTCAGACAGTCATTTTTCTGTGTTGTCGTTAACTGATTCATGATGCGTGAAGCCTGTTTTGCTTTCATACCGAGCATTTCAATTGTCATGGCGCACATCTCCTTTTCTGATTATGTTTGTTGGTGTTAATAGTAAGTCAACAGGTCTGTCATGAGGCTCACACGGTACAAAAGGCACCAGTTGAAAATCATAAGCCAGCCCGCAGGTGACCAGTCGATCCGATACATGCGCGTGAAGCCACGCATCATAATATCCGCCGCCGTAGCCCATCCGGTAAAGCCGCCGGTCAAAGGCCGTTCCCGGCACGAACATCAGCCCTTCGGTCACGATCCTGTCCGTATCCGCTTCCGGCTCCAATATGCCATGGAACCCCGGCGTCAGTTCCATCAAAGAATGAATACGGTAAAACTGCATCTTCCTTTTGCCCTCCACCTTCGGCACAGCTACCCGCTTTCCCATCTGAAGGGCAATGCGGATGATCGACTCCGTCCTGACCTCATCCCGGCAGGAAACATAACACAAAACCGTGTCTGCATCCAGAAATTCCGGCAATTGCAGCACCTGCTTTAAAATAGCGGCGTTGGCAACGGCATACATGCTCTGTCCCATAGCCTGACGCTTTTCGATCATCCTGCGGCGAAAAGTTTTTTTATCCTTCATCATCTTAATGCCTGTATTTTTTCTTTGTAGATTTTCTGAGTGGTTCAACGGAACCGTCCGGCCGCTCCACCTCAATATTTTCAAGCTGTCTGCGCATATTGGCACGGACAGCCGCAATATAGGCGCCGCGGAGTTTTGACTGTTCTTCCTTCTCCTCTGGTGTCAGCCCCTCTGCCTTCATTTTATGATACAATTCATTAATTCTTGCAATCTCAGCGTCTGTAATCATGGAACTCCTCTTTTCCTCCGTTTCTGATGATTTCAGGTTCAATATAATCAAGAATATTAAATGCTTCACTCTTATGGGCCAAAAACAGCGTCCCCTTTTCCTGACCCTTCATTAAAGCATCAATAATATGAAAATCCTGACCATTTGCAATAATCATATCACATCCCGCGTCATTGGCAATACGCGCAGCGTCAATTTTTGTTTTCATACCGCCTGTGCCATACTGACTGCCGACGCCGCCCGCAATTTCATAGAGCGAATCATCAATGGCCGTCACACATTCGATGAACAGCGCGTCTTTGTTCTTTGAGGGATCTTCTGTATACAATCCGTCAATATCTGACAGTAAAATGAGCAGATCCGCGCCGGTAATGGCCGCCACCACCGCAGACAGCGTATCATTATCGCCAATCTCGATCTCATCTGTCGATACGGTATCGTTCTCATTGACAATGGGGATCGCGCCCAGATTCAGCAATTCATTGAATGTATTGCGGGCATTCTGATAGCTTTTTTCCCTGACAATGGTGTGTTTGGTCATGAGGATCTGGGAGGCTACCTGATTATATTCATTAAACAGTTTCTGATAAATCATCATCAGCATGGCCTGACCGACCGAGGCGCACGCCTGCTTCTTGGCAATATCCTCCGGCCTTTTTTCAAAACCCAGGGCCTTTCGCCCCACACCAATGGCTCCTGAAGAAACAAGCACCACATCTTTTCCCTGATTGCGAAGATCACAAAGGACCCGAACAAGCTGTTCCAGTTTCAGTAAGTCCAGTTCCCCCGTCTCCGGATGTACCAGCGAAGAAGAACCGACCTTGATCACAATTCTCTGTTTTTCTTTTAACTTTCCTCTGTAATGTTTATTTGAAATTAACATGATCTCTCTCCTGTATAAGCGGCCGCAACGGCTTCTGCAACCCGCAGGCCGTCCATGGCTGCGCTTGTAATCCCGCCGGCATAACCGGCTCCCTCACCGCAAGGATACAGCCCGGCAATATTGCTCTGAAACTGTTCATCTCTCGGCATTTTCACCGGCGAAGATGTTCTCGTCTCCACACCGGATAAAATCGCGTCCCCGCGGTCATAACCCTTAATCTTATGGCCAAAAGCCTCAATGCCTTCTGCAAGGCTCTCACAGACATAATCCGGCAGACAATGCCACAGATTGCCAAAACTGCACGCCCCCTTATGGGAAGGCTTCACTTCGCCATAGGCCGTTGACAGACGTTTGTTCTTAAAATCATCAAATAATTGGACAGGCACATGGCCCTTGCCTTCTTCAAAAGCCAGCCGCTCCCATTTGCGCTGAAAGGCCATGCCCGCCAGCGGATGCGGACTGTCAAAATCCTCCGGTGACACATTGACGATCACCGCGCTGTTGGCATTTTCGCCATCACGCTTCCGGTTGCTCATCCCGTTGACCGCGCACATCCCGGCCTCCGATGAGGCGTTGACCACATAGCCGCCGGGGCACATACAGAATGTATACACATTCCGGCCGCCCGCCGTCCGGTACGTGAGCTTATAGCTGGCCGCAGGCAAATCCTTTGCACTGACACCATACTGGGACGTATTGATCATTGCCTGTGGATGTTCAACCCTCACGCCAATGGCAAACGGTTTCTGTTCCATGGCCATCTGATGCGTGTAAAGCACTTCAAATGTATCTCTGGCACTGTGACCAATGGCCAGCACCGCACAATGAGTAGACATAACATAATTATGGTTAATCTCAAGCCCTGTCAACTGATGATTCTCATCCACAACAAAATCCGTCACCTTTGAATCAAAGTATACCCGGCCGCCAAGACGGATAATTTCATTCCTGATATTTTCAACGATCTGAACAAGCAGATCCGTACCGATATGGGGCTTTTGCACATACAGAATATCTTCCGGCGCTCCGGCCTCCACAAACATTTCCAGTACTTTCTGATGCCGCCCTGACGGGTCCTTCACTAAGGTGTTCAGCTTCCCGTCTGAAAAAGTACCGGCGCCGCCCTCACCAAACTGAACATTGCATTCCGTATCAAGCCTGCCTTTTTCCCAGAAATCAGAAACCTTCGCCATCCTTGTGCGCACATCACTGCCCCGCTCCAGGATTATCGGCGCATACCCCTGTCTCGCCAGCATCAGACCACAGAACAAACCGGCCGGGCCGCTGCCGATGATGACCGGAGGCTGATTGGGAACGGATGATGCCTGATAAGGGAATTGATACGGATGCGGCGCATAGACCGCAAGATCGGGATGATGATGCTTCTTCAGATAATTTTTTTCATTCTTTATCTTAGCCGCCACCGCATACTGATAGAGTATTTCCCCGGCATGACCCGACTTTTTTGACTGTCTCGCATCCAGAGATCGTTTCAGAATCGAAAATTTTATCAAATCGTCCGGCGGGATCCTCAGTTTTTTCACAATAGCCTGCCGCAGATCATCGTCACTATGTTGAAACGGTAATTTAATCTGATTGACTTTAATCATTTTTTATTGCTCCTCTATGAACAGATCTTCCCGCCAGTATGCCCGTCGCCCAGGCCCATTGCAGATTATAGCCGCCGCAGATGCCGTCCACATCCAGCAATTCCCCCACAATGAATAATCCCGGTACGATTTTCGAGGACAGATCCTTTGCGTTGATTTCTCTTGTATCAACGCCGCCTGCTGTCACCTGGGACTGCTCAAATCCGTTGGTGTCTGTGATATGGACCTCCATTTTTTTAATCAGACGCACAAGGGATGATAACGGCTGCCGCCCCACAGTCTGACAGGGCCTTTCCCCTTCCAAATGGCAGATTTTTGTCAGACAGGCCGCCAGTTTTTTATTCATAAAGCCTGATAAGATCATTCTCATGGTCCGCCCCGGATGATCTGCCATCAGTTCCGACAAACGTTCATAAAGCCTGTAT
>CAYURX010000015.1:0-28532 GCA_964447245.1 uncultured Coprococcus sp. | reverse complement strand
TATCCAGCAGATTCAGCTCGTCATTCTCGTCATCCACGCCAAAGGAATAGACACGATCCATTCCCTTGTCACAAACAATATAAATATTACCGGAAGGACTTGGCATAACGGAATGCTGACGTGAGATAACTCTTGTAAGCTGAACATGACCCGTGACCGGATCCACCAGCTTTTTGCCCTCACGGCCAAGACCGCCGTTACTCTTAGTAATATAAACATCCTGAATGTCACCCAGACTGCCGTCTTCATTCAATCCGATCAGCAGCAGACCGGCATCTTCCATGATGATTTGGTTACCCCAGGTACCATCCGCATGCTTGACAACCTTCGTCACATAGAACGGATCCGCATGCTGACTGACCAGTACATGCCTGCGGGATTTATCAACAACCACATAGCACGGCTCCGTACACAGGGATTCCATATTACTCATAAGTGTCAGTTTGCCGGAGTCAGGATCAATGGTATAAGCCAGTACATAGCCGCCACCGCCCATTTTCCCGTCTAAATCACCTTTTTCGTTAACAACATACAGAATCGGTTTCTCCGGATGCAGCCATATCTGACCGGCACAAACTTCAGGCATGATCGTCTCAATAAACTCCAGGCTGCCATCTTCCTCCAAGTATCGATAGATACTGATGCCCTTGTCGGCCGGATGGAAATTCCAATTTCCAACATATGCAAACATTTTTTTGCTCATATCATATCCTCCTTAACAACATTAATACTATTACTTTTTGGTTAATTATACCAAGCAATAAGAATAAAATCTAACAGGATTTTAATGTATATGCACAAGTGTTCCCCTGTGTTTTTTCAGTTATTTATGTTATTCTTCATAATATCAAGGAGAATATGGCAAAAATTTACGCCAGATTATATAAAATCATAAAAGAAACGCCCGGGTTCTTCCCAGGCGCTTCTGACAGTCAAATATCAGGTTACATATTTTTTTAGATATTCTTTTGTAACATTAATAAAGCAGCGTTCTGCTTTTGTCAACTTCTTTCGCTTACGATAGGACAGGGTGACCGTAACAGGAGAAATATTCGTATCGATTGGATAAATTAAAATATCACCGTTCTTGCTCCCACTCTGGAAACAGTGATTCACACGATCCAGGGTTGACAAATAGACCCCCGTACCGAGGCTGCACATGTTAGCGTTCAATTCGCTGTTCGCAGACTGAAAAGCAATCTTCGGCTCAAAGCCGGTGTCCTGAAAGATAAGCTGGTAGTCAAGCACGACCTCACCTGCATGGTTAAGCAGGAAGATAAATGGCATCTCCCGCAGCACAGCAATATTCCTTTCTCTCAGAAGCTCCGCTTCTATCTCTTTCCATCTATCGCCAAAAACATGGTACGCCAGATCCGGCGTAAAGGCAGCAGCATAAGTCCCGCAATCCAGAAGCGGTATATGTTCCAAATCACTCCCCAAAGGCAGCGTACTAAAATATAGATCAAAATCATCAGCCATTTTCGCCGCTTCCTTCGGCCGACAGGTTACGATCTTAATCTTATATTCAGGACACTCCGCAGAAAACTCCGTCAGCAGGCCCGCCAGAAACTGCGGTGTTTCCGTTGTAGGAATGGCCAGTGTAATTGTTGTTTTTCCTTTCTCAGATATTAACGAAATCTTATCCAGAGTTTTTTTGTATATGTCAATGAGTTCTTCTCCTGCGCCCTTAAAAATCTCTCCCGCCGGAGTCAGCGTAATCACCCTTCCCCGCTTTACCAGAGGCGTACCGACTTCAATCTCCATTTTTTTCAGTTGTTCCGACAAGGATTGCTGCGAAATATGCAGACGTTCCGCAGCTTTTGATATGTTTTGCTCCTCTGAGATGGCAAGAAAATATTCGATGTTGCGAAAATTCAATGTTCTTCCTCCTTCATCAAGCTGCAAATTATAATTTGTAAGAATTGTACGGGATTTCTGCTTAGAATTATAGCATAAATCACTGTCAAAATCAACATTTCTGAACGCCCGGGCGTTTATCACTTCTGTCAACAGAATAGCCAATCACCGCAAATATCCATAAAAATAAGCCGTTACTTCTATTTGAAGCAACAGCTTATTCAATCAACCCACCAAGAGAGCACTTACAAGGTGTAATGATTATCTCAGTATATTATCACCAACAGCATTCGTCGTATTTAGATTCTTTCTAACCTTTTCCGTCAGTCTTTCATAAATCCAGGCCAACCCCATCGCCACTGCCGCTCCTATCAGCGTTCCCAGCAAGCGGAGCAACGCATATTTTATTCGAAACACGCCATCTGCTACTAATACGTCTAATACAAAAGTTATACAACTCACACGCGCAACAATATTCGGCATTTTTACCAACCGACAGCACAAAAGATTCACGATCACAAATACGCCGACCAGCAGAGAGAACACATGACCGTTGCTGATGATCTCATCCAGCAATACCACCATTGTCCCGCAAACGCCTCCGATTAATACTCCCAACAACCGGGTCATTCCTGATTTTAAGCTGAACTTTGTATTATCCTGAGTACACATGATAACAGCCGTACAACCGGCAAGCGCCTGTATATAGTCCGGGCAAATCTGCGCAATCAGCAAATAAACAATCAGCCCAATTCCGATACGCACATCAATATTGGAAATGCCGGCTCCTTTTTCCTGTGTCCGCATGCAACATCCCCTCCACTTCAATCATTCTTGCAGCTAATTTCAAACCTTGAATTTTCTTAATTTAGTCTAGCAAAAAACATTTTAGAAGTCCAACAGGTTATATTTCTGCATCTACAGGTATTTTCCTGTGCTTTAATCAATGCTGTCAGTAAAGCAGATCACTGAGATAAGAAAAGCGCGTGATAAGGACCTTGCATATGCAAGGCCCTTATATTATAATTGAAGGGATATATAAATTTGAAAGATATTAAGTAATGCCGACATATTTTACAAAACTGTCATTATAACGCCTCCGGCGGAATCTTGCTGACCTTATCAAGATAGGCCTGGTAATCCGCAGCCACAGGTCCCCGGTTGCGGCTCAGGGATAATACGATGATCAGCACAACGCCGACGATATTGCCTGCCCAAAATGGCGTGATCCCCAGCGGATTGCCAAGTGCAAACCATACGAACGCGACAATTCCCCCGAAAAGGATACTGATAAACGCCGAACCATTATCCACCTTTTTCCAGTAAACACCAATAATCAGTACAATCGCCGCAACGGACCGTATCTGAAAGGCCCCTGATATTGTCGACAGGATAGAGGACGAATGCAGCCCCAGATACGTTGCCACAATTCCGATTACAATAACCGCTGCCGCATTAAACCGCAGCCGCTGGGACATGGTTGAATTGGGTTTCAATACGACATACAGATCCTGGGTCATGGTCGAACCAAGCGTCAGCAAAACCCCCGGCCCTGTGGAAAAAATCGCCGCCATAACGGCCATACTGATTAATGTACTAAATGAAGTTCCTATATTGGAAGCGACGGCATATAATATGTTCTTTGCCTCCGCTTGCGGCGTCAGTACATTACCTGCAATACCAATCGTCGCCGGCATTAAGGCAACGACCATGACGCACAATGCGGCTATCACTGTTCCTGTTTTTGCGGTTTTTAAGTTTTTCGCACTGTATACCGTATTCACCAGCGTTGATGAACAGATAAACCCGAACATGGAACCCAGCGCCGTACTGACCACGGAAGATACATTTGGATAAAACAGGTTCGTATAATAGGATGGAACGGAATCAAGCATCGCACCCAGGCCGCCGGCCTTGCCGACAGACAAAACCGCAACAATGATCATACCGACCACCATGACGCTGGAATGGATGATATTCATGGCCGCAACACCTTTGATCCCCACCAATGCCATGATAATAAACAGGATGCCTACGATCCATGTCACCATGACCGGATTGGCGCCTGTCATCGGCGATATAACAGAAGACGCTGCAACAGGCTGTTGTGACCACACGATACCATAGACAACCATGATAATAATAACTACAACCATCCGCACTTTATTGCCGAAACGAAAGCTGAATGCTTCAGGCACTGTCATTGATCCATAGTAACCGGCCTGACGGTAGAATTTCATGACAGTTGCCAAAAACAGGAATACACCTAACGCCATTCCCCAGTTGATCCAAATCGACGTATAACCGGAGCTAAAGGCGGTTGTCGAACTGCCGACGGTACTGGAGCCCGCGATCATCTCTCCAAACAGCAGCGCAACGATAAACGGCAATCCCAGTTCCTTCTTCGCAATAAACAAAGATTTTGTGGATTCATAGGCACTGCTTCGCTTATTCAGTACAAAACCGATGCCAAGTGATACTGCAATGTAAATACATACAATTGCAAACGAAATCCATTGCATTATTTAAAAAACCTCCAGGTTATTTCTTTTCAAATGATGCAAGAAGATCTGTGACTTCATCTTCAGTGCAGCCATAGCGCTCCAGGATTTCGTATGTATGCTGCCCCAATGTAGGCGCTTTTTTAATTGAACCTGGCAGCTCAGAGAAAAAGGCATTACAGTTACGTGTTAAAAAAGTCTTTTGCTCATAATCATCCGGCGTAGGGACTTCCACAAGGAATCCCATTTCCTTCACCTGAGGGTCTTCTACCACATCTTTACCGGAATAAACCTTACAGCACGGCACATCTGCCTTCTCGAGCGCCGCAGCAGCATCTTTAATATCATCGAATTTCTTCAGCCAGGTTTCAATCATTCTGATGACTTCATCACGAACCTGCACACGCTTGCCAACTGTGTTGTAACGCTCATCTTCCGCATATTCCGGCGTTCCCATACTCTCGCACAAAGCAGTCCACATCTTCTGTGAAGGTGCGGCCAGAATCAGGCTCTGACCATTCTTGCCTTCAAACAAACCAAACGGACATAACACTGAATGATGATTGCCGATGCGTCCCGGCCAATTTCCACTGTTTGCGCCAAAGTCGATCGTGCTGTTCAAATAGATCATGATTTGAAGCAGACTGGCGTCGATCTTCTGCCCAATTCCCTGCGTCCTTTGTGCATAGAGTGCTGTCACAATCGCTGTAAAAGCATTGAAACCGCCAAGATAATCCGCAAGAGCTGTTCCATGCTTCATTGGTCTCCCATCCGGTTCCCCGGTTACCCACATCATACCGCTCATGGCCTGGGCCAAAATATCGTATCCTGCCTTTTTTGCATAAGGTCCCTTCTGTCCATATGCAGAGATAGAACAATAGATAATAGATGGGTTGATTTTTTTCACTTCTTCATAGCTTAAACCAAATTTATCCATGACGCCAGGCCTGTAGCTCTCCATGATCACATTCATCTCCGGCAGCATATGCTTGATAATTTCAATGGATTTTGGATTTTTCATGTCTAATGTCACAGATTTTTTACCTCGGTTTACCCATGCACTCGGTATACTTTTCCCATCAGGGAATAATACCGGAAAAGTCCGGTTGTCATCACCCTTTCCGGGAATTTCTATCTTAATAACTTCTGCGCCATAATCCGTAAGCATCGCCGAAGCATGTGGTCCGGCCACATTCGTTGTCAAATCCAATACCTTTACACCCTCTAACATTCCAGTCATTCTAATCCTCCTTATCTGCTCATTTCACTGAGATTTGCAATCGTCGCATTTGCCTCAATCACCATCTGATCAATCATATCTTTAACTGAAGGAACACTGTCAATTAAGCCAATGCACTGTCCAACGGAAAATACACATTTATCCGTCTCACCGGTAAAATAATGTACGCCTGCAATTTTTCCAGACACGACAGCCAGCGTCTCCTCGAGACTCGCATTTGCCTTGTCAAGCTCCAGGGCGCGCATTCCCTGTTTATTATTTAAATAGCGAACCATATTATTAATATTTCTCTGGGCAATGATCGTATCATTTTCTTTTGCGTCAACAATCAACTTTTTGAAATTATCATGAATCACACACTCTTTTGTAGCAACAAAACGAGTTCCCATTGTCACGCCGTCCGCGCCAAGAGCAAGAGCAGCCGCAAGTCCCCTGCCGTCAGCAATACCACCAGCCGCAAGAATCGGCACATCAAGCGCACGTGCTGCCGCATTGGTCAGTACAAAGGTGCCGACCATATCCAACCCCGGATGTCCGGCACATTCCCAGCCGTCCATCGTAATCGCGTCGACGCCTAGTTTCTCAGCCGATAAAGCATGCCTTACTGCCACACATTTATGAATCACTTTAATGTCGGCCGCTTTAAAATCGCTGATAAAATCCTTTGGACTTCTTCCGGCTGTCTCAGCAATATGTAAATCATATTTGTTCATGCAGTCAATGTATCTTCGAACCATCTCACTCATGTTTAATCCCGGTGTAAACGAGAAATTTACAGCAAAAGGCTTATCTGTCATCGACTTCATTCTTTTAACCGCTTCTTCAAAATCGCTGATTTCTGGATAAATCGTAATATTAATCGTTCCAAGTCCGCCGGCATTAGAAACTGCTGCTGCCAGCTCTGGTGTGCCAAGATGCTGCATCCCGCCCTGCATAATCGGGTACTCAATGCCCATAAGTTCTGTAAATTTTGTTTTCATCTATTTTCACTCCTGTAAATAATATACCAATACACTAGTTAAAAACACCTTTTTCTTCCATTGTGTCGATCTGTTTATCAGAGTAACCAAGCCCCGACAAAATCTCCTGATTATGGCATCCTACCGGGCAACCCGCCATATGATATTCATTTGGCGCCTCAGAAAAATGAAGCGGCGTTGCAATTTGCCGGACGCTCACATTTCCTTCTCCCGGAACTGTCACTTCGACAATCATATTTCGTTCAAGAATCTGAGGATCCCGCAGGACTTCATCATAAGACATGACCGGCTCCACACAGGCAGCCTCCGCCTTCTCGAATACACTCATCCATTCATCCATCGTTTTTTCTTTGAGTTTCGCTGCGATCTGCGCTTTTACTTCGCCTGGATTCTTTGGGCAACTACCGCCCGCAATCAATTCAGGCAGGCCGATCACCTGACAAAATACCGCAAAAAACTTTTGTTCCAGACAACCAACACTCAAATATCTGCCATCCTTTGTTTCATAAAAATCATAGACGCCCTGACCGCTTGTCCGCTCCGATGCCGGAGCAGGCGTATAGCCTGCCAGCAGCGCATTGGCACTGACGCCAATTGTAAAAGCGAAACTGCCATCCAGCATCGAAACATCCACAAGCTGTCCCTTACCGGTACGATTACGAAAAATAACCGCAGCTAGCACGCCTGTCAGAACATTCATGGAACCGCCGGCCAGATCCGCAATCTGAATACCATAGAGTGAAGGTATCTCCCCAGGACGGCCGGAATAGGAAATAATGCCTGAACGCGCCAGATAATTAATATCATGCCCCGGCCTGTCCCGAAGCGGTCCCGTCTGTCCGTAACCGGTCAGCGCACAGTAAATTAATGCAGGATTAATTTTCCGTAACGCTTCATAGCCAAGCCCCAGCTTGTCCATAACCCCCGGACGGAACTGCTCGATCACAATATCGTATTCTTTTACCAACTGACGAACGATTTCTTTGCCTTCATCCGTCTTGAGATTCAGAGAAATACTTTTTTTATTACGTCCAAGTGTAGCCGCTAACGCATTCATTTGGGTGCCTTCTATCTTCGGTGGCTTTGCCAGCGTCAGATCAAACTTGGATTTAGAAGACACTCTCAGTACTTCAGCGCCCATATCCGCCATCACAAGGGTTGCGTAAGGTCCCGGCAATAATGTTGAAAAATCCAGGATTTTTAAACCATTCAAAACTCCCATTGTTACTTCCTTTCGTTTTACATACCAAATGTCCAGAATCCTGTCGCCTTCCAAAGCGGAATGCTGCATAAGATACCGACAATATTAATAATCATATAGAAGATACACATTTTAACACCTTGCTTTTGCGTAATCAAATCGCTTAATGTAAACGAAGTCTGATACTGTGTATTTTGATAAAACACATAAAAGACACCCATACACATATAGATACACATACCCGCAATAAACGGTGCCATGCCGCTGCCTGAACCCTGCAAAATCGCGCCAACCATAACTACAAAAATAGTCAGAACCGCTGTCTGAGATACGATCAGGGCACGAACCACGTAAATCAGTAAGCAAAGTACAACAATAAATAAAACCGGATTGCTGATCAGCGGTGCGAAAATCGGCTGAAGAACCTCGCCGATCCATTTATCAATACCTGCTTCAGGAATAACCAGCGTCAATCCAAGAATAGAGCCCATATACATCAGCATATTCCATGGAACAGCCTTATTGAATTTTTCCACACTCATTGTTTTCGTTGCCAGTAAGACGAAAACGGCAACCATGGAAACAACAGTCGAACTGATGCCATGGAGAGTGTTTGTCATGAAAAGAACGAGCGCTGCAACAAGAATAACAGCTGCCAGTTTCTCATCTTTTCTCATCGGACCAAGATCCTGATATTTCGCAGCAAGATCCTCTTTTGTCAGTATTGATTCTTTCTCTGGTTTAAAGCACAGTCGAATAAATATGTAACTGCCGATCCAAAGGAACAGCCCCCAGATGATCATGTTCATAAAATACCAGCTCCAACTCAGACCGGCGCTTGGATCATTTGGCAAAAGGCCGCACATCGTATAAACTTGGAATGAAGCACTTGTAAATAACGGATAACCACAGCCCACCGTTAAGAAAAATGCAGCAAAGATGCCCGCAGCGCCCTTACTGTGGCGCTCGTAGCCCATTCCATCACTGATAGCCTGCGCAAATGGCGCAACAATCCCAACCTTTGCATTGGCCGTTGGAATCAAGGGATTAATGATCAATCCGAGAATCAGCATACCAATGGTCTGCCCTTTAAAGCTCGGCGGGAATTTCTGCAATATCCACAGAGCCAGTCGCGAAAGTATGCCTGTCTGTGCAATACCAACACCCATGATGATCGCACTGAACAGCATCCAGTAAGAGCTGCTTCCGAAACCGCCAAAGGCTTTGCCAATATCACTGGCCTTAAAAAGTACAAACGCCGTACACATTGCAATACCTGTGACAAATTCAGGAAATACCCCGAATATCCACCACACGATCGCGCATACAAAGATACCCAGTACACGCATCGAATTAGCATTTAGATACTCTGATTGCGGTATCGGCCTTGTGGCAATAATAAGGCATATAACAATACCTATAACTCCGCCAATTATACGTTTCATATTCTTTTCCATAATTTTTCCCCTCCTTTGCCTCCGTTATTTTTTCTTCCATCCATCTTCCATCTGATCGATTTCTTCTTTCGTCATCCCCAGCCCTTCAAGAATTTCATAATTATTCTGTCCCGGGAACGGCGCTTTCTTTAAGCTGCCAGGCGTCTTAGAAAATCTGGCGATCACATTCCGCGTTCTAAAAGAAGGAATCGGATAATCATCCGGCGCAGGAACTTCTACAAGATATTCTTCGGCTGCCACATGCGGATCATTCCAGACATCCGCGTTTGTATAAACCTTGCAGCAAGGCACGCCTGCTTCATCCAGCAACTTGACAGCATCCTCTATATGTTCAAATCCCTTCAGCCAGTTTTCGATCAACGCAATCACTTCGTCCATGATGGCAACTCGTTTGCCGACGGTATTGTAACGTTCATCATCGGAAAGTTCCGGCCGTCCTATCACTTCACATAATCTCGTCCACATCCTCGGAGCCGGCGCACCAAGCATAATACTCTCTCCATTATTACCCTGAAATAAACCATAAGGGCAAAGTCCCGAATGGTGATTGCCATTCCGTGTAATACAGCGTCCCATATTCATGAAATCAATGGTACTATTGAGGTAAATCAGACCCTGCAACAATGAAACATCGATATGCTGACCAACGCCTGTTCTGAATTTATGGAACAATGCCGTTACGATACAGCCAAAAGCATTCACGCCGCCAAAATAATCTCCTAGCGCTGTGCCATGTTTTGTCGGTACACCATCCTTTTCACCGGTAATATCCATCATCCCCGACATGGCTTGTGCCAGGATATCATACCCTCCGCGTCTGCAATACGGTCCTTCCTGTCCAAAGGCCGTCACTGAGCAATAGACAACACCCGGATTGATGGTTTTGATCGTTTCATAATCAAGACCCAGCTTTTTCATGACGCCAGGCCGATTCGCTTCCACAACAACATCCGCGTCTTTACAGAGCATCTTTGCCAGTTCAACTCCCTTTGGATCTTTTAAATCCAATACGACTGACTTTTTACCTCGATTCATCCACGCTGCCGGCAGGCTCTTACCTTTTACCAATGGGGCAAAGCCTCTCTCATCGGCTCCCATACCAGGTTTTTCCACTTTAATAACATCCGCGCCATAATCGGCCATCATCGCGCATGATGTAGGGCCTGCAGCATTTACTGAAAAATCGATAACTTTAATACCTTCTAACATACCTGCCATTCTTAAACCCTCCATTTTATTTCAATTACTTCACACTTTTACTGAGTATTTTTCCGATAATATCTCTCTGAATCTGATTTGTACCTTCAAAGATTGTATAAATCCGGGCATCACGCACCATTTTTTCAATCGGGTATTCCCGACTGTAACCATAACCTCCAAAAATCTGAAGTGCGTTATTTGTAACCTCTACAGCCGCTTCAGAAGCGAATGTTTTTGCCACTGACCCATGGGTACCCATTGGTTTTCCGGCATCGATCAGATCACAGGCATACAGCATTAATTGCCGTGCGGCTTCGACTTTCATCTCCATTTCCGCCAGCATAAAACGGATGCCCTGATTCTCACCGATCGGTCTGCCAAATACGACACGCTCCTTCGAGTATCTGATGGCCTCCTCCAGAGCGCGCTGCGCCAGTCCAACGACCGGACCTACCGCGATCGGACGTGATTTTTCCAGCGCCTTCATGACATATTTAAAGCCTTCATTTTCCTGTCCGATCAGATGGTCGGCCGGGACGCGGACATCGTCAAAGATGACATCGGTCGTATTGGACAGTCGGATACCCATTTTATCCTCCTCTTTACCGACAGAAACCCCCGGACGATCTCTTTCCACAATAAAACAGGACAGGCCCTTGCCTTTAAGTTCACGATTTGTTGACGCAACCACTATGTAAATATCTGCCAGACTGCCGTTGGTAATAAAGGTTTTTGTGCCATTAATCACATATTCATCACCGTCACGAACGGCCTTTGTACGTGTATACGCCACGTCTGAACCTCCCTGAGATTCTGTAATACACATGGCTGTTATTTTTCCTTCGTTGATGATCTGATCAGCGATCCAACGTTTTTGTTCTTCACTGCCGCCGGCCATCATGATCTTAAATCCAACTGTCGCAGCGCCAAAGGAAACAGAAAAACCAGCATCCACCCGTCCGAATTCCTCTCTGAGAAGGCATAACGTTTTTGCGTCAAATCCCGGACCGCCATATTCTTCAGGAATATCCATTCCCCAAAATCCGGCTTCACCTAACTTCTGGTAAACCTGCCATGGAAATTCCGACTTGATATCGTATTCCTTCACAATCGGCGCCAGTTCATTTTCCAAAATTTTACGTAGCATTTTCTTTAAATCAAGCTGCTCCTCTGTCAATAATCCGTATTCACTCATAAGCTTAACCTTTCCCCCTTATCTTCCCTGGAAATTCGGCCGGCGTTTCTCAAAAAATGCGTGTATTGCCTCCGCATGGTCTTCACTCAGGCAAAGCTGCTGCTGATATTCAGCCTCATTCGCCATCACATTCTCCAAATTCTCATACTGCACACGATTGATGAGCTTCTTCATGCGCGCGTAAGCCATTGTCGGTCCATTCGCCAGCTTTTTGGCCACCTTCATAACCTCAGCCTCCAGCTGTTCAGCCGGAACGGCCTTTGTGATAATTCCCCACTCGGCAGCTTCTTTACCGGTAAAACGATTACCCAGCATCACAAGTTCTGTCGCCTTCACCTTACCAACTGCTCTTGCCAGCAGCAGATTCGAACCCATATCCGGTACAAACCCAATATTGACAAACGCAAAAACGAATTTTGAATCCTCCTGCGCAATCGTAATATCACACGCAAGAGAAAGGCTTACACCGCCGCCCGCACAGGCGCCTTCGATCCACGCCACGATCGGTTTTGTACAGTTTAACGCAGCTTTGATGACTTCGTTGTTGGCTCGCAGACCCGGCCGTGTCTCGCAGCAATTATTCTCAACTTTATATTTCATTCCTTTGATATCACCGCCGCCGCAGAAATTCTTATTCGCACCTCTGATCACGACAGCCTTCACCGTCTCGCTGTCACTGCAGTAATTCAGGCATCTTGTCAGTGAATTTGCGCCTTCCATCGTAAATGCGTTCATTTTTTCAGGGTTATTCATTGTAATAAACCCGATCCCCTCTTTTTCTTCAAAATCAACATACTTTAAGTTTTCCATTGTTACACCTCCATAAAAAATCTCGTTACCAGTTTCAAAATTGAATAATATAGCGATACCTCCTTGACAAAATAATAACATCGCTTAAAAGTAATTAAAAATACTTATATTTTATTATATTCATGAATTGGTATTATCATCTATAAATCGGCTATAAATCTTATAATTAAAAAGAATAAATATAGCAAAAATCATCACT
Organism: uncultured Coprococcus sp.; assembly: GCA_964447245.1. GTDB lineage: Bacteria > Bacillota > Clostridia > Lachnospirales > Lachnospiraceae > Coprococcus_A. The sequence goes on along the minus strand of CAYURX010000015.1, from coordinate 15,892 downwards.
CCTTTTTTATAAAAGCTGTGTTAAAATGAATGTATGGTCAAATACATTGACAAAAATTTGCTAATGTAAACGCTATCATACCGTCTGCAAACCAATACTGGAGTAATGCTCAATTGATTGTACAAGGAGGGGTCTATCATGGAATTACAGCAATTGAAATATTTTTGTGCTGTCGCTGAATGTCAGAATATGACAAAAGCTGCCAATACTGTTCTTGTCTCCCAGCCTTCACTTAGTAAAGCCATCAAAAACCTGGAAGATGAACTGGGCGTCAGCTTATTCGACCGTGCAGGGAAATACATTTTTTTAAATGATATTGGTGCGCTCTTTTATAAACGTGTCAGCAAATGTATCAAACTTCTTGATGATGCTGTCGATGAAGTCAATGATGTCACCAACAATTATACCGGCAAGATCAGTGTTGTCATCAAATGCGGACATATTCCATTTAATGATTTCTACACGAAATTTACAGATAAATATCCCCGCATCTCTCTGGAAATTGCCAACTACTCCATTTTCGAACAGCGCTCGATTGAAGATTTTGACTTTGCCATTACGGGTTCTATGTGCATCTCTCCGCAAATGGATATGGTGCCGCTGATTAGAGAAGATCTGGTCATTGTTGTCCCTGAAAACCATCCGCTTTCGAAACGGGATAAGGTATGGATCAAAGAATTGGAAACAGAAAGATTTATCGGATTATGGCTCGGCTCTAATTCCGAACGATATTTCAGCCAGCTCTGTCACGCCGCAGAAATAACCCCTTCCATTCATGTCCGAAGCAAAAATCTTGACCAGGCCATCGATCTTGTCGAACAGGGAGCCGGAATAGCTTTTCTGCCTTATCAAACACTTTTACCGCTGCTGAAAAACAGAAAAGTACACATACTTCACGTTCAGGATAACGGCAGTTACCGTATTCTGAAGCTGGTCTGGCCAAAAGAAAATTATATGTCCAATGTACGCAAAGCATTTATTGCTTACGCAACGGAATATTTTAAAGAATACCAAAAAGCGGTCACACAGTGAAATGAAGGATTGAATTCGAACTGTCGAATAATGTCGAGCAATAATAATTGGAATATGATAGCGTTTTTTCTTTACGTTTAACAGGCACTCATCAATTATACGGCCTCCTTTCAGACGGCATATTTAAAATTATCTGGTATGATCAACATCCTGAAATTTATCCATTAAAAAATTCATCCTCCATTAAAAAATTACCAGTTACTCTTGTTTATTCTCCTTCCATCTCTTATAATGGATAAAGATTGACATGATTCAGTAAAACTGACACGATATGAGAGAATTTACACGGAGGATTTTATGTGGACTGCTGATAATTGGAAAGATTACGAAGTCATTGATACCTGTTCCGGTGAAAAACTGGAACGATGGGGCCAATATATACTGGTGCGTCCTGACCCACAGGTCATTTGGGCAACACCAAAAAAGGACAGCCGCTGGAAGAAAATGAACGGACACTACCACCGCAGCAATAAAGGCGGCGGCGAATGGGAATTTTTTGACTTACCCGAACAATGGTCCATTCATTACCACAAACTTGATTTAACCTTCAATCTGAAACCTTTCAGTTTTAAACATACCGGCCTGTTTCCTGAACAGGCTGCCAACTGGGACTGGTTTTATGATTTGATTCAAAAAGCAAACCGCCCGATCAAAGTTTTAAACCTCTTTGCCTATACCGGCGGTGCTACATGTGCAGCGGCCAAGGCCGGCGCACATGTCACCCATGTAGACGCTTCCAGGGGAATGGTCAATTGGGCTAAAGAAAACGCTAAATTATCGGGCCTGCCGGATACAAGTGTACGGTGGATCGTTGACGACTGCCAGAAATTCGTTGAACGTGAGATTCGCCGTGGCAATCATTACGATGCCATTATCATGGACCCGCCTTCTTATGGCCGCGGTCCAAAAGGCGAAATATGGAAGATTGAAACTTCCATCCATCCATTTATTCAATTATGCACAAAGCTTTTAAGCGACAACCCGCTGTTTTTCCTTGTCAATTCTTACACGACCGGATTACAGCCTGCCGTTCTGACGTATATGCTGAAAACAGAACTTCTGCCATTATATAAAGGCAGGGTTCTTGCAGATGAAATCGGTCTGCCCGTATCATGCAACGGCCTTGTACTGCCATGCGGCGCATCCGGACGCTGGGAAGCTTAACGCCAAAAATTATGGCACATATGCATCATATACCATGCATATATGCCGTAATTCTGTCTTATATGAACCTCATGATCTCCTATAACCCCTTATGTACAGACTCCAAATACTATAATAATAAATTTATATTCTCACTTGACAAGTATTTTAGTATCCTGTAATATATACTACAAGAAGCGGTTTTTTACCGTACAGTCTTTTATGACTCAAGCGGCGTACTCGCTTCTTTTTTTATATTTATAACATCATATAAAAATAGACCTGCTGATGTTTTTCTAACTACAAGAGTTGCCCTGTATTGATTTATTCGTTCTATGTTTTCTTCGCTTCCTTTTACTGGCATACTAAAATATGTGTCATACCTATACCATCCCTCTGACGCATTTTTATTATGCTTATCAGCCTTATTTTTCATCCATCGTCTATTTGTTGCATTTACGATTATAGTTCCTATAATCTGCGCCATATTGGCCTTCACTTTAGCCAACGCTCCGCGAAGGCTCTTAGTATATTTGGATTCAGTAAATTCATCAGGAAAATCACTACCGATAAAAATACTATCACTATATTCATTGACTATAAAATTCTTTCCAATATATCTTTTTAAATATTGCTCAACCTCTTTCCATGGAATATTCTGCTTATTAGTAAAAATAATTCTATCTATCTTCGATATATTTCGCTCCATATTTTCCATCCCCTACAACAAACTATGAATGTTCAAGATTTTTTGTACATACGCAACATACTCTTTAAGAATTCCTTTATCAATTACTCTTGTCCGCCAAAACTTATGCAGGCAGAGCCGAAATAAAAAACTTTCTAATTCTTAAAACTGAATTTCATCTGTTGTAATTTTCTGGTTGGAGTTTCTATAATGAGTAAACATATTTAAATTTGACAGTTTTCAAAAACCGCTTTGACTTGTATATCCAGTATAAATCAAAATCTTATAGATTTCAAATCATATATATAAAAATCTCCCATGAACAAAATTCATCGAATTTCATTCACGGGGGATTTTTATATACGCTATTTCTTCTGCTTTTTCTTCAACAACCTGCTTAATATGAATACAATCATCATATTGACGATCCCCATCGCCAGCAGCAGGACAAATGTACTTTGATAATCGCCGCCGGATCGATCCATTAATAAGCCGGAAATAAACGGACCGATAAAAGAAGCCGGTATCCCGCAGAAATTGGCAATGCTGAGATTCACCGGATAACAGGCCGGTCCAAACTGAGTATTGATAACCTTTGCGGAAATCGTCATGCCGCCGCCATAACATATGCCGACCATAAACATCCCTGCACAGGCCAGCGCGGCATTGCCCAACACAGACGCTGCCACCAATGATACGCCTGCCAGTATCAAAACACTGTTCATACAGATCATCCCTTTGATCTGTCCCAGTCTGTCCATAATGAAACCGACAATCGGACGCCCGCCTCCGTTAAACAATGACACACCCAATCCCAGACCGGCGGCTGCACCATAGTAAACCGCAATATTGGCCGCACTATTAATGACCAGCAATCCTGATGAACTCATGAGAATGTTCCACACAAAATATACCCAGAAGAACAGTTCTTTCACCATTTCCTGCGGCGTATAACTTTTCCCATTGTCTGCAGGCGCACCTGCTGCCGCTGCTGCAGGCCGCACAACCACGAAAGAACCCGCAAATAATACAACAAAAACAATCACTGCCAGTATTCTGAAAATAACAAAAATACTGATTTCATTTGCCAGCGCATCAACGGCGCTGCCGATCAATAAACTGCCGATGCCAAATCCCATTAAGAGGATCCCCGATATAAGTCCCAGTTTTTCAGGAAACCAGACAGCAAAAAGACCGCTGATACTCGTGCCGCTGTCCCCGGTGAATATTTTCCGGAAAGAATACCACCCAAAAATCCGCCTAATGAAAAACCAATCATAACGATCGAAAAATTCAGCGACAACTGGGCTGCCGTAAAATCAGGAAACTCCTGTTGAATGTGCAGCCTGAACACAGACCATGCATAAATAATACCTAAAAAGAAAAGCATCAGCACACCGGAGCCCACAAGGAGCGGTTTGCGGGGCCTGCGCATTTGCTTTTCTTTTTGAAAAATCATTGCATCCATATGATCTGCTGTTACAGATTGCAGCCGTAATCAACAACCAATGCCTGTCCTGTCACGGCCTTTGAAAGATCGCTGGCAAAAAACAGAACAGCATTCGCCTGATCCACAGTCTCAGCCTTCGGCACGCTTCTGCAAATATGCTCATTACAAATCTGCATGAACTCCTGATCAAATGTGGCCATCTCATCGGCGGACAACAACGGTGTGATTGTCGGTCCCGGACAAACAGCATTACAACGGATACCTTTACCGGCAAACTGAATAGCAACATTTTTTGTCATTGCGACAACAGCGGCTTTCGCTGCGCTGTAAGCGATACCTGCATTGGCAAAAACACCGCCGATCGATGAAATATTCACGATGGAACCTTCGCCCTGCTTTTCCATGTAGACGAGTGCTGCTCTTGTCATATAGAAAACAGAATCCTGATTCACAGATATAATCTGCCGCCACCATTCATCACTGCAGCGTGTAATGGCCATCTGTTTGTCGCCGATACCGGCATTATTGACCAGCACATCAATACGACCATACTTTTCAACAGCAGCCGCAACGAGATGCTCGCAATCATCCTTTACGCTCACATCGGCGGCCACCGCATACGCCTCGCCGCCATTTGCAGCAATTCTTCCTGCAACATCCTGAAGCTTCTCCAGTCTTCTTGCGGCCAGCACAACCTTTGCGCCTTCGGCAGCCAGCACTTCCGCCGTTTTCTCACCAATACCTGAACTGGCGCCTGTTACAATCACAACCTTTTCATTCAATAATCCCATGGTAAAAATCCTCCTGAATCTTTTTTCGTTCGCTCTTTCTATCTAAGAGTTTAGCACCATCTTCAGGCGGCGTAAAATACCCATTTCTTCATATCAATTATATCAAAAAAAGCATGACAGGCACGTACTTAAAGCCTCCGCAAAAACAAACAGATCATCGCAGACATGATGCGCATTCCAGGCGACACAAATCGGCATCTCCTGCTCCAGTACCAGATGTCCCAGGCTCCGGTCACTCATTCCCCTCGACCACACATCAGAAATGGCAAATCCCCTGTCCAGACTCACATCCAGGACAACGCCCGACCTTGACCGGTTAAAAAGTGATGTTCCCAGTTCCTCCTCCAGCTTTGTGATCTGCCTGCTCAGAGAAGGCTGCGATGTATACAGTATCTGTGCCGCTTTCGTAAAACTCCCCTGCCTTACGACTTCAAGAAAGTATTCAATCTGCTGCGTATTCATACGTCACCCGCTTTCCCAATTTTCAGTGTCACCTGCGTTTGATCTGCGAATGACCATTCTTCGTGATTCATCCGCTTATTTGTCAAACGATCGACTAATCGCTGACAATATTCTGCAGCCAGACACCTTTTTTGACCAGTATAAAACCAATGGCGCATTTGATCCAGTCGCCGATCTGCACCAGTATCAGGATATAAACAACATACAGATCCGTATACCGGCTCAGGCAATAAGCGATCGGCACGCTGACACACCAGACAAACACACTGTCAAACAAAAAGGTCACTATGGTCTTGCCGCCCGAACGCAAGGTAAAATAGGCGGCATGCATAAATGCATTCTGCGGCATAAAAACAGCCTGAACAATAATAAATCTCACCGCAAGCTCTTTGGCCTGCACTGTTGTATTATAGAGCTGCGGGAAAAGCGGCGCGATCACGATCATCGCTGCAGCTATAAAGGTACAGCAGAAAACCGAGAACGCGATCATCTTATTATCCGTATCCCTGGCCTCACGCATTTTGCCCGCACCCAGAAGCTGGCCCACAATAATTGCCACCGCATCCCCCAGGGCAATAAAAACAACATTGAAGACATTGCTAATGGTATTGGCAATATTCTGACCTGCGACCACACTCAGTCCCCTGACAGAATAACACTGGGTCAGCATAGCCATGGCTGCGGCCCATAAAGTTTCATTCACCAGCAGCGGCTCCCACAACACCCAGCTCTGGAAAACCAAATTTACCATAGATCAACAGATAATTAAATGTCAGATTCACCATAACAGCCAGTATTCCGGCCTTCATCGGCACGACGGTTTCACCGCATTCCCTCAGCGTGCTGGCATATACCTGCAGCATCATAAACGCAGGAAGCCCGGCCAGCATCACCTGCATATACTGACGGCCATAATGAAGTGCCGCCGCCAGATCCCCGCGCCGGAAATACCACCGAAAATACACAGGTTATAGACAAAAATCAACTGATTGACAATGGCAACACCGGACATCTGTTCCGTACCAACCCGCCCCACCATCAGATTATCCAAAAGACTGACAAAATTGGTAATACCGTTCTGAATCATAATCGGCACAGCAATGGCCAGTACCCGACCGTAAAAAGCCCGGTCTCCAATCAACTTATTCTTCCAATTCATCGCCGTATCTTTACTCCTTCATTTCATCCATCTGATTTTAACAATACTTTATATCATAAGGGAGAATCCTGCTTTGCAGGATTCTCCCTTATGATAACCGGTCAATCTGTTCTACCGTGTAGGACGGCTCAAAATCATCGGTATCGCTGCACACTCTTCCGCCGATTGCCGTCATGATCCGTTTCATCACCTGCCTGACGGCCTCTATATCGCCCGCATCATAACTGATTTGATATTTTGTCTTAATTCCCTGCTCCTCAAAATATTCCAGATCCACCGGATCAATAAAACATTCCGCCGCATCCTGAAAGATCAATGAGTCAAAACTCATCTCCACTTCCATCAGATTCAGTTCCGGCCAAATATCCGCCTTCTCAAACCATTCCTCGCCAACAGCCTTCTGCAAATCCCTGGCAGACACCTCCTGTTGGACAAAATAATAATATTCGACAATTTTTTTCACAGGTTTCCTGTTCATCACGACCGTCATATCTTTCTTCTTATTCTTCATCCCTGCACCTCTTTTCCTTTCGACTCCCTGCTGATGGTCCTGACAACATCCTGCATAATATAGGCCGTCATTCCCCAGATGACTTTATCCTCATAATAATAGAAATAAACATTTTTGCGGCCGGCATGCCAATGGTAATTCCGGCCGCCCGGAACTTTCTCATAAGGAAAATCATCCGGCGTATGCAATTCCACACGATTGACGTACACATCCGGTTTCTGCTCCATAAAAAAATTCAGCGGTACCAAAAACACCTCGCCCACCTCCGCCGGGGCATAGGTCATGGCATAATCCTTCAATTCACACAGAAAAACCGATACTTTATTATCATAAACCGTCAGAAGCGTATTCATCTGAGCGATCACATCGATCTGCCGCACTGTGATCCGCAATTCTTCCGCCGTTTCACGAACGGCATTCTGCAGCGGCGTTTCATCGCCTTCCCTGGCCCCGCCGGGAAAACAGATCTCGCCCGGTTGACGCTTCAGGCTGCCGGACCGCTTTTCAAACAGCACAAAAATATCATCCCCCTGCCGGATCAGGGGCACCATCACAGCAAATTGCCTGTAACTTTCCTCATCGATAGACTGGGGCCTGCGCCCTCTCAAATCATCAAACATACGAGCCTCCGGTTTTAAAATTCGATTCCCTTACGCGCTTCCACGCCCTGATCAAAAGGATGGCGCACTTTTTTCATCTCCGTTATATAATCCGCCCACTCAAGCATCCGGTCCGACGGATATCTTCCGGTCATAACAATTTCCAGATCATCCGGAAGCTGCTCCAGACATTCCCACAGATAATCCTCATCCACAAGACCGGCGCTGCACGCGCCGATGATCTCATCCATGATCAGCATACGGAAATTCCCCTGCAAAATGACTCTCACAATATCCCACAGATACCGCTCATAAACAGAGCGCATATCCTGTTTGTCCTCATCGGACATCTGCCACGTAAAACCGCCGTAAGCCGGACAGACCAGCAGCTGCATATGCTCCATTTCACTCAGCACTTCCAGTTCACCGGAAGTCGCCGGCTTTAAAAACTGACTGAACAGCACTCGCCGTCCATGCCCTGCGCATCTCACAGCCAGTCCTACAGCCGCCGTCGTCTTACCTTTGCCTTCTCCCATATAAATATGATTCATCTTCTATCTACCTGCCTTTAATGCGATTATACTTCCTCAGGATGCCAGAGTTTCACCGTATTCACATCACCGGCCAGCCGCATGGCCGCCAGATCGATCAGCCGCTGGTTGCTGCTGCCCCGGTACAATAAGGTCAGATCCCTCTGCGCCTCCAGATAAGGGCCGTCTACCAGAATATCGGTCGCATCCAGCAAAGCCGCCACTCCCTGCTCTTTCCCGGCCCTCTGCAATAACTGCTCGTACGTATAGCCGCTGTAGGTCATCACATTCAATCCGTTCTTTTTCAGCTCATATCCCAGTGACGCCAGCACTTTTGCCTGCTCAAAAGGCTCCCCGCCTGAAAATGTCACACCATATAACAGCGGATTTCCCCTGATCTCTTTCATCAGCGAATCCAATGTCCGCTGCTGCCCGCCCTCAAAACTATGAGTCTGGGGATTGTGACACCCCGGGCAATGATGGGGGCATCCCTGCACAAATATAGTATACCGCAAGCCCGGCCCGTCTACAATGGAATCATCTGAAATTCCGCTAATATTCAACATCGCCGCTTCCATGTCCTTCCTCCGTTTCTCACTCTGTCATCAAATCCGAACAGCGAAAAAACGACTGCGGCAGACAAAATCGCCTGCGCAGTCGCCCGATGCCATCTTAGTTTAAACCATGCTTTACGCGGTCATGCTCCTCAGCACGTTTAGCATCATTAAATCTGTCTGTTGTTCCTACAAGATATCCTGTAATCCGACGGATCCTCTCAAATTTTACACCTTCACCTACAACTGCTTCATTAATCGCAGCATCCACACTCTTGTTTTCTACGCCAGTCATGTTCAATACCTCCTGCTAAAATTTCTTCATCCGTGTACAACGGTACATTCGGATATTTTCTCCTTAGTTCTTTCAAAAAGGCAAGGCTCACAGGCTCACCCTCTCTGCGCCCGCATCGCGGACAGATATCATCAATAACGCCTGTATAGCCGCAGACCGGATCACGGTCCACCGGATGGTTCACTGAACCATACCCAATGCCCTGTTCTTTCATATAACGAATAATCGATTCAAATGCCTTAATATTCTTGCATGTATCGCCGTCCAGTTCCACATAACTGATATGCCCCGCATTGGTAAATGCGTGATAAGGCGCTTCAAGCTGAATCTTCTTATAAGCCTTGATCGGATAATAGACCGGCACATGGAAGGAGTTCGTGTAGTATTCACGGTCAGTGACACCCTCAATATTGCCGTATTTCTTCTTGTCAATACGGACAAAACGTCCGCTGAGTCCTTCGGCCGGTGTGGCCAGCAGCGTGAAATTCAGTCCTGTCTTCTCAGATTCTTCATCCATACGCTGACGCATATGTCCGATGATCTCAAGGCCAAGCTTCTGAGCTTCCTCAGATTCGCCGTGATGTTTGCCAGTCAGTGCCTTCAATGTCTCTGCCAGGCCGATAAAACCAACGCTCAGTGTACCGTGTTTGAGCACTTCGGCAACGCTGTCGTCCATATCCAGTCTCTCGGAATCGATCCAGATCCCCTGACCCATCAGGAATGGATAGTTGCGCACCTTCTTCGTACACTGGATGCGGAAACGATGCAGTAACTGACGGATAACCAGATCGATCATATCATCCAGCGATTTGTAGAACTTCTCAATATCTCCATGGGCCTCAATACCAAGTCTCGGCAAATTGATCGATGTAAAACTCAGATTACCACGTCCGCAGGTCACTTCCTTGGACGGATCATGATGGTTGCCCAGGACTCTTGTCCGGCATCCCATATAAGAAACTTCTGTATTGTAATCACCCGGGCGGTAATACTGCAGATTAAACGGTGCGTCAATAAAACTGAAATTCGGGAACAAACGCTGCGCCGATGTGCGCAGGGCCATCTGGAACAAATCATAGTTCGGTTCTCCCGGATTAAAGTTGATACCCTCCTTCACCTTAAAAATCTGAACAGGGAAGATCGGGGTCTCGCCGCCGCCCAGACCGTCTTCTGTCGCTGACAGGAGATTACGGATAACCATTCTGGCTTCCTCTGATGTATCCGTCCCATAATTGATCGAGCTAAACGGCACCTGAGCGCCTGCCCTGGAATTCATCGTATTCAGGTTGTGCACAAAAGCCTCCATGGCCTGATGGGTCTGCCTGTCGGTGCTTTTCAGCGCTTCCTGCGCCGCAAAGCGATGCGCCTTCTGCAAATCCTCCACTGCAATACCCTCAATATGCAATGCGGCCAGTTCAGCCTCGCAGGCTTCTGTGTTGGCGATCCGCAGCTTATCCTGAATGGCCGTCTTCACCTGTTCGGTAACGGTCTTCGCCGCCTCATCGGACAGACCGGCCTGCAGTCTCAGGCAGGCTTCCAGCCATGTAAAGTATTCCTTGCGAAACGTCTTCTTGACGCCGTCCGCCATGGCATAATCAAAATTCGGAACACTCTGTCCGCCGTGCATCTCATTCTGGTTGGCCTGAATAACGATACAGGCCAGCGCCGCATAGCTGATAATGGACTGCGGCTCTCTCAGATGCCCATGTCCTGTTGAAAAACCGTTCTTAAACAGCTTGATCAGGTCGATCTGACAGCAGGTTTCTGTCAGCATATAAAAATCCTTGTCATGAATATGGATATCCCCGTTAATATGGGCTGCCGCAATATCTTTCGGCAATACATAATTATCAACGAAATATTTCGCGCCTTCCGAACCGTATTTGAGCATGGTTCCCATGGCCGTATCACCGTCAATATTGGCGTTCTCGCGCTTAATATCCTCATCCATGGCACTGGAATAAGTCAGTTTGGAATAAATATCCATCAGGTCTGACTCTGTCTGGCGGATCTTTGTGTGCTCCGCGCGATACAGAATATAGGCCTTCGCCGTCTTGGCATAACCGAACTTGATCAGTGTATCCTCCACAATATCCTGCACATACTCCACCGTCACCACTTCATCCGGGCTGAGCCTCTGACATACCTTCTGTGTCAGATAGGACAGATCCGCCGGATCCATCGTCTCATCTTCAACGGCTTTATTTGCAAGGCTGATGGCATTCAATATCTTCACAGAATCAAAATCCACCATTGTGCCATTTCTTTTCTGAATTTTGTCTATCATTCCCTGTTCCTCCCATACGGGCCCATTCCGCAAAATATCACTTTCTGCGAACATGTGCCGCATATACTACATATATTGTGTTTGCCTTTTAATCTCATACAACATCTAGTATTATATTGTGATTCTTGCTCCTTGTCAATACATCTGGCAATTTTTATGAAAAAAGTATTTGCCGGTTTATTCTCCGTTCACAAATGCTAAAATCTCTTCCGGACGATCGACAACAGCCAATGGCTGAAAAGATTCCAGCAACTCTCTGTCCCGAAATCCCCAGCTTACCAGTATGCAATCCATTCCCGCATTCACCGAAGTGGCGTAATCCACCTCCGAATCGCCCACATACACCGCTTCCGATACCTGTGCGCCTAATGCCTTTAAAGCGGCATAAACCGTATCCGGCTCCGGTTTTTTGCGAATACCGGCGGCTTCATTCTCCCCGATGGACACCGGCAGCATATCCCCAAAATACATCCGGCTCAGGTCACAGACCGCATCATGGAATTTGTTTGACACAATGGCCATCCTGCATCCTCTGGCTTTCAATGCCCGCACCAGTTCCGTCATGCCCTCATAAGGGCGGGTCTTCACCTGTGAGTGGGCCGAATAATAGTCCTTGAACCATGCATAGATCTCCTGAAAATCCGGGGCATCCCTGCCTTCCGGTACGGCCAGTTCCATCAGCCTCAGCACACCGTTTCCCACGAACTGCCGGACTTCATCGATCGTACGCTGCGGACGCCCGAAAGCGGCCATGGCGGCATTCACGCTATCCGTCAGATCCTCCAGCGTATTCAGCAAAGTGCCGTCCATATCAAAAATAATTGTATTATATCTCTTTTCCATTACGACTGCCTTCATTTATTTTATCCTGACGCTAATCAGCGTGTAATCCCTATTATACACGTTTTTTCATAAATTACCATGGGCTTTTCCATATAATATTTTCATAAAAGAATTCGTCACTCTTTAAAGTATTGATTGAAAGAGGCGATTGACATGACATGTAAGAAGCATATAGATCCAACGGTTTATACGACACGACCTACCGATACCCGTCTGGAACGTGAAATGAAAGTCTACGATCTGCTGGAAGAACTGAACATTCCTTATATCCGTATCGATCACGATGCTATGGCAAGCATTGATGACTGTCACGATGTCGATAAGATCCTTGGTATTGATATTTGCAAAAACCTTTTCCTTTGCAATGCGCAGAAAACGAAATTCTATCTTTTAATGATGCCGGGCCACAAGAAATTTGTCACCCGTGACTTCTGCAAACAGATCCATTCACCCCGGCTGTCATTTGCTCCGGAGGAATATATGGAGGCTTATCTCGGCCTTACCCCCGGCTCTGTAAGCATACTTGGACTGATGAACGATCATGAGAAGCATGTACAGCTCGTCATTGACCAGGAAGTGGCCAACAAGGCCCTGATGGGATGTCACCCGTGCATCAACACATCCAGCCTTTGTCTCTCCACTCAGGACGTACTCAACAAATTCCTGCCATACACAGGCCACGATGTTCTATACGTCAATTTATAATCAAAATGTAACCATTTAGTTTTCATCCTTATAACGCACAATACGGACTGTCTCTGCCTTTAAAACACAGAGACGGTCCGTATTATGACATATCCAAAGCACAGAACCAAACTGTTTTCCCTTCGCGGGAACGTTGTGTCACTGCTACATCTGCTTACGAACGATTCTGTACTCGTCTCCCATCTGAAAATAAGGACAATCATAGAAACTATCCCGCATAAAACGGCTCATCTCATCCTCATCCAGATCCACCTCGCAGGTATAACACTCATAATCTTCATCATAACTGTAATTCGCACAGATATCACAGCTTGATACTACTTTTTTCGGCATATTTACTCCCTCATTTTTCCCTTTACTTTTGGGTAATTTTATTGTAAACTAATTACATTAAATTTTTTCAGTAGAAGGTTATCTTATGTACAAACGACATCAATACCAGTATCGACATCAGCATATTCGAAATATTTAAGGAAGGTGGATGAACAAGTCCATCTTCCTTTTTTGTTTTACTACAGTAAAGGAGGCATTTTATCATGAAAAATTTTTTACTCATCTCTCTCGGTAATTTTATTTACACCATAGCGGTTGCATTTTTTATTCTGCCAAATGATCTGATCACCGGCGGCACAACAGGACTGGCACTTTTTGCGCAATACACCCTGCATATTCCGATTACCGCCTTCGTCTACATTTTTAATATTGCTATGTTTCTGCTCGGCGCATGGGTGCTTGGCAAAGCTTTTGCGCTCACAACCATTTTAAGTACCTTTGAATACCCTTTTTTCCTGTCCATCCTCCAGATTGCAGCCGCTCATATTGGACCGCTTACATCTGACAAATTACTGGCGACCATTTTTGCGGGAATTGGCATCGGTGTCGGTATCGGCATGGTGATTCAGGCAGGCGCCTCGACAGGCGGCATGGATATCCCACCCCTTGTTATACAGAAAAAAACAGGAATATCCGTGTCCATCACACTCTACCTGTTTGACTTCTCTATTTTATTGCTGCAAATGTTTATATCCGACCGTGAACAGGTGCTCTATGGCATTCTGCTTGTGCTCATGTACACCATCATCCTTGACAGATTGCTCATCAACGGCAAACGGCAGATTCAATTAAAAATCATCAGCCCGGCCTATGAAGCCATCAATAAAGCCATCCAGGCAGACCTTGACCGCGGCACAACTCTCCTGGCCATACACGGCGGTTACAGCGGCCAGCCTTCAAACGCCGTACTGACCGTCGTATCTCCAAGAGAATTATTCAAACTGCAGGAACTGGTTCTGCAAATTGATCCCGAAGCCTTCATTACCATCAATGAAGTGCGGGAAGTCTGCGGACGCGGATTCACGGCCCAGAAAAGATATATGTAACCTCAATGATTACATTTTTTACGGCATTCCATCTTCACCAGAAACTCATCTGAGAAAAACTTGACAGTTCAGTTTATTTGACGCCAGTTCGTGTACCTGCTTTTAACGCGCCTTTATCACAGCGGTTGCCCCATGAATCAATAAGCATATCATCCCGGTATACACAGATGATCTCGCAGTTATTCGGGCAGCGGCCGCAATTGATTTCCCGTGTTTTGAATACCATATCCTCAACGGAGAAGTCAAAAACTTTTCTGGCATTGCCCTTGCCCGCAAGGATGGCGATACCAAGAGCGCCCATGAGGTGCCCGTTATCGTCAACAATGATCTCGCAGCCCAATGCCTTTTTAAAAGCGGCTACCACACCGATATTCTTGCTGACTCCGCCCTGGAACACAACCGGAGAGACTATTTTTTTGCCTTTTCCCACATTGTTCAGGTAGTTATTGACAACAGCCTGGCACAATCCGGCGATGATATCTTCTTTTGAATGGCCCATCTGGATCTTATGTACCAGATCAGATTCCGCGAACACGGTGCATCTGGCCGCCAATTGGGTCGGATGCTTCGATGTCAGGGCAATCTTTCCAAATTTCTCCACTTCCACGCCCAGGCGCTTGGCCTGACTGGAGAGAAAAGAACCTGTTCCGGCGGCGCAGAGCGTATTCATGGCATAATCGACGGCCACCCCGTTTTCCACCAGAATAATCTTTGAATCCTGACCGCCGATTTCAAGAATCGTCCGCACTTCAGGATATAAAGTCGTTGTGCCGACCGCATGGGCGGTAATCTCATTTTTCACCATCGTTGCGCCCACCATGGCGCCCACCAGCTTTCGGGCGCTGCCCGTTGTGCCTGTCGCAACGATCTGATATTTCTCCTTGTCAAACTGGGCTTCCAGAAGGCCGATGAGTTTTTTAGCCGCTCCCAGCGGATTCCCTTCCGTCCAGATATACTCACTTGCAAGGATCTGATTCCGACTGTCAATAATCACACCTTTGGTCGAAATCGATCCTATATCTATACCAAGATATGCTTCTTCCATCAGACAACCTTCTTTCTCATACTGATCATATCGTAAAACGCTTCCACTCTTGTTGCCAGTCCCGTATCGCTGGTCTGCGAATCATAGGTCAGGTACAGAACGGGAATCTTATAATCCGCGCTGATATTTTGCAGCACCGGCATAATATCGATCTCTGGCGTACATCCCGCGGATTTCACATGGATGATCCCGTCAAAACCGTGTACGGCATAATTTTTCGCACACCAGATATTCGCCGTCGAAGTCGGCCCCATTTCATACTGGCAATACTCCGCGATCTGAACGCCAAGATTTTTCTGTCCTTTATAATGCAGATTCCGGTTCGTCAGATTCATCCAGCGGTGAACTTCCACACCCATATCCGCCAGCTTCTGTTCCAGATCCAGATTGGAAAAAGCATCCATGATCGTAAAATACTC
>CAYURX010000014.1:22566-29157 GCA_964447245.1 uncultured Coprococcus sp. | reverse complement strand
CCTGCTGTAGCGGATTGCAGGTACAGGGCACCGCTATCTCCCCGGCTGCACGGAAGCTTTTTAACATATTTCAGCACACAGATTCACCCATGTTCAGTTAGTATACCCCGAAAATATCAAATCTGTCAAGGGTTTCGGTTATTTTTTCTTCTGGATCATCTGTCCGGCGATATAGCAGACAGCCGCCACAACCATACCATTGATGGAAGCGATCCCCCAGGAAACGACATTGGCAACGACAGCACCGAGAATTACACCAACGACTGCAAACCAGTCAACGACCTTTGTGTTTTTGCTCTCGCTGTTATATTCCTGCCGGTGCATGAAATAGGCCAGTACCAGTATAATACCTACCGGCGGAAGTGTACAATTCAGTATGTTCAGCCAGTTACAGAAATTGTAATACAGCCATACGGACATGACCGTGCCAATGATGCCGGATACGAGTACCATCGGTTTCTTCTTCTGGTGAAAAATATTCGCAAGGCCAAGGCCCGCTGAGTACAGGGCGTTATCGTTGGTCGTCCAGATATTCAGGCCAAGCACAAGAATCGCCAGATAAAACAGGTTCAGATTGATCATCACTTCAAAAATATCATTGCCGCCCACATAAATTGATGAAACGGCGCCAAAAAAGAACATCAGCGAATTACCGATGAAAAATGCAACGACAGTGACAATGGCTCCGACCCTGCCGTTTTTCGCGAAACGGGTAAAATTCGGCGTTGCCGTTCCGCCGGAAACAAAGGAACCAATAACCAGTCCGGCTCCCTGGATCACCGTCAACGACCCGCTGGATACGGCAAACTGCTCGGTGATCGTTCCGTCCCCTCTCTGAACGGCCATAATCATGGCGACCGTACCAAGCACAGCCACAAGGGGAACAGCGATATAGCTGACCACCGTCAGTGATTTAATGCCAAAATAAGCGGATGCCGTCATACAGACACCTGCCACAATGACCAGTATCCACTGGGCCGTCTGACTGCCACCCAGCAATTCATTGGCCACCGGGATCGCAAACATGGCAATGCCGACGCCAAACCAACCAATCTGCGTAAAGCTGATCATGGCTGAAGACAGATAAGAACCTTTGATGCCAAATGCCCTCTGAGCCAGCAGGTCCATGCTCAGTCCCGTCTCAGCGCCCACATAGCCCAAAGCGCCCGTGTACAAAGCCAGGATAATACCGCCCAATATCAGCGCGCCGATAAAACCGCCAAAATCCAAACCATCCGCCAGTTCCTGACCAACCCACATGCTGGCCGAAAAGAAAGTAAATCCAAGCATAATCATAAACATTGTCAACAGCTTACGTCTGATTTCCTTCGGGACCGCTGTCTCCGCATAATCAATATCCACAGCAGCCGTTTTCGTATTTTCTTCTTTCATAACACTTCAATCCTCTTTTGTTTTAAATCATGTATTTTCTTAATGCCGTTGTAAATTCATCAATTCTCTGTTCGGCAATTTCTTTAAGCGTCGCATCCTTCAGACTCTCGATATACCCTTTCTCCTGCCTGTAAAGCCATTTGATCAGCATCGGATTCAGCTTTTCATAATGATTCGCATGCACCCAGTCCTCAAAATGAATCGGGGTCGGATAACCCAGCTTTTCATCCAACAGTTCCTTCAGGTCGATCATGTCGGCCCGTCTGGCGATGCCCTTCCAGTATTCCAGCACTTCTTCTACATGTTCATAGATTTCATAGCGTCTGGCCCCACCGTCATAAATGACGCATTTTTCAAACAGCGGATTGCGCATGGACAATGTCTGCCGCCTGTATTCCGGCGCCACAATGCCGCCCTTCCAGTAAAAATCCACATCCGGCAGATTGATGCCCGATACGCCCTTGTCCTGGTAGGTACTGAAAATGCCCTCATAATAAACGGCAATGAATCCTTCAAAATTCGGCCAGTATTCACGGATCTCTTTTGTCAGCCGTTCCAGAATCCGGATGCCCGTCGTTCCGCCGATGGTAAAAATAATAATATTTCTCAGTTCCGCACCATTGCTGCGGTAAAAATCCGTCACATAACGCAGACAGTGGATCAGTGTCTCTCCCGTTGCAATGATATCCCCGATCAGCAGCGTACTGCCCGGCACCATGGTCAGCTTGCTGTATTTAATCTCGAGTCCGGCAATCTCATCCTGATTAAACACACGTTCGCTGGACAAAAAACTGATATCATGGACACGGATATGCTCCCTGTAGCAGCTCTCCTCCAGCGGATAATTCAATGCGCCCCGCAAAATCGACAGAATATTGGCAGTTGTTACTTTTTTCTGCTCTTTGAAATAATAGAGCATCTGCGAAGTCGACGGAATCAGGCAGTGATACACCTCGTACCCCACAACTTCCGGCGTATTCAGCAGTTTCCGCGTCTCCGCCTCCGATCCAACATAATATTCATTTTCAAAGCCGCCGCCTTCCAGACGGTAGCAATCCACGCCCTGCTCGGAAAACTCCGGCACAAGCGCCACTTCGTCCCATTTTTCCATGCGTTCTTCCTCCCGGTTCCTCTTGCGTCCATAAAATCTGTTAAACTTTCACTATGCGATACAATACACTATCAAGGATAATATCACATTCCTGCTCCATTGACAATCTAACTTTGCATTCTCTGCCTATTCATTTTTCTTACCGGCCTTCCCGCCTTTTTTCTTATTCGACAGCGTCCGCTGAAGCGTTGGTTTTAACGCCCTCGCCGCGAATATAAAAGCGACAAGAATAATGATAAATACAACGATATATTCCGGGCCGCTCCTAAACACGTTCACGATACCACCCCGCTCTTTGACCATATCAAGAAAACCGAGGCCATCAGAAAAGGCTGATAAAACAGCCAGGAACGACAAAACGCCAAGTCCAATCGACAGACGGTCGTCCTCGATCTGCCGCTTTTCGGCTTTATTCTCGTCCTCCTTCGCCTCCTGCAGTTCTTCAATCGCATCCAGCCCTGCCGTCAGGCTCTTGACATCCTCCTTGATCCGCAGCTCCGTCAGCGCATAATTATAAAAATCATTCTGATACTGGATATGCCCCACAGAGGTATGCACACTTTTCAGCAAAAACGTATGGATTTCCGTCCGGATTTTCTGAAGTGATTCTATGTAATCCTCCGATGCGTTGAGATATTTCTCCGCATCGGCCGACAGCCCATACTCGATCTTCTCGGAATAATGCAGCAGCGTATAGGATTGATACAGCAGCATGATATACAGCAGAAAATAATCCGTCATCACACGAAATCCCATGTTGCCTTTAAAAAAGCTGCTGTTTGTCCCGCCTGCGCCGACATAATAGCCGCAGCCTTCATTGGTCACATACCAATAGGCATCCTTAAACGATTGATAAACTTTCCCTTCGATTGTCTCCGGCATCAAATGGCTGTAGCCGTAGCCGTTGTTCAAATGATAGGCGGTCCTGATCAGCGCCTGACTTCCGCCGGTATCATTTTTGATATAGAAATAATTAAATAAAAGCGCTTTATCAGGTACGTTTTTTTGCATACTCTTTGGCGTATTGTTTGATACGTCTTTCCCGCTATTTTCAGGTACACTCTTTGGTGCATCCTTCCCGCTGTTTTCCGGTGTTTTCAGGCAATTACTGCGTCCCGGATAATATTGGAGACGGCATTTCAAACCGGCCAGCATCTCCGTCACCCACATCCCCATCGTAAACTTCTGCACCCTTGTATACTTCAGCATCGGAACCGCTTCCTGCTGCGAACCGCCCGCGGACTGAATCTTTTCAAACAATCTGTAGTCGATCCCCATATCTTCTGAGTCCTGAAAACCCGGCAAATGCTGCCTTAATATATACTTACCGTTTTTTCTCTTTTCAAAACCGCAATATACATAATCCTTTGCCGCTGCGTTTTCAGGCAGCTCCTCTAATAAACAGTCTGCGTCGATCCCGCTGCATACATTCTTTTTAACCAAACGGTAAAACCGGCCCACGTTCTTTTTCAGGTTCAGTTCCCTGAAATAGTTCTGGAACTGCACCATATCATCGACCAGCAGCGGCCGCTTCTGGTTCATCCTGATCTCATACCAGAACAAACCGATCCCGCTTCTGAATAGATAGACGCCGGCCTGAACAATATCCACATAAATAAAATGCGTATCATCCGGACGATAAACAACCGTACTGATCGCGCGATTCCCTCTGGCAGTCCGTGCGTAATTCCAGGCACAGCCCACATTGCTCGTGTCATTCTCCACCTGCTCAAACGCATGATAGACATAAGCATAAATATCGTGATCCTCCTGCCGGATGTCCGCCGGCTCCCACGCCTCATCTTCCGCCAGATTCTTCAAAATCTGTTCATAATCCGTCCCGTCCGCATCAAAAGAAAACGGAACAATATACCGCATCGCCCACTGTTCCACCGTCGCCATACGATCTGTCATCTGATTAATCCTTTCTCCGCTCATTCACTTATTTACTTATTTACTCATTCACGCTTATTGATTAACTCATATTCATTCACACATATTAACGTTAAGTCAATTATACATGATTCGGCATTATTCATCAATGACAGGATTGATCTTTATGAAATTCTTCATAGAAATGCAAAAAGAAACGTTTAATAATATTTATAAGGCCTGTACTCAGCACCGTCTGCAATCAATGCCAGAAAATTCTTTACCTCATGGATCATCAAGTGTCTGTACGTCTGCCGCTTGCCTTCGATCACTAATTGAGCAGCCATTTTTCCTTCAAATGCTTCTATCAATGTCTTTTTTCCATCCCGATTTAAATAGACGCCGTAAACCTGTCTTGCTCTGGCCTCAGAAAGCATCAAACTGTCTATCGTTTTCCCCTCATTCACTTCCGTAATAAACCCGCTTAATGCCTGAATCGCTTCAGTCAACCCCTCATCCGCTTTCTTATAATACCTCAGAATAGCCCTCATATTATGAATCGCGGCAATCTCCATCTGTCTTGCCAGATTAAGCCTTAACGAAATCTCACTGTAAAATTGACACTGCCTTAAAAAACGTTTGATGCTGCCCGATATCCCTCCGGCACAAAATAACCCAGCACATTGCCGTACTGGTCAACAAAAGCAAGCCTTATTTTTTTATGGCTGATCGTCTTCAAAACAGCCGGATGTATCGTAACATCACCATAAATATTCATCTGCTCCATGGCTTCTACAGGTATATGATGCTTTTCTTCTTCATTTTCAAATAACAGCGCATAATCTCTTTTTGTCAGTACCCCGTTACCGGTAATATGATATTCCCTGTTCACCTTCTGGACAACACTTTGATGCCAGTTAGAATAAGTATTCATCTTCTTATACTGATACTTCCGCAGCTCCGTTCTTCCATGGGTTTTATAAAATTCATATCCGAGAAATCTCCTGTCACAGGTCCGAAACACGCCGCTTTTCTTTTCATTAACCGGCGTCTTAAACCGTTCTTCCAAAACCTTACAAATCTCATGGTAAACATTAACTGCTTCTTCCTGAGTTTTCGTATAAATATTAATATTATCTGCAAAACGAACCCATAAATAGTCCTTACTCTCCAAGTCAATAACATTTAAACTTGAAATAACCCTTTTCTTACCTCTCGGATTAATAATTTCATAATTATAAATAATGCCTGGCTGGTAAATGCCCTTCTTTAACTCATCCTCGATTCGTTGATGGTTCATGTTCCAATAATCTTCCAACTCAGACAGTTTCATCTTATCCATCCCCGAAGAATGTGCATTCTTCGTCCGAAAATGTTCAAATGCCTCTCTCTGATTCCGTTTCGATAGCATTTCCTCTATTGTAAACACTCATCCATCACCCCGTATTCGATTCCTTGCAAATTCCTGATATTTCTAAAATTTCTAAATAATATGGCTGTTATCGTGAACATGTCCAATCTGCTCTTTTATCATATACCTTGAGGATTCCAGAGAATATATGCATATAGAATCTTCCTCCGGCACAATAGCCTGTTTTAATTCATTTTTTAAATGTCTCAGCTTTGCTTCTGTTATAACCCCTTCAAATACAGATTTCTGCACATGTGAAAGATACTTCCTGCATATCTTTAGCACTTTCCCTACTCTTTTTTGATTAATATCATACGCCAAAACAATAAACATTTAATCTCCGCCCCGGCATTCTCCACCTCGGGAAAATGCCATTTAGTAAAATAAACAGACTACACAAACTCTGATCTCATTCCACATCTAACCAGATGTTTCAATTCCTCATAAGCATGGTACAACTAATGATCCTACTTTGGAAAAGTTCAAGAATATGAAGTTTCAATTCCTTATAGGTACGGTACAACCCTATCCAAAGAAAGGAGTTTTTTGAATGAAACAAGATGTTTCAATTCCTTATAGGTACGGTACAACTTCAGATTCAACTGAGTCAGATGAAACGATAGAAGAATAGTCTTGTTTCAATTCCTTATAGGTACGGTACAACCTGGTAGAGGATTTTACTGTTTAGAAATCGAAGGAAATGTTTCAATTCCTTATAGGTACGGTACAACGAGGAGGTTTCTCATGAAGAAACAGTTTATTGACAGTTTTATTACGTTTCAATTCCTTATAGGTACGGTACAAC
>CAYURX010000014.1:16221-22466 GCA_964447245.1 uncultured Coprococcus sp. | reverse complement strand
GTTTCAATTCCTTATAGGTACGGTACAACAACAGTATTTACTGCATTTCTGTTATTATTATACCACCTTTTTTATTCTTTTCAACCGTTTTTCCTCAAAAAAGTCGGTCGACCTCCATTTTCTTTTTCCCTGAAAACCCTTGATTTTGCTGCATTCTTTCGATTTCACTAAATGTTACATAAGGTCGACCGACTTTTTGTCGTTTATTTTCTGCATCCCGTTATTTTTCATCAATATGTTGCATTAGCAGGTGATCATCCAGGTTCATGATTATGATCTGAAATTCCGCCTGTTAAACCATTCCCAAAACGATGATTATCCAAACTGTCTCTCTAATTTCCCTTTCTCACTTCTTCCATCCATTCCTGATATTGCTCCATCGGATACAATTCAAATGCTTTTTTTGCATAAGCCATTGCCAGAATCTCTGAATGCGGCGGTGTCAATGCAACAAACAGATAATAGGAAATCAGATAGCACACATGGGCGGCCGCTCTGTCATTTTCCCTTCCCAATAAAAAAATCAATTCATTCTGCAAATGAAAATAAACATTAAACCTCTCTGTTACATCACCATCGGCATACAATATGTCCAGATCATTTTCTTTCATTTGCATCATATATTCCTCTGGTACAGGTGCGCTTTCGCAGCCAAAATATTTTCCGAAATCCAACAACATCTTCCTCTCCAAATTAAATATTTTCTTAGATTATAGCATCTTTTCTTAAACTTTAACCAGTATCCATCATAATTTTTCTGATTAAATTCTTTTTCCCTGACGGCTTTTGACAAATTTTTTATCCGGCTTCATTTATAATAATTGCATCATTATCATGTTTTGTTTTATAATAAAGGAGGATAAAAGTCATGACAGATACACTCAATCATTATCAGGTAAGCTACCAGCACAAGGATCGCTTGTTTCGCTTTATTTTTAAAGAGAAATCAGCGCTCCTCTCCCTTTACAACGCCATCAACAACAGCAGCTATCAGGATACAGAGGCGCTGCAGATCTATACGATGGAGGATTTCGTTTATATGGGGATGAAAAACGACCTGTCTTTTCTCACTGGATATTTATACCAGCAAACAGTTGATACTCCCGGTTCCCCGTTATTATGTTTTTTATAACGGGACAAGGAAAATGGAAGACGAAGTCCTGCTTTACCTGACAGACAGTATGGAAGTGGAAAATGCGGAAGAAAAATCATGTGTCCAGTTCACTGCGCATATGATCAATATAAATGCCGGTCATAATACCGGCATCATGAACCGGTGTCCGCTTCTCTATGAATATGCCGTATTTATTGCTGAGATCCGCAGCAATCTGGCAGAAGGGCTGGCACTGAAAGACGCCATTAACACAGCGACAACGGCTTGTATTCGCAGGGATATTCTCTCGGATATCCTGCGGGCCAACAGAGCGGAGGTGACAAATATGCTCTTATCTGAATATGATGAAGATTTCCACATTTCCTGTGAAAAAGATATCAGTTTCAAGGAAGGTCAGGAAAGCGAGCGCAAAAACACTGAAAAAGAAAGGCAGCGTGCCGATATGGCAGAAAAACGCGCCGACGCTGCTCAGGAACAGGCCAGACTGATGCAGCTGCAAAGTACGATCCTTGCCTATAAGCTTCAGGGCAAGGATGATGAGACCATTGCCAGTCTCACCGGTCAGCCCCTGTCAGAAATCCAGGCACTGTTTACTGCTGTCCTTAAAGGCTGACAATAAGCAAACGATCAGGCATAAAACCCACACAGCCAGGATTTTATGCCTGATTTTTCGCTTTACTGTCTCTGATACGTTTGCGATTGTTCTTCTGCTACCGCGTATACACCGACTATGCCTTCCGCCAGTCCCCGTCTTTGCCATCCACTTTGACGGCGACATAAACCTCCTGAAAATATTTCTTTGCTTCTGCAATCAACCAGTCATAAGTACTGGAAGGCAGCGCAAGCAATTGATACTGTGCCGCATAGACCGGCAAATCTCCTTTTCTCAGCCATTCCTGCTGCTGATCGATCCATGTGCCTTCAGGCAGCATTTGCTTCAGCTTCTCCTGCTGCTGCTTCGGAAGTTTATATTTCGCTGCCCACAGACATTTTCCCTGACCGGAAACCGGCATTTTGCCGCCGCCACCGCTGCTGTCATTGGCACTGTTTCCTGCGGACGCAGACTTTTTGCCGCCTGCTGCCGCAATCGGATTCGAAGCGGAATGCTTCTCCACACCAGCAAGATTTTTAATAATTTCTCCAGCTGTTGGCAGCGGCTCTCTGTCCCTGTACTTATTCAAAGGCAGATAGATCTCCTGATGCCCGTTCAGGTAAGCGTCCGCGTCATTCATATTGGCAAGCGCGATATATGTCCGGATACTCTCATCTTCATCAAAATCAATCCCATACCTGTCCTTCAGCGTCCTCTTATAGCAGTCTCTGTACCCGGAAATCCTGGCCGTCACATCTTTTTCTTCCACATTGATGCTGCAAAAACGCTGGGACGGATCATAAGTTCTGACCCGAATACCGCGTATCGCCACCTTCCCGTAGCCATAGACTTTGCCATTGCCGATCTGATAAGTTTCCGTTTCGTCCTTCACCTGCAAAGCGCACAGCACGAGTCCCAGTTCTTCTTCGCTGAGATTGTCAAAATAAATACTGCCTGTGAAGACATTTTCAGCAGGAATAACCGCAATGGATGTGTTTGGTTCGATATCTCCCATGCGTCTCCCTACAGGCGCTGACCGCTTCCAGTAAAATTTGCGTCCCCTTAACTCAAAATGCCTGTCATTATAAGTGTTTAAGCCTGACACATCCTTTCCGGTCTGATCAAGATAAAGCTGAAATGCGGTGCCCTTCGGGCTGCCGGCATAAAGCTTCACCTGTCTGGCCTGCACCGACGGATCCTGAATCCTGCAGTTGGTAAAGGAGAGCCGGCTCTTATAAGCTTCGCTGCCCCTTTCATACCCAAACAGTGACCGGACGTAATCAAAACCCGTTTTTACTTCTTCCGGAAGTCCTGATTTCACATCATAATTATAAAAAATCCTGAAATAAGGCGTCGGCCCGAAACCGGTCAATTGCCCTGTCCTGTCGTCTTTTTTATAGAAAAACAGCTTGCTGTTCTCAAAACCATAACCCTCCGGCAATCCATAAAAGGCTTTATTTTTCTCGATCACCTTATTCTGAATACAATTTCGCCTGTAGTCATTTTCATAAAGCAGCACATCCCGCCGGTCCATGACAAATGCTTCTTCCGTACGCTCAGCCGATACAATATAATGGTGGGTCTTCCCCTCGATACCGCCTGAGTTCAGCAGCAGTCCCTCCATGGAACCTGTACCGATATTGCAGATGCGGTCGGTATAATCAAATGTCACCCTGACGCCTCTGTAAGCTTTATAATGCTCATTACGTATGGCCTCAAGACCTTTTTTATATTTCTTCAGGGAATCCCTGCCGCCATCGCCCCTGTACTTTGGGATTTTCCTGCTGTACATATAGTGATTTTCATCTTCAAACACATTGGCGCGGCGCAAATCAGCCTCATGCACTCTGAAAAAGGTCGTCCCGTACTCACCGAACTGTCTGGCAGGCGCCATATAGAAAACATCCTCTCCATACTCCCGCTCTTTGTAGATAAACCCTGCCTGAACACCGGGGAGACGATATTCCTCATGCGTCTCAGCCTTTAATTTTTTCGTATACTCTTTACGGACTTTCTTACTTTTATCCGCAAATGTTCTGTAAAGATACCGGTTATCGCCAATCAGTTCCGGATATGAGGCGCTCAGTATCTCCACATGGCTGCTGAAAAATCCCCGCATTGTACTGCCCGGCAAAATAAAACAGCCTGAACCATCGGTACAAAAAGTTCCGTCAGGAATATTTTTGCTCTTTTTATCAGATGTCGGCCGCTCACCGCCAACGGATATGGGTGTCAGATTGTGAACCTCATAGTCGATCCGTCCCGACATACGCGTGTCCGTGACCTTATCAAATCCCGGCAATTCGCTGCGCGAACCATAAGGAACCGGCGTCTTCTTTTCAGAAAATGGAATAAAATTATAGGGTGCATAACTACTCATGTCCGATTCCTCCTTCATGATGTTTTGCGGCGGCAGTTCTTGCTATATAAGCCTGCCCGTCATCATCATAACCGACAAAATTCCGCAAAGTCAGACTTTTGCCGAAACGTTCCCGCAAAAGCTGCGTTTCTTCAAAATAATCGTCGCCGTCCTCCGTCACGGTCACAACTGCCTTCAGCCCTTCTTCTGCGGGAAAAATATGGATTTCTTTCTGATCCGTAAATATCCTGGCTTCCAGCAGATCTCCGGCATTCAAATCTTTTGCTGCTGTCACTGGAAGAAGCTCCACCCGACTGTATTCCTGAAGCCAAATGTGCTGATAACCTTCCTGCTGCCAGTAATCCTTTGATAATGCATCTTCAATTTTTATTTCTTCAGTTTTCATTATTCTTTACCTCGCACAGTTATTGACACAATGATTCGCACCCGGCTTCTGCCCCGGCATCCCTCAATGCCTGCAGCCACTCCATAATCATCATTTCGCCTTCGCCGCCGTCCTCAAAAACCAGACGTTTATCTTTAAAATGAATGATATGGCCGCCAATTTTGAGTTCCCTTCCGGCCAGACGGCCAAGACCGATACTACTGCCGCTGCCAACAGGTACAAGGCCAAGCCCCATATCACGCAGGGCCAGAAATACAAGACCATTCAATAGCTTATATTGCCATTCGTCCTCCATATCCGTCTGCACACGGATGATCATTGGACTCTCCGGCTTTGTGGCAATGACTTCCATATTCATTTTTGCTCCCTGGATAACGCCGTCCAGCCACCGGTCGATCTGAATACGGTTCACCACCGAACAACAGGGATCTGTCACCAGGATATCGTGTACCCGCATATGACCGCGGTATTTCACATTGTCCACAGTCCCGCCGAATAACTGCTGCATCAGCGTCTCCGGTATGCCAAAATAATCCGCCGTTCTTTCCGCACAGGAGCGGATGACGCCCTTCACCGCAGAACCCGGGACGTAATAACAGGACCGTCCATCGACGTTCTTTTTCATATTCACATCATGCATTTCCTGCAAGCCAAAGAAAGTCTTCGCCATCTGTCCGTGTTCACCGCTTTTGACGATCAAACCGTCCGGTATTTCCGCCGTCAGTTCAAAGATCATGCAATGCGCCTGCGGGCCACCGTCAACCGCCGCATCAGGACGGACAGGCGTCTCGCAACTGATCTCACTGAAAATACTGCCAACCCCCGTCAGATACTTTCTGAAATCATTCCCATCGGCCAGATTCAACAGGCAGCGCCCTGTGCCGGTCACACGAAATACACCGGCGCCGTTGGATCGTTTCCCGCCAAACGTCAGCCGCTTTGCCTGAATCCCTCCGGCAATGGCCTCGAACATCTCCGCAAGATCCCCGGCTTCTCCTTCGTCAGCCGCAAACGCCTGCAGACACAGTTCTGTCCGCATTCCCTGTCCAATATGATAAGCCGTATGAAACCCGTCCCCGTCCGCCGTTCCATACCGCTTATCGATCCGGATACCATTTCGTCTCTCAATCGTCACATTCCGGCATATGCCGTCATAATAGTAAACCCTGCTTCCGGACTCCTCATTCTGATCGTCTCCAAGATACGTTTCCACCGGAAAGCCGCACTGGCTTAACCAGGTTTTCACGGAACCGGCGATACTGGTCGCCGGAAGGATATAGCGCCCGCTGCCATCCGTCACCAGTGAAAACGCGCTTTCATCCTCTCCCCCGACATGAAGGAAGCTTAACAATTCTAATTCTATTTTTCCGTAAAATACATACTGGAAATCTCTCATTCTTTTCCGCCCTCCATTCTCATCAGGTTATAAAGAATCTGCTGCAGCAGTTTCCCTTTGAGCTGGTACACACTCTGTTTACAGGCTTCACCGCCTTCCGGAACGAATCGGCTGTCCCAGGACTGCACCGTGACAGCATCATTGACCAGTTCCAGCAGCATATCCCGCATAGTTCTCCGGCCGCAGTCCCCAAGATTCAGACTGGCCAGCGTGTAAGCGTCTTTTGTCCGGCCCCTGATACCCGTTTCAGCGAAATCTTTGATCGTCTGTTTCTGCACGCCCTCCGGCCTCTGTCCGATCACGATCTGATCATAGAGCAATCCATAGAGACGGCCAATCTGTGCCATGGAAAAATCTTTCAGAACATCCCTTGACGCA
>CAYURX010000014.1:0-16211 GCA_964447245.1 uncultured Coprococcus sp. | reverse complement strand
CGCCCGCTCCAGCGCCGCGTCATTTCTCGCTTCATAAATATGCCCGAAAATGTTCTGAAGGGTTTCTTCTTCCTCCGGTCTCAGCGCGGTCCGGCTGTCCGCGATCCTGTCTGCTTTTTTCCCAATGGCCCGCGTCTGGCCAAGCGGCAGGTTCAAAAGAATCTGTCCATACCCTTCCGTCCGCCTCAGGCCAATGCCCTGTTCCTCCATCGCCTGCATTTTTTCTTCCTGCGGCAGTCCGTCACAGGCAAACACAAAGACGCTGCCTGCCTTCACGGAGGTCTGCTGTACCTGTCTGGCCCGCCATGTATGATTAAACCCGACGGTTGTATCCGTCGCCACAAAAGCCTGCTTCAAAACCACATTCCGAAGTCCCAGCTTCCGCTCAAGCAGCGATGGTGAAATACTGCCCGTTGGACCGCCATTCTCATCCAGCAAAACCAGATCCGACAGCGCATAGACAAGCAGTCTTCCAGATTCATTCATCCTTGCTCCCCTGTATTCACCCAACGCTTCCTGTGCCGTCATCAATCTGGCATCCTTCATATGGCAACGGCCATAGCCGCTGCCTCTGGAACCGCCAATATAAAATATCTCATTATCAATGAGTGCCCTGTACTGTTCTGCGGCCTTTTCATCGGCACAGCGGATCAGTCCCACAAATATCTGTCCCGCAGCAATTGCCTCATAGCGGAACATCCGGCGCTCGTCTTTGTTACCCCCGATGGCAATATGCAGATTGGCTTCTTTTTCCACCGTAACTGTCGCCACAGTGTCTTCTCTCAGAGAGCAATAGCTGCCGCTGCCGATCCTTTGCTCCCCCTCGGACGGCTTGTCATCCAGCCCGGCACAACTATGTACCTCCAGCTCATCCACGCCTGTCTCTCCGGCCCGTCGTCTGGAGCGGCGGATCGCGTGTTTATCCGCATAATACACCATCGGCACCGGCATCTGCGCCTTGTCTCCTGCCGCAATATAAGCATTGTAAAAGCAGGTATCTTTTAACAGCACACTGGACAGCTCAGTATTTTTGCTAATATCCTCATGTATATGACCGCAATAAGTCCGGATATATTTGCCAATCAGCGCGCCTCTTAAGGACGAACCCGCAATATAGGAAAGACACCCGCTGCTGTTTTGGTTACCGAGGGTTCCCAATTTCACCGGTTCCTCCAAATCAATCATGTATCTGACGTAATTCCTCACAGACTAAGCCTCCTTCAAATATTTTTCCCCAAGATTCACATTACCGTCCAGGATCTCACATTTCACCAGGCCCTTGCCCTTACTCTTATAAGTACCGATATGCTGGAGGGCCAGCACACTGTACACAAGAAGTCTTTCTTCCTCCCCGCTCAGCGTATCGCTGTAAACCGTCGTCTCAAATGGTAGGCCCTTTTTCACCATGCGCACCCTGCGCAGACTATGTTCTTTGGCAATGCCTTCCTCATCCAGCGAAGTAAATGCGTACGTCACCGTGAGGCTGTCAAGGATCTCCTCCCTTGTTACTGTCCCTGCATCCACTGCCTGACGCAATCCTGCGGAAATACCGGCGCTTAATTTCATCACGGAAAACCGGAGACGGCCGTTGCGTTTGCTACCCTCCGTATCCGGGCTTCCCAATAATTCCGACAGAGAAACATCCTGAAACTGCTGCGGATACATTTTGCAGATCAGGCGCATCTGCTCGCTGATATGGCCCTTCATGGTCTTGGCATTCATATAGGGCAGCCCATAGGCGTCATATTTGATATCGCTGTCCAGAATACCCGGAACAGACTGTCCGCTTCCCGGCATCGTATCTGATTCTGTTTTGATTCTGATCGTATATTCTTTCATTGCTTTTCCTCCAACGGGTAATACAGATCCATGACTTCCAGCACATCAAAGTCTATGCACCGGCCATCGATATAGCTGTCCGGCATTTTCGTTTTTGCTGCAGACATCATCCGCCGGTCCAGCCGTTTATCGGAGACATACTGTCTGGCAGCCGCCTCTCCGGCGCTAAGGGCATTACGGTATTCCTTGATCACGCCCCGGCCGACCAGCCCCTTCCCCAGCAGATCCATATGCTCGTCAAACACAGGCATCGTCCGGCTCGTATCCTCCCTTTCGTGGAGGTAATACGGTTTACTGGTCAATTTACCATAATGGTATTTCTCACGGCGGATATCAAAAATACTTCCCTCCAGTTCGCCCTGCACCACATGGAAATCCAGAACCGACGCGTCATCGTCCTCCCCCAGCTCCGCTTTGGCGCTGTGGCACAATTCTTCCGCCAGTGCATGGGCCCTGAAAAACGGATACTGCACCCTGACCATGGCAATCCCGGCGCCTGCGCTCATCACCGTATCCGGCATGCTTTCCAGATGAATATGCTCAATTTCCTCCAATACCTTTTTTGTCACCGCAAGACCGATACGGGCATCCGTTACAAAACAGATATCATCACCGGCCAGTATCAGCGGACGCATCGGCAGCACAATGGTTCCATCCCCGTCCTGTTTGATCGTGATCCCTTTCTCTCTCAGAAAATCCAGCCGCCGGGCCAGCAGCCGGACGGCCGCTTTCATGGCTTTCTGATAATTTTCATCAATCTCCTGACTCAATCCGCCAATGGCTTTTTTGTAATCCTCGTTGAAGTCTCTCCCGGCCACCGGATGCTTTTTCTTAAAATCATCCCTGAAAGTTTCCAGCCTGCGTCCCATTTTATTGCCGTCGACAACCACGACCGCCATATAATTTTTGCTGCCGCCTGTCCCTCCCAGTTCGGAAAATTCATTGGCAAAACGATAGGCCCGATCGTCTGTTTCCGGCAGGAGACCGGCAAACAATTCTTTCTGGCGGTTTCTGGCCGCCCGAAGCTTCGTCTCCGACTCCGCCGACACATACCGGCCCCTGTCATCCACCGCTACGGCCGGATGCTGTGTCGATTCACATTGTCTGGCGATACCCAGATCAAATAACCGAAAAGCGGAAGCCCTGCGGGATTTCTTTTCTTCCAGTTTCCCATAGAGGCGGTTGATAGCATCAATAACCGATTCTTTTTCCGTATCATAGCCTTCCATGGCCATAAAAAGCGCCATGCCCGGGTACTGCTCCAGCACCGTCCGGCTCACTGACCGGATAAACGCTTTTGCGCCATTTTCACTTTCAAATTCATAAACGCTCTTTCCGCCGCCTTCCAGCACTGCCTGAACATGTTCCCCATACCGGGCCGCTGTCTCTGACGCTTTTTCCCCGGGAAGCACTTCCGTCACATCCCGGATCAGAATCGAAGCACCTATGTTTTCAGCCAGGCGGTTTGTCTTAAATATATAATTCTGCTTTTGTGAGACTTCCATTACCACTAAATAGCCCATATCGTCTGCTCCTTCCTCCATCTATCCTTTCGCCTGTGTTCTCAGACCCGTCACGGCTGCCATCAGTATCTCGCACAAAAAATCATAATCCCAGACGGCATCTGTGCTGTCATCCGCATGGTTAGCCTTGTTCCTCTGTTTTTTTAACAGATCGTAACAGACAAAAAGTACCGCCAGTTCCTCCGTAGACAGACAGCTCTCTGCCCGGCCTGCCCCTATATAATTGAGGCGTTCCAGAGAACTGCCCGGAACAATGGCGCCTTTTTTTGAAATCTGGGTCTCAAATTTGACAGACCGGCGTTTAAAAATACTTTGAATATCCTTCAGTACATTTTTATCAAGATACACCTTTTCCGGCGGCTGATTTCTCAGATACCAGCCGTCTTCCATATAATGAAATGCCCTGCCCCTGCTCAGATAACTGGTGATCCAACTGTATTTCAGATCATAATGGGCATAGTATTTTTTATACAGGTCTTTATCCTTCTCATCGATCTGCCCGCTGCCCGTTTTATTCTTAATAGCCTCATCCAGCGCCTTTCTGAGTCCCATATATTCCTTTTCTTCCTGGTCCGTCGGCCTGAATATGCCGCTGTCCCAGAAGTAAACCGGCATCCGCTCCACAAAAAAGGTCAATGCCTGCTGCACAAAGCCCTTCTCCACACACCATGCAATGACATCCGGCAGCTCCCCGGTCAATAAAGGTCCGTAACCAGCCAGAATATCATCCACCACATAGGCAAACAGCACTTCGTATGTACTTTCCGCCGGATGGCTCTGATGCCTTTCCTTGTATTCCGCCAACTTTTGCCCAAGCGCCTCTTTTTCCTGAAAAACAGCGTTGGTGCGGCACAACTGCAAATGATTCGAAAAAACGGTCATCCTGTCCAGGATCTCTTTCATCTCTCTTGTCTCATTTCCGCTGAAATAGCGTCTCAATGTCTTGATGCGTCCGTAATTGACGTATTCATTGATCCCGGCCACCAGCTCCCCGCTGTTAAAAACCGGGGCCATATTCTGGATCGGTATGATTTCTCTGCGCTTTTCGCCGTTCTCGATGATCTTATTATCGAAATTCATAGTGATCACTTCCTGGATCTCAATATTCCTGATCTTCATCAGATTGGCGATATTTAATATCATCAGAGCCACATACCGCAGGCCGCCATTATAATCAATATAAAGATCCACCGTTTCGTCATTGCCAAGCACATACTCCGCCGCTTTCACAGCCGCTTCTGCCACATGCTTTTCACCGGGATCGTTGGGAATGTCCACCACATGATACGCAATGGGCTGTTCCCTGTAGCATTCAGGATATTGCTTCACCGCATAATCATGAATAACCGTCTGATAATATTCAAGATGCGTCATGGCATCCATGGTCTTTCCTGTATCATTGACTTCCTTTTTCAGCCACGCGGCTTTATCTTCCGGCAGCTTCGCAGCCCTTTCCATCTCAAGAATCGTCTCCCTTGTCGTCTGTGAGGAAATGACGACGATGTCATCCAGCCGTTCTCCCCTTTTCTGCAGTTTTTCGATCACATATTTCGCCGGAGCTTCATTTGTCATCAGCCCCTCTATATCGATCTGTGATGGTTTCCCATAATCAGCAGCATACTGATTGAGCCTCCCCTGGCTGCGCACATTGACCACGCTCAGGCACAGCAGCAATACATTCCTTTTCATCCTCTTTGCATCTCCCATCTTAATAACACCGAAATCTTACAAACCGGAAGTTCGACAACTTCCTTACGCTGCCGTCTTTCTGCTGCTCCAAAACCACTTTTCTCTCCGTGCACGCCGCCGCCACCGGTATCCCATGGTCTTTTAAACGGCTCACGATCTGATAAACCAATGTAAATTCCCCCTGGCACATGACCATCGCAGGATGCAGCGCCGCAATCTCGCCGGATACCTTTTCTCCCAGCGCCGCAATCATTGCTTCATCGGCCTCCGCCGGAACATTCGGGAATGCATAATCCACAATTTCTCCATAGATTTGCGCTGCCGCCCGCTGATCCTCACTCCACGTCTCTGCCGGATGATTTGAACAATTGACAAACATGCTCATTCTCCTTTAATCGATCTGTCTCATCCTGTTCCGATTTATTCACACGTCTCCCGGCACCTGCCGGCTGCATATCAAACATACCAAAGCCCTGTGAATTTCTGCTGCCAAGCCCCGTCTGGTACAAAAAGTCCAGATACTTTCTCTCGCCCGACAATCTGTAACGCCCAAGCCATCCGCTGATGTAAAAGTTCTTATAGCGCGTCACGTATTTATCTCTCCGGCTTACCCTGACCGGCTCAATACCGATGCCACTCTCCGGCTCCACACCATAGCAGGCCCGGTACTTGCGATAAAAATTCTCATTCAGCCGCAAGCCAAATTCCTCGTCATCCGGCGCGTAAAAACAGGTCTTTCCTGTCTCCGGGTCGGTCGAATAAAGGCAGATCGGTGAACGCATGCAAATATTCAGAGCATCCGCTTCAACTGTATCGTCCGACAGCCGGACTGCCACATCCTCAAAGTGCTGACTGCCATAATCAATGCCGTATCTTTTGATACCTTCCGCCAGCAATTGCATCATATAGATATCCGGACTGCGTACTTCCCATGATACATCGCCGCGGAACATGATTTTCCTGCCGGCGATCTCATAATGCCCTCTGATCAGGCTGAAGGTAAACAATTTGAACCGGCGGGTTCCCGATCCATAACCCTCCTCGTGCATCTGGCGGCTGTATCCATAAGCTGCCGGAAGCCCCTGGTAAATAATACTCTGCAAAATATGATGATAATTCAGAGGCAGTATCAACTGCCCCTGCACATCATGCCGGATTTTCAATTGCAAATCAAAATACCTCCCTGTTTTCCTCAATCAATCCATCTCTATGAATTTTTCGAGATCAATATAGCCTTTGGCTAACGCCAGAAACCGGTCGTTATAGATGTCGACAATGTTGTGTACATAATTCATCTGGCATTTAAACCAGTCCCCGCTGATCTCGCTGCCGAAAAACAGCGAAGCCGCCGTATAAACAATTTTTCTGCTCCGAACATTATAAGAAAATGCGCCGTAAGCCAGTCCTCTGGTTGCCGTACAAACGGCCATGACCGCTTCCCATTGTTTTTCTTCTGCAAATGTCACTGGCAGAATACTGAGAAATTGTACCATTTGTGAATTTGCATTCACAATGACCACAATATCCATCGGAATGTCGTCGCCATTGACGCAATACCTGACTTCCAGATCTTCTTCTTTCCTGTCATACTTCCACCCCATGCGATCCAGTGTCCGCAGCAGGCAATGATAAACATTAACAGCATTTTCCTCTTTGATTTTATTGATCATAACCGTCCTCTCCTCCCCTCAGGCATTCATACTTTCAAGCATATCTTCCAGTGAAAGAATCCCCTTATTGAACAGCACAAATTTGTCATTATAAGCGTCAATATTTTTGATTGTATAATCAAGCAGCATA
The DNA here is from genome assembly GCA_964447245.1 of uncultured Coprococcus sp. Taxonomy (GTDB): domain Bacteria; phylum Bacillota; class Clostridia; order Lachnospirales; family Lachnospiraceae; genus Coprococcus_A. Next base: position 9,360 of record CAYURX010000014.1, on the reverse strand, counting down.
TGACAGGCCTCCGCATTCAGGCTGCAGCCTGCGGCACATGTACTTACTCTGTAAATAACTTCGCCGTCCATGATATCAAAATCAAAATTACTCAGCATCCGCCCATCGTTAAATTCATTCACGATCATGGCCATTTCCGGAATTTTGTCCTGTGAAATCGTTACCGGCATTCCGGAAAACAATTGCAGCATACCGGTTTCTGCATCGGCTCTGATCAAAATACGCATTGGAAGATCCTCTCCAACCACGCCTGTTACAATACAATCCGCATCCCGCTCATATTTCCATTCTCTCTGTGTCAGCGCTTTTGCAAATACATTTAATGCAGCCTCGGCTTCTTTGTCATATCGTGCCATCGCCCATTCCTCCCTTTTCGTTTTTGTATGCAAATCCCTGTCCTTCTTTTTCAAAAATTTCACGCATTTCATATCCGTCTATGTGATTTTCACGCATCAGTACGTCTACCAGCCGGTCAACCGTCGCCTGTCCCTCTGTGATCAGTTCGATGGCCTGCTCCAGTTCCTGTGCCAGTATGTCATTGATTTTCCTGCGGATCTGACTGTCGGTTCCGCCATCCGGCACATTTCCCGTTTCAATGACGGACATTCCCACTTCTTCATCCATGCCGCAGGTACATAACATATATTTTGCCATATTGGTGGCCGCTTCCAAATCTCCGGCCGCCCCCGTTGTGAGTCCGTCTTCCCGGCCATAATAAACCATCTCCGCCGCCCTTCCGCCAAGGGCCGTGCGGATTCTGTCAAGCAGTTCTTTCCTGCTGTAAATGCCTTTGCCTTCCATATTCTCGTGCTGCATATAACCGCCGTAATCACCTCTGGCAACAATCGTCAGGTAAGACGGAACTTCCCCCGACTTCCAGCAGACATAAGCATGTCCTGCCTCATGCCGGGCCGTATGCAGCAGCTTGTCTGAATCCCATTTTTTTTCTTTGCCGCTATTAAAGGTTTCAAACGCATCCGCCAGCATATCGTCATTCACCGTATCTGCTTTCATACGAAGCGCAGTACGCAATGATAATTCGATGACTGAATCCAGCGCCGCCAGACTCATGCCCATACTGCGTGAGGCAATATTTTCCATTTCCTGCAGACTCACAGACAACGCCGGATTGCCAGCAGCCCTCATGCTCAAAAATTGCAGACGCTGTTCCCTGTTTGGCAGTTCCACCAGAATCTTTCGGTCAAAACGCCGAACCAGCGCCCCATCCAGAGAATGGGCGCCCTGTCCGTTCACTTCAAAATTTGTCGCCGCCAGCACAAAGACATTTTCAGCGTTCTCATTTCTAAAACCATCCATTTCTGTCAACAGCGCATTTAAGATTTCTGAACTGCTATTTGTTATATCTTCCCCATTTCTCTGTCGGCCAATGGCATCAATTTCATCAATAAACAAAATGGATGGCGCATATTTGCGGGCTGTTCTGAACAGATCATGCACCGCCTCCGGTCCTTCTCCCACATATTTTTTCAGGAACTGACCGCCCTCCGCTGTGATAAATGTCATATCGGCTTCCGTTGCCAGGGCCTTTGCCAGCATGGTCTTGCCCGTTCCCGGCGGCCCATAGAGCAGAACGCCCTTTGGCGAACGCAGTCCTTTTTTCATGTACTGACGGGGATGTTTCAGATAATCCGCAAAAAAGGTCAGTTCTTCTTTGGCATCATCGGCACCGATCACCTGCTCGAACCGGATATTCGGCCTTGAAATATCCGTCAGGATCTTGGCCGCATCCGCAGCATCCACCGCATATTTCATGGTAAGATCCATCAGCCGGATCTCTGCCTGTGTTCCATCTTCCGACACTTTCTGACCGCTGCCATACTCTATCATCCGGCTGTATCTGGCCAGTTCATCCATACTCTTTTGCTGATGCAGACTCTCACAGACACCGGCCAATACATTGCTGATCTGATGACTGTCCGCTCTGCAAATACCCCTGGCGCCTGTCCGAAGGAATGATACCCTTTCTTCGGCACTTAATTTGGCCGTCTCTGTCTCCAGAATAAAAATCGGCATTGACGGATTCCGGCTTCGGACATCATGATAAAAATCTATGTAACGTGATGGTATATCTTCAATATTCAAATACTTTTTTGACATTGCCGATTCCTGTAATGACAATTCAATAAAAACAGCCTCAATATCTTCATTCTTCAACACATGAAAAGCTTCCGATGCATCCTTTACCGCAATCACTCTGCAGCTGGCGTGATCTTTGATACCGCTGGCGGTCATCTTGTCCGCAAAAACCAGTACTGACGGCCTTCGGCTGATTCGGAACAAGTCCCTGATTTCCGGTTCATCGTCAGGCAGCTCAACCATAAAATGCACTTTTTTGATTTTTCGTAAATCATAGCTGCTGCTTTCAGAAGCCAGCAGCCGGAATAATTCAAATAATTCTGTATTCAGGAAATTCTCTGCCCGACCCGTTACCGTCCGCGCATCAGCCTGCCCGCCTTCCGAAAACAGAATGGCGGAACTGACATCGTCATCTATTTCTATTTGCAGGCCAAAACTTTTTTCAATGTTTGCCGCACTCTTTTTCAATTTTTCCTTTACGATCCGCTTGAGATTATGGGCCTCCATATGATTAAACAGCACCACATTACCGGAAGCAAACCGTGAGCAAATAGCCGCCGGAAACATGGGGCCGCCCGTATTCGGATTCATATCTGACTGAAGCGCCCGAATGATCGTCTTCCTGGAAATCCCGGACAGATTTCTGTTTCTGCTGTTTTCATACAACTGCCGGCCTGCATTGGTCGTCAGAATAATAATCGCATCTTTAAAAGAAACCTCTCTGTCGGTATAATTATCCCGCAGCCGCCCGGCATCCAGCATCTGCAAAAACAAATGAATAATATTCAAATGAGCCTTCTCAATCTCATCGAACAGCAGCACACATTGCGGATGATCTTCGACAAAGGAAGTCACATTTCCGGCCTTGCCGTTTTTATAAACCTTATCTGAACCACAAAATTCAATCGGCGCTTCCGAATCGGAATATTCACTCATATCAAACCGGGCAAACGGCAGCGCAAGCACCTCTGCAGCCTTTTCCGCAAGAAACGTCTTGCCGACTCCCGGCGCACCAACAAATAAAAAAGCCGCACAGGGTTTCACCCGTTTCGAATCAGACAGAGCCATCACCTGCGACTGAAAATAACCGGAAACAAAAGTACTGATTGCATGATCCTGACCAAACACAGCATCCGCAAGCACTTTTTGCATTTCTTTCACACGCACTGTCAGATCATAAAGAAACTGCATCCCCTCTGCCGGCTTCCCCTCCTTCTTTCCTTCATATACATCTGCACCGATATCATCACGATTCTGCAGCATCCGTTCCGTCCGGTGGCCTTCCCTGTCCTCATTCGACGCCGGTATTGCCCCTTTCCTGGCATTTGCCAGCATCTTTTTATAAGCATCTATTGTATCGCTTCCCATAACCATCCTCCCGTATTTTCCTTGTTTTATTTTATCATACAAATCACTTATTTACGATAATCCAGTGGTTTAATTTTCGCTTTTAAAACAATTCTGTTCATATCTTTCCGGCATTTTATATAAATTTTATTTTTTCGACACCCCCTTTTGACATAATTCACCGAACTGTTTATTTATAATGGTTGCACAACTATTAATCCTTACGTTATAATAAGAGGTGATAAACAATGGAAATGCAGAATAGCGTCAGAATCAACCGCAATCACAAAGACAGCAGCTTCAGATATATTTTCCACCGAAAGGATACATCCTCCGCATTAAAAAAGTACATAGATCTCAACAATCTGGATATTTATGCCAGTAAACTGCAGCATCTGCCGGTTCCCAGATACTATGTATTTTATAACGGACTGCAGGAAATGGAGGATACATTTACATTCCGGCTTACAGATAGCATGGACAGTGTTTCCCGCTGTCAATCCTCAGTTGAATTTACTGCTCATGTTATCAACATTAATCCCGGACATAATCAGGAACTTATGAGGCGCTGTCCGATCCTCTACGAATACACCGTATTTATTGCAACGATTCGCAAATATCAAAATCAGGAAATGACTTTAGCGGAAGCCACTAACCTGGCTGTGGACGATTGCATCAAGAATGGCATTCTGGCCAATATCCTGCGCGGACACAAAGCGGAGGTGACAGATATCATGTTATCAGAATATAACGAAGCACTGCATATTGCGACTGAAAAAGAAATCAGCTATCAGGACGGATACGAAGCCGGTATCGAAGATGAAAAACAAAACACAGCCTATGAACGTCAACGTGCTGACGAGGCTACACAGCGTGCTGATGAAGCCACGCAACGTGCTGACGAAGCCATACAGAATGCAGCCAAAACACTGATTGCCTTATACCGCAAAATGGATATGGATCAGGCTGTGGCCGCATCGGAGCTTCAATCCGGTCTTCATATTGATACCTCAATCGCTAAAGCATTGCTGGACAAATACTGGACAAACTAAATATATGATTCATACAGGGGGGATTTATTATGATTCTTACACATTTATCCGACAAAGAAAAAACTTGTTTCTGCAGTCTTCTGCTGGCAGCGGTCAGCGAGGACGCAAGTATTACAGAGGGTGAAATTGATTGCCTGGTTCGCTACCGGATCGAACTTGATGTGGCGGATATCAGCAACGAATTGTGTTATGAGGAAGCCGTGACATGGCTCGATCAACACAGTTCCGACAGGACCAAACGGTCTATGCTGCTGGAACTGGCCGCGCTGCTCTACAATGACAATATTATCACCGGAGAAGAAAGCGAATTACTGCGTGATCTGGCCCGCCGCTTTGAAATCCACAATCTGCCGGAATTTATTAAAGCAGGAAAAGCACTCGGGAAAGCTTACAATTGTTCCTATACGCTTTTTAAAGATCTGTTTTAACATCGGAATTTTCTGCAGACAATCACAAGTGAAACCCTTGAAAAACGCCGGTACTTGGTTTTCTGGAATGCAATGAACAGAAAACCTTAGTATCCGCTGCGTTTTTCACGGAGTGCGAACGTGTTTCACTTATGATGGCTGACAGAAATTCCGGTTCATAAACCAAAATCTAAACGGTTTCATGTCGTCCATGTAAGTTTTTATTCATACATATACAATATTCCAAGCGTCCCGGGACCGCAATGGCAGGAAATAGTGCCTCCGGTCCTTGTCACATAGATTTCTTTGATCCCCGGCTGATAAGTCCTGATCTTCTCCTTCATCAATTCAATAATCGCCGTATCTATGCCTGAATGGGTAATAAAAATCCTGTCCTGTTTAATATCCGTTTTGTCTTTCAGCAGGTCATCCGCATAAGAAGAAAAACATTTCTCTGTCCGGCCACGATATTTTTTTGTTGACAGCATTTTACCGTCCAATACATCGATTCTTGGCTTCAGGCGCAGCAGATTCGCGCCAAATGCCGCAACCGAACTGCATCGGCCGCCTTTCCACAAATATTCGATCACATCCACCAAAAAACTGGCCTGACACCTTTTTGTCCTTTCCCCGATTGTTTCAGCAATCTCCTTCGCCGACAATCCGGCATCTCTCAAGTCGCAGGCTTCCAATACCAGAAGACCGATGCCTGTTGACAATGTCCTGGAATCAACAGGATAGACACGGCCTGTTTCTTCTGCTGCCAGTACGGCCTGATTGTACGCCGTAGACATTTCCGAACTGATAGTGAAATGAACAATTTCATATCCCTGATCCAGCCATGGCTGCCAAAAAGATGTATAATTAAAGCTGTTTGGCGCTGAGGTCGTACAAAGTTTTCCCGTCTCTTTATAATACGCATAGATATCCTCCGGCATAATCGTCACATTATCCTGAAGCAATTCATCTCCTCTTAATATCGGATGCGGCAGAACTGTCACATCAAAACGAGTCAGTATGTCCTCAGACAAATCGCATGTACTGTCACTGATAATCTTAACCTTATTCATATCACCACTCCTTCGATCATTATTCATTCATTTCAAAATAGTCTGCATACGCAGCCGGACCCCCGGCCAATACTGAACTTCCAGTGCCAAATGCCAACGGCTGTCCATTCATATCTGTGATACATCCGCCCGCCTCTGTCACCAGCAGCGATCCCGCCGCATAATCCCACGGTGAAAGACGGCATTCAAAAAACAGTTCACAGCGGCCGCTGGCAATATCACATAAATCCAGTGCGGCCGAGCCGCTTCGCCGTACATCCAGACTGGCCTTGTGCAGCGTTTTTACAAGTTCGAAAGTTTCATCAATCAATTCCTCATAATAGGGTGATGTTCCGAAACAAACAAGCCCATCGGCCAACCGCTGCTGTGAAACATGGATCGGCTGGCCGTTGAGATAGGCCCCTTTACCCCGCTGCGCATAAAACATCTCATTACTGTACGGGTTATAAATCACGCCGATCTCCATCTGTCCATTGAGAGCCAGACCGACGGATACACAGCTTCGATGATAATCTTTGATAAAATTGGTCGTTCCGTCAATGGGATCAACAATAAACGCATATCCCTGTCCAAGTGTCTCACTGTGATCGCCTTCCTCACCGATAAAGGCCGCTCCCGGAACGATTTTCAGCAATTCCTCGTGCAAATACGTTTCTACGGCCACATCATACTTCGTCACATAATTGGCCCGCCCTTCCTTGGAACTCACCGAACCTTTGGCATCATTGGCAAACAAAATAATGACTCCGCATTTTCTGACAGCCGCTATAATTTCTTCCAGCATTTTCTCTATCTCTTTCCTTTTATTGATTCTCTTCTAAGATAAAATCAGCAGAGACTGCCCCCTCCATGCTCCTGACAGCCCCTGCATTCCTGAATTTTCATTGGTTCTTTCAATCTGATTTACAGTTTTTTAATTCTTTCGATGGCTTCCACCGTATTCTCATAGGAACCAAAAGCCGTCAGGCGGAAATAGCCCTCGCCGCTTGGGCCAAAGCCTGAACCCGGTGTGCCGACAACATTGGCCGTCTCAAGCAAATAATCAAAAAATTCCCATGATGTCATCTGATCCGGTGTTTTCAGCCAGATATACGGCGCATTCACACCGCCGGATACGGTATAACCGGCCGCAGCCAGACCTTCACGGATAATACGCGCATTATTCATATAGTAATCGATCTGCGCTCTTGTCTGTGCCCTGCCTTCCGGCGTATAGACAGCCGCGCCGGCCGCCTGAATAATATAAGGCGCGCCGTTAAATTTTGTACCATGCCGTCTGGCCCAAAGGCTGTTCAATGTCACATCACCGCATTTCAATGCCTTTGGAATAACAGTAAAGCCAAGACGGGTACCGGTAAATCCGGCATTCTTGGAAAAGCTGCGCAGCTCGATGGCACACCGGTCAGCCCCTTCGCATTCGTAAATCGTATGTGCCACATCATCTTCCGCAATATAAGCTTCATAAGCTGCGTCATAAATGATCACCGCACCCACTTCCAGCGCATAATCTACCCATTTTTGAAGTTCTGTCTTTGGAATAGCGGCGCCTGTCGGGTTATTCGGGAAACAAAGATAAATAATATCCGGTTTTTCAGACGGCAGAGCCGGTGCAAAATTCGTTTCTGCCGTGCAAGGCATATAAATCACATTGGAAAATTTCTCTGTCTCAGGAATGTAATCCCCGGCACGTCCGGCCATGACATTGGTATCCACATAGACAGGATAAACCGGATCACAAACAGCAATGCGGTTATCAACAGAGAAAATATCACCGATATTACCAGAATCACTCTTGGCGCCGTCACTGATAAAAATTTCATCAATGGCAATATTCACACCACGGGCTTTATAATCGTTTTCTGCGATCGCGCTTCTCAAAAACTCATAACCAAGATCCGGCGCATATCCCTTAAATGTCTCCTTCACGGCCATCTCATCCACCGCGCTGTGCAGCCGTTCAATGACAGCCGGCGCCAGCGGCAGCGTTACATCACCAATACCAAGGCGGATAATCTTTTTATCCGGGTGTTCATTTGTATAAGCGGCAACCTTCTTCCCAATGGTAGAAAAAAGGTAACTGCCAGGCAGCTTTAAATAATTATCATTAATTTTAAACATTCGCAATATCCTCCTTACGTTCTGTTCACCATTTTAACTCATGAAAGCGTTTGATGCAACAATTAAATCTTATGGAAATCCGGTCTGCGCCGGGAAAATCCTGTGATATACCGGAATCCGGCCTGTCCAAGGAGTTCTCTGGCCTCCTTCTGATACAATCCTACATGCTCCGCACGGTGCGCGTCGCTGCCAATCGTCACGATCTCACCGCCGCAGGTTTTATACAATTTCAATAAGGATAAAGGCGGCATCGTATCCTGCATCTCACGGTAAAGTCCGGATACATTCAGTTCGATCCCCCGCCCCTTTTCTATCAGACATTGAAATAGATATCTGAACTTTTCTTCATAAGGCGTAAGGTCCAGTCTGAGCTGCTGCCGCTCAAACATATAGCGCAGAGGATAGGTCAGATGGCCCATAACATCAAAATCCCCGGTCTCGGCCAACTCAATCAGCCAGTCCACATAATGATCGTACATTTTTCCTACATCCATCCGGCTGAAATCATAATAATAAACATCCAGATCATTTTCCATATTGTGAATGGAACCGATGACAAAATCAAGCGGATAGGTTTTCAGAAATGCCGCGGCCGCCTCCGGATTCACCTGAGGCTGCCCCAGTTCCGCCCCGATGCGCACTGTCAGCCGCCCGGCATACTCATCTCTCACCACCGCCAGTTCTTTATACAGCCCGTCCACATCCATCAGGACAAGCCGTCCGCCCGGTACATCAAAATTGACCATCTGGCCATATGGCCGATTTGTAAATATATCCATATGATCTGTGATCGCAATTTCTGACAATCCGCGGGCCATGGCCTGATCACAGATCGTTCTCAGTTCTTCCTTCCCGTCAAAGGAATATTTCGAATGCATATGATAATCTGCTAAATACATGTCTTCTCCTTCTCCTCCTTCTTGCGCTCTCTCAGTTCACGGAAAAATCCGCTGAGCATCTGTGAACATTCGTCATGCAGCACATCATAGGTTATCTCCACCTGATGATTGAACCGCTTCTCCTGCAAAATATTTAACACGGAACCTGCACATCCCGCTTTGGCATTCATACTGCCGATCACGACCCGGTCCACTCTGGCCTGCACAATGGCCCCGGCACACATGGGACACGGCTCAAGCGTAATGTACATGGTACAGCCCTCCAGCCGCCAGTCACCAAGATATCGGCTCGCCTTGCGGATCGCATTCATTTCCGCATGGGACAGCGTATTCTTCTCTTTGTTCCTCTTATTATATCCTCTGGCAATGA
>CAYURX010000013.1:0-29359 GCA_964447245.1 uncultured Coprococcus sp. | reverse complement strand
CTCAATATTCAATTTTTAAAGCGCCACCGAAGGATGGCTTATTTGTCGTGTGACTAAGGTAATGGATACTCTCTATTTCTCATTTTCAATCTTAGCTCCTCTGACCTACACTCTTTTTCTAAAAACACAAACAAAGCAGGGGATGTTCCATTTTAAAATTAAAGGAAATATCCCCGCCTGTCAATATACTATTCGAGAATTATCAAGTAAAATCTACAACGACACCTATTCTTCTTCAAGCTCTATAATACCCAGATCAACCAGAATCGCACATGCTGTCGTTGGACGTTCATCACTGACAAGTGTACGATAATCATTAACTAATGTCATAGCCGTCATTTTTACAACACCATCTGAAACCATTTCTGCCATTCTTTCAAGATTTACACGGGAGACTTTTCCATTCCTGACGACCCCCCATTTAAATCGAATGCAGTCTTCTTCAACACCAAGAATTGTCATATCTTTGCGACTCTTTTCATCATGATATTTCGTAACCAGTTGTCTTACTTTTGTTCCAGGTGTGTATTTTTCTTTTACTTTTTCCCAATCTAATGTTTTCATATGGACACCCCCATATTATTCTAAAATCCTACAATGGCGATTTCATTGCTCCTGCTCTCATACCCGCAAATGCTTTATCCCAAATTTCTACTCTGGATTTTGGAATTGGATCATCACCACGGATCTTCGAGAATGGATAAGCGATCATGCATGCACAACCCCAGATACATTCACCGGCATTCCCCTGAACACGAATAGACGGTTCACAAATCATAACACCAATATCTACAATGAAGGAATGACATGCAAATCTTTCTTCCCAAGTCAGATCATCATACATATCTCTGGATGGATAGAAGCATTTAAACTCAGTCTTTGCAGCGCCTGCCAGCAATACAATGGAATAGCAGACAATTTCATCAGGAGCTTCCAGATTATTAATATTTACACTGCCTCCCTCTTCAAGCTTGAACTTTTCGCCCATTGCTTCAACAGCCTGATCCAGTTCCTTCGTATAAACTGTACGAGGCAGCCAGTTATAAATACTTACATAATCTGTCTTAAAGTCCTCAACAAGACCCGTAAATTTCTCTGCATGATTCATAACGCGGATAACCTCTTTACCCACATTCGTATCTGAACAACTTGGGATCAACTGTACATTTGGAGAAACCCATTTATATGGCACAAGCACCATCCATGAACGCTCATTATAATTCGGCTCCAAATACATATTCGCACCAACGCCCATATGAGCTGTGGCCTTAACAAATTCCTGTCCGTTATTCATAACAAGAAAATTACCAATAATTGTATCCACAAAGTGGTTAGATACTTTAACATGCTGCTTTTCTCTTCTTGCAAAAGAGGATGCTCCACGTTCTTCTAAATCATTATTGGCCAGATTGCCCAGTCTCCACATAGCACCATCACGTGGAATTACATAAAAACCGCCTGTCCATGGATTTCTGCTCATTTCTCCCCAGATAGCCATTGTTCCATCATTGGCTTCTTTATTAATTTCACATTATTAATTTCACATTCGATGTCATTCATAGCAACATAGATACTGGCACCGCGATGGCACGCTTCATCTGTTTCATGAGGAAGGAATGTGAAACCGCATACAGGAATACGTCTTCCAAGTTTCGCAGTTGCAACATGACGTGCCAGATCCACTGCAATACCACTACCTGTACCGCCGCCAAGTCCAAAGAATACATATACAGTAGATGGAAGCTTTGTAGCTGTAACGCTTGCGCAAAATTCATCTACAACCTTTCCAAGCTCTCCCCCATAGTACTCTGCATAGTATAAACCTTTAGCAAAGCTACGGCTTACATGATCGCCATCTTTCGGCATTGGCTCATCCGGGTCAATCCATGGTTCGTAGTTTGGATTCCAATAATTTCTAGGATATTCAATTTTCTGATATTCTCTCAAACGTGACAATTTTGTCATCAAAGCATCTATTTCTTCCTCTGTTTTAGGACACTTTAACGTATAAGTCAAATTCTTCACGCGATCTAATGGAATACCTCTGTCCTTCAGTCTGGATTCCATGGACAACCTTTCCTTATGAACCGCCTTCATATCCTGATCACCGATATCAATTGTCAGTGATGTAAATCTTGCACGTTCATCCAACAGTGCATCCTCAATTTCTGCTCTCCCCATCATGATTGCAACCATATCAGCACCTGCCTTGCCGATGCCGATACAATGAATATTACGTGGTGATAATTCATTTGCTGCATTTAAAAGTGATTTTGCCATAGGTCATACCTCCTAGTATAATAATATATATATTTATACATCCCTTATACAGGGACAAAAATATACTCTGAACATGGAACAGCCATCATAAACTCTTCACATTGTACTTCCATTTCTTCCGCCGTCAGCCTCCCATATACAGCTTCCTGGCGCACGTACCCGCATTTTTCCGACACCATCAGCGGAGAAAAGAATATTTTTACTCCAACCGGAAGAGTTCTCAAATATTGAATTGTTTCTGTTACATGTCGTTCCTGATATAAATGCCCGCCAATACCAACAATGATATTCACACTAACATCAATTCCTGCTGACATCAATTTATCCACTGCCATCGAAAAATCATCTGTATGCATACCAGGCTTAATCTCAGACAGCAGTTCATTACAGCCACGATGGAACAGACAAGGCATCCCCATCAAGCAAAACTACTCTGCGATAATGATCCAGTTCCTCTCCAAGATACTCAATCATCTGATCAATCTGTCTAAAAACATCATACCGTGTCTTTACAACAATTCGTCGATCATAAAGGTCACAGAAGGTACAGGCACCACCACATCCTGTTTCCACAATAAGCGGAATCGCATGATAATGTTCAAAGGCAAGTTCCGGCGGTTCCACCGGAAGTTTCCCCACTACTCCAAGTATGCTATGAAACCGGTCCATCTCCGTCTTCAATTCACTCGAATTAAACACATGGATTTTGCTTAGTTTTTCAAGCATAGGTATCGAAGCTGTTGGTATCTGATCCTGAGTCAAAAAACGTTATCTACTTGTTCAATCGGCATTGGAATCTTTTCACCATTCCATATTGTACCCGTATAAGAAATGTTCAACGTTCTTCCCTTGGAATCCAGGTTATAAGTCCACAGACCATCCCCGCAAACAGAAGATCTCGCTGTAACCTTATATGTTCTTCCAATAGTAAACGCGTCTGTAGATAATCCGTTGGACCAGAGATCATAACTATATTTAAATTTATCTCTTGGTGCAATATCTGAAATCTCTATTTTCAGCTTTTTAGCATGCTCACCCAGCTTGTACCAAGGCATGGAATTCGCACCATCCATTATTTCCGCCATTCGCTCATCTCCCGACAAATATCTTCTGTGCCGTTATCTGTTCTTTTTAGGTCTTACAAACCGGAGTATATTGTCCTCATAATACTTTTTATCCAGATTACGTCCAATGATAACAAATTCGGATATTCTCTCCTCGTCTTCCTTCCATTCGTCCTCAAACTGAAGTGTATTCAGCATGCGAACGCTTTGATAAATCACTTTATTTTTAAAACCTCTGGCGCAAAGAATTCCTTTACTTCTGTAAATATTCTCTCCATTCGCCAGTAATTCCTGATTCATCCAATTCTGAAAATATCCAAGATCAATCTCTCCATTAAAACGTATGACCATAGATCCGACGCTTTGATCATGTACATGTGCCGTATCTTCAAGAAAAGTTGGATCTACCTCCAATTTAACATTCAAATTAAATCCCTGTGTATCCAGTAATTGCTCAGGATCAAGTTCACAATTAGACACCTGATATATTTTCGCCAACGGATTCAACTGCTTCATTTTTGTTTCAATTTCATTCAGTTTATCCTTATTCTGAAGCAAATCAACTTTGTTGATAATAATAATATCCGCAAAAGTAATCTGCTCCAGTGCCTCATGACTGTCTTCCAGATTTCTCTCAACATTCACTGCATCCACAATCGTAATAAAACTGTCTATATAATATTTATCCTGTATAGACGGGTTGACAAAAAAGGTTGATGCCACAGGTGCCGGATCTGCCAATCCTGTAGTTTCAATCAGGACATATTCCGGTGTTTCAATCTCTGTCATTTTATCAAGCAATCGTATTAAATCCTGGCGAACTGTACAGCACAGACAGCCATTATTAAACTCAACCAATTGTTCATCTGTCTGATAGAGAAGCTGACCATCAATCCCCACCTCTCCATATTCGTTCATAATAACCGATACTTTTTTCCCGACCAGATGCTGCAACAATCGATTCAATAACGTTGTTTTTCCGGAGCCAAGAAATCCTGTCAATATCGTCACAGGAATTTTCTGACTATAATCTGTTTTTTTAGGCCTAAACATAAAAACATTCCTTCCTTTTGAATAGTAATTGCAATTGTTGATATCATTATAAATCTGGTTTTTATGGGAATGAACGGAATAAATTCTGCCATTCCTGTAAAAAATCCACCATAAAAAAAGGGTATCCGCAGTTTATCTGCCAATACCCTTTACAACAATTTTTTCAAATGGGATTATTTATTTTTTGCCATGATTTCACCATAAATGCCCATTGGCGCATCCGTAAATATTCTGGCATCCATCAATTTCAAATGATCAGAAACGATCGGCTGACAATCCATCAAATCAAGAACCTGTGTCTTCAAATCAATACCAGGCGCAATTTCCGTTAAAGTCAAACCTTCTGGAAGCAATTCAAACACAGCTCTTTCTGTAATATACTTTACATTCTGTCCATGTCTGCGTCCGTAATTTCCCTGATTCTGCGGTCAGCACAAGCTGATCAGCCAATCCTTCTTCACTGGCGACAACAGCTATCTTTTCCGGCACACCAACCCCCAGATTTACCACCGCATTCGGCACCAGCTCAAAGGCACATCTTCTTGCTACCAATGCCTTTGTATCAAATGGCAGCGGCGCAACAGCATCTGTTGGTATTTTACATGAACCAGTTAATGCTTTATCGAAATAAATACCTGTACATTGATTATGAGTTTCCGTTGGTGTGTCACATTTTACGACTGCATCCACAAATATTCCCGGTACCGCCACATCTCTTGATGGAATGGAATCTGCTGCAACAATATTTTTAACTTGTGCAATAACCTTACCACCTTTTCCTTTTGCAGCCATAGCTACTGTTAGTATATCCAGCGGAAGAATCTCATCTTCGATCGTAAGATTCCCATTGGTATCGGCTGTTGTGGCACGAATTAAGGAAATATTGACATCCGGAAGCTTATAGTAAAGCATTTCCTCTCCTTTGACATCAATTAATTCCACTATATCCTCCACCGTCACATCATTTAACTAACCACCATCAATACGCGGATCAACATAGGTTTCCAGTCCTACATTCGTAATATATCCTTTACGATTCTGACCTATAGCGCGACACATTTCAACAATTACACCCTGTGGCAAATTGTAGGCTTCCACCTCATTGTTAGCAATCATCTCAACAACCTTAGGTGAAAAGCCATAATGTCCTCCTACCCATCGCTTAATCAAACCTTTTTTTGCCCATCGCTCCTGCTGCCCGCCTTTTCTATCTCCCTGACCGGCACCAAAATATACCGTAAGATTATTAGGCGCTCCAGTTTTTTCGAAAGCGTCTGTGATTCCCTGAATTAAATAGTCTGGTGTTCCGGACGTTAAAAATCCACTGTTAACAATGACGTCCCCTGACTGAACCATAGCAACTGCCTGTTCCAATGACATGACTTTACTCATTTTAATCAAACCTCCCTTTAAAACAAATCATTAGCTTTTTTTGGCAAACTAATTATACTATTCTGTTTATCTGTGAGAGAAATACGAAAAAATCATAGCTTTTATGTCGCAGAACCATAAATCACGAATTTTTATTTTTTAACTTCTAAATACTTGTGAAATAACAGATTATCCTTTAAAATAAAATAATAGTTATGTTTTTGACAATTTATCCTATTACGTTTAGCATAGCATCAGAGGAGGTAACGATATGGAATACCGACAATTGCTATATTTTATCTGTATTGCAAAAGAAGGTGGTTACTCACGCGCGGCTGAAAAACTTATAGTTTCTCAGTCATCACTGAGCCGTTCTATACAAAATCTTGAAGATGAATTCAATACACAGCTCATTTACCGGACAACCAGAAGTTTCAAACTTACGCCGTCCGGAGAAGAATTGCTGTCAAGAGGAACATCCATCGTAGACGAATTTGAAGATCTGGAGGCATATATGCAAAAGTATTCCTCTGACAATACCGGCATCATCCGCCCCACCTCTCTGCCACTTCTGGGAGATGCCGCCAAATGGGAAGTCATTGCCATTACAAACAAACATGTAAAAACACCCGCAAATGTCAAAAGCCTGATAAATTATCTGGCAAATAAATATAATATCTAAGACAAATCTTCTGCAAAGGGGCTATCATACCATCAAATGATAGCCCCTTTGCAATTTACTGAATATTTATGGTTTTGCTGCATAAATCATATGTCTTTTTAATATTTCTCTTTAATTGTCAAAAAAGATATAATTCAAGTGTCAGAAATGTTGATACCAATAACTTTCAAAACTTATTAATTAAAGAGGGAACCGAATTATGGGTTACAAATTTACAGACGAACAGCTGGATATCCAGTCATTAGCACGTACTTTTACCACCAAAGAAGTTGAACCAAGAGGACGTGAAATGGATGAAAAAGGTTTTGACCACGAGCTTTACGAAAAATATATCGCAACTGGTCTTCAGGCCGCTCCAATTGCAGAAGAATACGGCGGCGCTGGTCTGAGCGATGTGGAATGTGCAATTATTGTACATGAGTTAGCTAAGGGAGATGCAGGTTTTGCAATGTCCATGGAGATCAGCTGGGTTTGTGCTGATATGATTTCCAGATTTGCCACTCCGGAACAGAAAGCAAAATATCTTCCTCTGGTTGCTGAAGGCGATTTATTTGCATTTTGCCTGACAGAACCTAGTGCTGGTTCCGATGCAGCAGGTCTCCGCTCAAGAGCAAAAAAACAGCCTGATGGCAGCTACATTATCAACGGAAGTAAAGCATGGATTACCAATGCCGCAATTGCTGATCATTATGTTATTCTGGCCATTACTGATCCTGAAAAAGGTGCCAATGGCATCTCCGCATTCATCATTGACAAGGGACAAGCAGGTCTCATTATCGAAAAAGAAGAAGATAAGATGGGTATGCGCAGTTCAGATACACATGGTTTATCTTTTGACGATATGCACGTACCTGCAGAAGCACTGCTCGGTGGACAGGAAGGGCTTGGCTTCAAGATGGCCATGCAGGGGCTTGATGGTGGACGTATCAGTTGTACCGCCATTTCTGTCGGTCTTGCTGAACATGCTTTCACAAAAGCAAAAGCATATGCTTTTGACCGTACGACCTTCGGCAAACCAATAGTTAAACATCAGGCCATTGCTTTTAAGTTTGCTGAAATGTCAACTTATATCGAAGCAATGAAATTAATGCTCTATGATGCAGCAGAAAAGAAAGCATCCGGTGTACGTTGTTCCCAGGAGGCTGCACAGGCTAAACTGTTTGCTTCTACCAATGCTACACAGATCTGTCTTGAAGCTATTCAGATTCTTGGCGGTAATGGTTACTCAAAAGAATATGACGTAGAACGCTTTGTACGTGACAATAAGCTGATGGAAATTGGCGAAGGCACAAACGAAGTACTTAAGATCGTTATCAGTGGTGCTATACTTAAAAAATAAATCAGACAATATAATTCATAAGACTATACAACAAACAGATTAATCACATAATAAGACTATACAACAAACAGGTGATGATTATGGCAGTAGAATGTAAAAGACTAACAGGTCCCGAACTAAAAATCGGCATGACTGCTTGCAGTAAAGACTGTTACTAAAGAAGATATCGAATACTTCGGCAAGGTATCTTTAGATACAAATCCAATGCATTTCGATGAAGAATATGCATCTAAAACACAATTTGGCAAGTGTATTGCTCATGGTGTAATTTCTCTTGCTTTCTGTGATTCCATTCTTGGAATGCAGCTTCCAGGCCTTGGAACAATACACATGGCAGAGGAATGTACTTTTCTTAAACCAGTTTATCCAGGAGATACACTGACAGCCAACTGTGAAGTAACTGATATTCAGTATAAAGAAAAAAAGGACTTCTATATTGTTAAAATCAAACAATGGGTTGTCAATCAGCATGGAGATATCGTTACACAAGGCATAGCTACCGTCATGCCTCCTAAATAACACTATTACTTTTTTCTCCCAATTTTATAAGGTAGTGTTTATTAAAGGCCCTAAAACAGGGTGATATTACAATTGTAATATCACCCTGTTTAAACATATATTTTGTTTTAATGATTTGACTTTGCCTTTTTCTGCAATTGTCTGTCTATACTTTTGCTTTACGAAAAGCTCCCACTATATCATAATATCCGTTCAATTTCATTAAGACTCGCTGCGACATGATCCGCTCCGGAAATATCCGCATCGGGTACTGTGTGCTTTTGATAAAGGCAAGTATGCATACCATATGCGTTTCCGCCGGATATATCCGAAGAAATGGAATCTCCGATGATCATCGTTTCTTCGGGCAGCAATTCCGGGAAGCCAGATGTCCTCAATTCTCTAAAACAGTAATCAAAAAACGCTCTGTTTGGTTTTTGCGCGCCAATTCGGGATGAAATGAAAAAGTGCGCAAAATAATCGTGCATTTTTGCAATACGGAGCCGGTTGATCTGCTGCTCATAAGGGCCGTTGCTGGCAGCACATAATACATATCGCCGGCTAAGATATTCCAGCAATTCCACCGCCCCCTGCTCCGGAACAGCGCTATAAAAAAGCTTCTCCCTGAAATATTCTTCAAATACCTGACCATCAAAAGCGATGCCCAGTTCTTTGAAAATCATATTCCATCTGATTTTTATCAGTTCTTCATACGAGAGCGTTCCCTGTTCAAGCTGTCCCCACAGACGGTTATTGATTTTTTCAAACACAGGAAACATGGCTTCCGTATACGGTTTGAATCCGAACTGAGCAAAACCGTCCCGCATCGCCTCTTTGACATATCCTGAAAAACTCAGCAATGTATTATCTATATCGATAAAAACAACTTTAATCATATTGTACTTACTCCTGCAATTTTTTCTTCTTTTCAGAAACCCTCTATCCCTTTTTATACAACATTTCCCGCTTTCTGCTTTCCGTTCTGTACCATAACTCCCGCAAGTGCATGCGGAACATATAATTCTTCCAGATAAGCAATTTCCGCATCCGTAAGTTCCAGATCCACGGCTTTCACCGCTCCATCCACATGAGAAACCTTCGTGGCTCCCACAACAGGAGCGGTCACCTTCGTCAGCAGCCAGGCCAGAGACACCTCTGTCATGGATATACCATGTTTTGACGCGAGTTCTTCTACACGTGCAATGATTCTTCCATCAGCCTCTGCCGTCTTATCATATTTAAATTTTGCATAAGCATCTTCTTCTAAACGCTTTGTCGTTTCTCCCGGATGTCTCGATAATCTGCCGCTGGCAAGCGCACTGTATGGTGTCATGGCAATGTTCTGATCATAACAGAAAGGCGCCATTTCACGTTCTTCTTCCCTTGCAATAAGGTTATAATGTCCCTGAATAGAAACAAATTCCGGGAAGCCATGCGTCCTTGTATAGAAATTTGCTTTAGCAAGCTGCCACGCAAAACAATTGGAAATGCCGATATACCTTACCTTTCCTGATTTTATAACTGCATTCAGACCCTCCATAATTTCTTCCATAGGCGTATGATAATCCCACATATGATAGATATAGAGATCGACATAATCCATACCAAGATTTTTAAGACTCTGATTCAAGGAATTTTCAATATGCTTCTGCCCGCTGACATCTGTGTCAAGTTCCTCCTGATTTCTTGGAAGAAACTTTGTAGCAATTACGTAATCCTCCCGCTTCGCAAAGTCCCTGAGCGCTTTTCCCACATACTCCTCACTGGTACCATTCTGATATGCTATAGCCGTATCAAAAAAATTGATTCCCTTTTCCAGACTGTACTTAATGATCTCTCTTGAAGTCTGTTCATCCACAGTCCAGCTATGCTGTCCCGTTGCAGCATTTCCAAATCCCATGCATCCCATACAAATACGAGAAACCGTCAAATCTGATTTCCCCAATTTTGTATATTTCATTTGACACCTCCACCGTTTATTCAATATCATAAATCCTATATTTTCAGCAATAATAACTCACGATCTCCTGTTCCAGTTTCACGCCATGCGTCAGCATATAGTTCACTACATTCCGGTAAGTTTCGCTCTCCCTCAGGCCCTCTAACCTTCGTCTGTCATTTTCCGATAGCGGCAGCAAACACGCCCTGAACCGCATATCCTGGAGTTCCTTCACTGACATCCGGTAAAGTCCAAAAGGGATACCTGTAATCCGGCACAGATTCTCGTGTATATAAAATCCGCCCGCATCAATGTCTCCAAAATGGAGATAGTCAAGTCCCGGATTATCCTCATAAATCTTTTTAAGAAACTCTCTCTGAAAACGATTCGCATATCCGCCAAGGTAAAAAAAGACCGTATCTTCTTCCCTGCAGCGCATATAGGAAGTTTTGTTTTCTACCGTCATAAATCTCCGGGCATGAACGACAATTTTCTCTATCCCTGACAATTCATCCGCATAAAAAGTGATCCCGCTGCCAAGCACACCGACTTCCAATTTCTTTCCATCCCTGACAACCGTTATATCCCCTTTCAGACAGATTTGCTGCTTTTCCAGAACGATCTGATAATCACCAAGGATCTCATCCAGAAGTTCATCGTCTTCGCACGGCCGGCCCTTTACCTTCCGAATCAGCCCGCAGACCGCCTCCAATGTATTGTCTTCCAGATACTTTGAACTTCCGTAAATCATCATCGACGCTTCACGGATATACAAAGGCTCTTTGTTCTGTTCAATGAATACAAGCGCCTTCAGGATATCCTCCGCCTGCTCATAATGCTTCGGCACCGCATTTTTATTCAGACTCTCCCGAAGCTTCGCGCACTCATAATCGGCCGCAGGGGAACGGCCCTCATACCTGGCAATCATGCCTTCCACTTTCCGCATTTTTTCATGCTTGGATTCATAGTGATAGTTTTTGGCCAGGTACTGTTCGGCCTCCTCCACCATTTCATCGACCAGATAAATCGCAGAGATCTCATTGCTGAATCCGTTCATTTCGAAGGTCACAAATCCCGATTCCTGATGCTTTTTTGCCGTCTCGTTGACCGCATTGATCAATTCCATATCCGCGTCATTCCGGTTGTAGCCTTTATACAGCTCCGTCGGTTTGATCTGAGTTCTCCTGTTGATACGTCCGGTTCCGCTGTCTTTTTTGCTTTTCCGGTACTTTTCCACCAGAATCAGCAACATCTTCTCATCAAAATTATGCATACGCCTTCTCCTCATGGAATTGCACGATACCAAGCTGCATGCTGTCGGCCCGCACCCGGAGAACAGGTAGAATGACTTCACATTCATTGCCAATGGACTCCGTTTTATCCGGCGAACAGAAAATGACCTGCAGATTCTGCTGCTTCATAAAATCAAGCATCAGCTTGACATTGCCAGGGTCCATTTTTGCAAATGGCTCGTCAATAAATACAAGTCTCGCGGAATTGACTCTCTGGTTATAAATCATCAACAGCGCTGAAGATAAAATGAGCAGATACGGGATCTGCACTTCCGCTCCCGAATTGAATCCTGTCTGGCGTGACAGCTTCGCACGGTCCAAAATGTGATTGCTCATCAGGATCTCATAGGTCATATAATTCCGGTAATCGGCAAAACGGGCGATCGTTTCCTCGCTGTTCTTCTCAATGATCCGGTTAATGATCTGTTTCAGGTCCATTTCCAGCTTTTCGCCGTCTTCATCCGAGATGGAGGTCAGCATGCCAAAGGTCATCTGTCCGGAAGTCACGCCCATCTTTTCCCTCTCATCCAGATATCTCGCGTATTCAATAATTTTCGCGTATTCAGAACCATCCTTCACATAATGCACATCAAACTGGTATTTTGTTGAAAAATTCAGTTTCACCAGTTCCGCATTGATCTGTTTTAGATCCTCCTTCGCCTTATCACAGGTTTTCAGAATCGTCAGCACAAACTCCTTTTTGAAAATATCTTCATACCGTTTTGTCTGTGCATCCAGCTTCTCCCGGATTTCCTGCAGATTATCCATCCAGATTTTATCCCTTCGCACCGCGTAAACTTCCCTGTCAGACTCACCGACCGGCATGGAACCGTCCGAATGTCTGGCATTATACTGGGACTGCCGGCCAATAAGATCGTTCTTATGCTGTTCAATACTTCTCGCAACACGGCTTCGCGTCTCAGACGCAAGAGTCCCTCCAGGGCCCGTCATTCCGCCTGCCACATACTTTTCGTATGCCTCGACAGCTTTTTGGACAACCGTATAAACAGATAACTCATACTCTTTAAATTTCTCTTTTTCCTTTTCAAGTTCTGCCGTTTTCGTTTCAATGGCATTCCCACAAAGCCGGATCACCGTTTCCAGCCTGCTGCTCTCCTCCATCGCAGACTTCTGCTCCTTCTTCACGGCCTCCTGTTCATCCGTAAAACGGGACACCATACGGCTCAGTTCCATGAATTCTTTGTTATTTTTCTGTGCCTTTTTCAGTTCCTTCAACTGCTTCTCAGACTCACGCAGATCCTGAGCCGTCTTCTGATATTTTGCATGCACATCATAATCATAATCTCTGAAAAATTCCTTACATGCATTTAACCAGTTCTTTCTGTCCAAAAGACCTGATTTGACCGCCAGTTTTTCTTTTCTCTCCTCCTGAAGCTGCGCAATCGCCGCCTCCGCACGCTTCCTGTTTAGTTCAAAAGTCTCCTGTCCCAGATAATAGGCGCGGATCCTGTCAAACCGCAGGAAATAACTATCCATGGCCACAGACACACGGCCCTCAGCGGAAATCGCGTTTTCAAATTTGCGAACCTCATTGATTTTTACCGCATGCATCCGCCCAAGCTGGAACTCAAAATACTTCTTTGCCACCGGATTTTTAATTTCCAGGAAATGCACAACGGAATCTTCTTTCACTTCCACATCCTTTTTCATCAGAAGCGCCGTGTTAAACAAATGGGCATACTTATGCTGGGAACGGTTCAGCACATCATCGGCAATATCATAATATTTTGGTTCCACCAGAATCGTATACCGGCGGATGCCCAAAAACGCCTCGATCGCGTCACGCCACGCTTCGTCCGCGATCCCGATAACATATTCGCAGGCAAATTTCGCTTCCGAACGGATTTTTCTTCTGGCAAACTCCCGGTTAATTTCCTCTTTCAGTCCCACATACTCCGGAATCTGGGCATAGGTATTCCGATGTTTCTTCGCCTCCTCCAGAATCCTCATATTCTCATTGATCTTTTGCTCCAGCTTCTCAATTTCCTGTCCGGCCAGAGCCATCTGTCCAAGAAGATCATCATAGCATCCGCTCACCATCTGCTTGAATCCGCCAACGGCGCTCTCTTTTTCAAAAGCCGAATAATCGGCCGTACACAGAGAAGCCAATATTTCCTTCCTCTCCGCGCTGCGACCTTCCTTCATCAATACATGCAGCATCTCGCTGACCTTCACCTGAAATGTTTCCAGACTGTCTTTTGCCTGCGTCAGAGTCCGCTTCTCCTGCTCCAGGGCATCCCGCCTTTTTTCCACTTCCTGAATCATCTTCGTACTGTCTAACTGATTGAGGCTGATTGTTGCCTGGATCAGACTCCGGTTCAGTTCTTCCCCTCTCTGTTCCAAAACATCCAGCGTATGAAGGATCTCGTCCTTTTTCTTTGCAGCCAGCTGCTGCTCCCTTTGCTGCTCCCCGCACTCCGTCTCCAGCCGTTTCATTTTCCTGTAGACAATTTTAATATCATCGGCTAACAGGCGGTTTTTCTCATGCTCACAGGTATCATATTCCCGTAAAATGGCTTCAAGTTCTTCGACTTCCTCCTGAACAAGAGAAAACG
Organism: uncultured Coprococcus sp.; assembly: GCA_964447245.1. Lineage (GTDB taxonomy): Bacteria > Bacillota > Clostridia > Lachnospirales > Lachnospiraceae > Coprococcus_A. The sequence continues at coordinate 15,265 of CAYURX010000013.1, read as the reverse complement.
TATCGTTGAGCCGCTCAATATTCCTTTTCGCTTCCACCAGTTTGGAAAAATCCACATTCTTTTCTTCCAGCACACTTTCCCTGATAAAGCGGTCGATCTTTGCGTTGGGATCATAGGCCATGATGCCCCGCAGCTTGCGAAGATAGGTATTGACCTGACCCATATTCAATTTAAGCCCCGTCATCTGCATAAAACGCTGAACGCCCTGCTCCCGGTTCATGATCGTCAGCCTGTACCGTTTTTGCAGTTCCGAAGCCGAATACGGAATTTTCACACCGTTCTTCTCATAAAGATGTTCAATTTCCTCCATCCGCGTCCGGTCCATCACATATCGGAACGTCTGGCAGTTATTGGCCGCGCTCGTCTCGATCACTGCCCCGAGAATAAAAGATTTTTCCTCCACATCATCATAATACTCCTGAACAATATGGCTGCAGACATTCGGCACCTTATCCGCCGGGCGCATATAGGTTCCGGCCGTCGCGTCCAGAAGCCCTCTTGTATAGGAAGAAAGCGTCCGGCTGCCCTTGCTCTCCGAAGATTTATTAAAAATCGTATCGCCAAAAGCCGCATACTTGATGGCATCCAACATCACCGATTTACCATTTCCGTTTTTACCTGCGATCAGCGTAAAAAATCCAATCGGCGCCGTTACATTGGAAAATCCGTACCAATTGATCAGGCGAACCTTTTTCAGTAAAATCATCCGTCTTCCTCCTCATCATCCTCCGGGTTGACCAGCCCCGCATCCTGATTCTCCGGCTCATTCTCATCCTCCGCATCTTCCTTTTTCAGATATTCGCCTGCCACAGTCTGAAACTGAGGAATATCCCATCCAAACTGCAAAGACGGATAAAGCTGGATCTTCATATCTTCCCCGTCCTCATCATCATTAAAATTGATCAGACTGTATTTCTTAAACAGCCGAAAGGCCGCATTAAGCTCAGGTTTTGCGGGATTAACGCCATAGGACTTGATTTTATCGATCAGATCGCCTTTCGTCACAAAATTGCCTTCGTTATACCCCAGATTTTCCAGGTAGACCTTCCATAAAACAAGCAGCAGATGATACTGAAGAGTAGAAAAAGTGATGACATTGGCCCGTTTCAGCCCAACGGTTTCTTCATCCTCCTCGCTGACGATGAGCATACCGACAACCGTCTTTTCATCCACCAGAATATCAAAGCCGATCATTCTCAGATATTCCGAAATATCCTGCCTGCTGGATTCCCTGGAAACAAAGGCAAACAGCTTTTCATCCTTGTCCCTGAGAATAAATGTTGATTCCAGAAGCTTTCGGATACTCCGTTTAAATAAAATGCCATTTTCTTCTTTAATCGTTATCTGCAAACTAATATCACTCATTCTTCTTCCTCTTTATACTGATCCTGCTGATCGACGCCGCTTCCGTCTCAACCATGCCATCCTCAAACGCCACTTCATATGGAAACCCGGCCGTCCCGGAATAAATCATACTGGCCGCGATCATCATCGCGTCCTCTCTGGTCCGCACGCCGCATTCATCCACACTCAGCCTGTCTCTGTAAAATGTCTTCCCGTCAAAATATTCTTTTACATTATCCAGACTGTACCGGTCCGGTGTTTCCAAAAGCAGTTCATCCGTCAGCCGAAGCTTTTCTTCTTCGGAAAGCTCATTTTCTGAAATGCCCGCATTGGACATATTCGGATTCGCCTTTTTCCGGCGTTCAAAAGATTTCCTGCTGATGAAGCCCACACTCTGCAGCCGGTGCGCCTGCGCCAACTGTTTCAAAAAAGCGCCCCTGTCCTCTCCGTCCAGCTCCTTGAGCTGCAAGAGCAGCCGGTTCAGCATACTTTCAAGATTCGTGCCGTTGCTTAACACCATCATCATACGGGTGGCATACAGGTTATAATACGCATTGATCTTATTGTCGATATAACCCATTTCCTGCTCATATTCGACATTGATAAAACTTTCCAGTTCCTCAAACTGACGGTCAATGGTTTCCTTCGCTTTGAAAACATCGACATTTTTCAGTTTTCGATACTCATCTATCATCTTTTGGTACAGCCCCGAGCGTCTCAACCGCACCAGCATCCGGTCAATATCGGAAATATAGGAAGGAATCAGGCCGCTTTTCTTAATAAAGAAATAATCGTTGAAAAACCGTGTCAGAAATTCATCTTTTATCAAAAACTGTCCGAAGCTGTTCACATCCGCCATTCTAATGACCATCCGCATGATCTCCCGGATACTGTCTTTTAAAACCAGCAGTTCATTCTTCAGATCACATTCATTCTCAACTAAAGGGATAAGGATATTCGAATACGGACGAATGGCCCTGGCGCTGTCTTTTCCCAGTGATGATTTTAAGATTTCATAAATAGAAAAGATGTGATTCGTAATGGCGCTGTTGGTATCCTGCGTAAAAATTCTGTGAATCGCGTCAATCAGCTTGCGGCAATACACGGAAACCGATGCGATATTATCCCCACTGCGGCCGATCTCCTTTGGCGTGATCCAGCCGCAGGCGCGGAAATACCGCAGGATCGCAGAAGCATTCTCCTGAGGGCTTTGCATACTGCTCACTTCTTCGCCAATATCTTCGGTCTCGATGGCATACATGCAGTTCTGCAAATAAATGATCAGACACTGCCTTGCATCCGTCTCATACAGAATCGGAATCTCTTTTGACTTCTCAATCAACTGACTGATGCATTCAAAATAAATTTCCCGGTTTTTACAGCAAAACGGATTAAAAAAATGGTCATTGATATGCTCAAAATACGACATTGATTCACCTGCTTAATTTCTATAGTAAAAGTAAAAATTCCGGCCGATGTACTAGAATTTCCGGCCGCCGCCGCCATGCACACCGCCGCCGCTGCTTACGTGAATACCTCCGCCGCCGCCCGAATGGCCGCCGCCTTTATTCTGCGGTTTCGGAATGTGACGCCTGGTCAGCGTCCGTCTCACAAAATGATCTTCCTTCTCGTCCAAATGGGACTGGGCGGCATTAAAATATGTGGCCGCATTGGTTGTCACACGGCCGCCCCGCTTGTAGACCATGGCAAAGGTAATTGCTGCTCCAACAATGAGCGACACCGCCAGCCGCACCAATACACCAAACAAACCCATCCGGGTCCCGCGTTCAGGCTCCCGCCCCATATAATCGCGCACACCCTTCAGAAAAGCAGTGCATGTATCATAATACTCCCCATCTGCGACGTGATTAAAACAATTATCAAGGATACGGTCAATTCTTTTCTCACTGTACCAGCCGATGGCCTTGCCCTGAGTCGCTATGTATATTTCCCGGTTATCCATATCAATCAAAAAGAGAATTCCCGGATAACCTTCTTCCGTCATGGACATACCGATTCGCTCGGCATAGGCATCCGCATACGCCTGTGCTGTTTGCCCTTGCGCGTCGTTCGTCGTCACGACCGCAATCTCACACTCATATTTTGCCGTATAGGCTTCAATGGTCTTCGTCAGCTTCTGCTCTTCGCTGTCCGTCAAAAGCCCCGCAGCGTCGTCAACGCCGCACCAACTGCCCGCCGCCCATGCATTTTCCGCCGGCGCAAAAAGAAAAATACCGCACAAAACCATAACGATCAGAGCCAGTCTTGCGGCCCATCGCAATTTCTTCATCATCTCTTTCATCAGAACAGCCCTCCCGTCACCATGAGTACAGCAAACACAGCCGCCGATATCCCGGCAAACCACCCGGCCACTTTCCCCCGGCTCACCGGCGGTTCTCCAATGACTTTTCCCGTCTGGCCATTCATGGCAAATATATAATCCTTATCTCTGTAGCGATACGAAATAAACCAGATCGGCAGATAAACATAGTCACTGTGTATCTTGTTATAATTCACATTCTGCTGATAGAGATTCACACTCGTATAACCTGCGACCGTCGTTCGGGCGTAGTCGGCTGCGTAGCTTTCCACCTGCTGCTTGACCAGCGGCGTCAACTCCTCCGCCTGATAATCCGCCTGATCTGCGCGAAATCCCGCCAGATACGGCATCTGAAATTCCTTCAGTCCGTCAAACCGGTACGGCTCCAGCTTCGCCATCAATGTGTCGTCCATTTCCTTCGACGCGTCATGGGGCACGCGAGTATATTCCAGGCGCATTTTCCTGCGCACATCAAAAAATTCCGTCTCTGTAAATTCCGTTTCTCCCCGTATGTAAACATGGACTCTTGTAGCCGTCCCCCGGACAGCAACCGTCGCATCCAGATCATACAGCCAGTATGGAATGTACATCGGCTGCAATCTCTGAATATTTTTCGCAGACATAAAACCTCTTGGAGAAAAGCGCCCGTTTTTGCACCATTTTCTGAAAGCTTCCTCGGCCTTTGTCCGGTCCAGCTCAAAAGGCAGCACATAGGCCGGACGCATATCACCGCTCAGACGGTCCGCCAGCACAAGGGGCGCACCGCAGTATTCACAATGGGTCGCGCAGGTTTTCGTGCCTGCCGCCAGCACGCCGCCGCAGTTCACACAATATCTCGGCTTCTCCTCCCCTTCCGGTTCCGGCGCAATATTCTTATAATCTTCGCTGTCTTCTTTGATTGCCTCACTGTAATCGCAATGGACACAATGCAATTTACCTAACTTAATATTATATGCCATATCTGCCCCACAATTCGGGCAGGTGAAATTAACAACCATCGACTCCCCCTCTTTCATCTTCAACTGCACAAAAATTACAATCTATAATCCCCGAAAAGCAAAAAACACCTCATCGTCGCATAGTTCTATTATAGCCGAATCCCGGAGTTTTGCCAATGGACTTATCTATTCATATTCCGCACATTTTATTTTGAAACCCGCCATTTTAAACAAAACCACTTGCGTTCTGCTTCAGTCAAAGTTTAGAGGGTGGTTTTCTTATGCTTTAAAACACTATCTGATAAACGCCAAATACGCCCGGCTATCAACCGGACGTATTCGCATTAAGAAAGAAAAAATATAAATCATTACCCGCATTGCTGCTGAATTCATATCATCAGCCAGAAAATATCATATAATAAAAAGGGAGGGATAGTATTAAGACATATTATTCTGTTGCCATCTGATGATATGAATTGATAATCTTTACTTAAGAATATCTCCCGCAATGACAATCTGCTGTACCTGAGTACTGCCTTCATAAATATTACAGATTCTAATATCTCTGTATAATCTCTCAATTGTATATTCTTTTGAATAACCATAGCCGCCATGAATCTGCAGGGCTTTGCTCACAACATCTATTGCCATCTCTGTTGTAAAATACTTCGCCATGGATGCAGCCGTATTTGCATCTTCTCCATTATCAATCATATAGGCGGCCCGGTAAACAAGTCCTCTGGCAGCTTCGACCTTTGTGGCCATCTCAGCCATCATAAATCGCAGTGCCTGATGGCCGGAAAGAGGCTTTCCAAACTGAATACGCATTTTTGAGTAATTCACAGCTTCTTCAAGGGCTGCCTGCGCAACACCAAGGGCCATAGCCGCAACGCCAATACGTCCATATGATAATGTTTTCATTGCATTGATAAATCCTTTATTTTCTTCACCAATCAGGCAATCCGCAGGTACTCTGACATCATCAAATACAACATCACTGACAGGAACGCCCCTCTGACCCATTTTTTCTTCAGGATGACCGGTTGACACGCCTGGAAGATTCATATCAACGATAAAACAGGAAATGCCTTTAACACCTGCTTTTGCATCTGTTTTGGCATAGACGACAATATGTGTTGCAATCGGCGCGCCTGTAATAAAGCATTTTCTGCCGCTTATAATATAAGAATCGCCGTCTTTAACAGCTTTTGTCGTAATAGCACCCGCGTCAGAACCGGCGCCAGGTTCGGTAAGGCCAAACGCAATGAAAATATCGCCGCTTACAACGCCTGCTAAATACTTCTGCTTCTGTTCTTCTGTACCAGTCTGGATCAACGGCTGAACAGAAAGTGAGTTTGCCTGAGATACAAGAACACCTGCTGCTGCGGATTTACGTGAAATTTCCTCCATAACGGAAACATAACTGCGCATATCCAATCCCAATCCGCCATATTCTTCCGGAATCTTGATACCAAAAAATCCCAACTCCACCATCTGATTCTTAATGTCTTCCGGAATCATATCTTTTTTATCAATTTCCGAAGCAACCGGTCCAATGGCCTTCTCGGCAAATGTTCTTGCAACCTCTCTTACGGAATCATGATCTTCATTCATGTATGCTTTATAACTCATTTTGTACATTCCTTTCTAAAATATATTTTATGAAACCTATTGCTGTATATCTTATCTTCAGCCATTATACTTTGTAATCCGAAGGCATTTTTTCTCAACCAATGCCTGAATATCCGCTTCTGAATAGCCTATTTCCTGCAAGATCTCATCGCCATGCTCACCCAGCAGCGGCGCGTTCACATAAATTTTCTTCTCTGCTGTTAAATACTGAACCGGTGAAGTCGTACCCTTTGTACGATTACCGTTTCGATGCCTGTAAGAAACTATAAATTCATTCTCAAGTGCCTGCTCATCCTCCAGCATATCCGCAAAATGATTAATTGGAGAAAACGGAAAATCTTTTTCCTTTAAAGCCTTACAAACTGTTTCCTGATTCATTTTTGAAAACTCATTTTCAATAATCTGAATCAGCTCCCGGTTATGCGCTTTTGCCGCCTTCAATGTGGCATATCTTTCATCACACTTCAAATCCTCCCGGCCAAAAATATCACATAATAACGGGAAATATCTATCATAATCGTAGCAGGAAATAAAAATCCATTTTCCATCTTTACACATATAGGAATTAACAATAGGTGTCAACGCATCTTTTCTCGTTTTTGGATAACAATCACCATACTGAATTGACTGAATAACCTCTCCCAGATTCCACAGGGCCTGCCCCTGCAATGATACTTCCACCAATTGTCCTTCACCCGTTACCTTCTGATGATAAAGAGCCGCACAGATACCTGCTGCCATAGAGCAGGCGGTCGTCCTGTCTCCAAAGCCTGTAGGCGGTAATATCGGAGCCGTATCCGCTTCAGCAATATCAAGCATCGCGCCGCTTTTTGCCCAAAATGCAACCGGATCAAAGCCTGCATCGTCTGCACCTGTTCCCTTTACGCCAAATCCTGTAATCTGAGCCCATACAAGTTGAGGATATCGCTTATGTACGGTTTCATAATCCAAACCGAGGCGCTCTAACGCTTTTGTACGGTTATTCGTCAGGAATACATCGCTGTGTGCCAGCAATTCATCCATAATTTTTTTCCCTTCAGGACTTTTCAAATTTAATGCCAATCCCTTTTTGTAGGCATTATTCGCCTCAAAAGATGGGTTCTCTGCAGGAGTAGCCGGTTCGCCCAGGCTAGCCCCCGCATACCGTCCGGTATCGCCGCCAAGAGATTCAACTTTAATAACATCTGCTCCCCATTCTGCCAAAAGCCTTGCTGCAGCAGCCGCTGCAGCAAAAACCGATAAATCAATCACCTTTACACCATCCAGTGGTTTTTTCATCATATGCCCTCCGTTCTATAAGTGGAAGAAGTTGAATAATCCCAGTGCCGCCATCACAACACCGATTAACGGAATATAGATTGCAGAAACCAAAATCATTTTCTTACTCAGCAAATCCTTTGTGTCTGTATCAGGACACGCACCGATAATCATACTGCCGCCCGTTGAAAATGGTGAAAGTGATGAACACATTGCACCAATATAGATACAGCTAATTAACATAATCGGATTCAAACCAAGGCCTTCTGCTAATCCCGGTACAAGCGGATACATAAGCGGACATACAACGGTCAATCCGCTTGAGAAGAAACTCAAAAATGCCGCAAGAATTAACAGAACCGGTCCAACAAGGAATGTCGGTACACTATTCTTGAGAATATCAGAGATTGCTTCTACCAGACCGGCCTGCGTCGCAACACCGATCAAGAAAGACATACCTGCGATCATGATGAAAGTATTCATCGGCAGCCGTTTAAATGTATCACGCTGATCACCCAGTTTTAAAAATGGCGCAATAACCGCACACAGAATCATCACGCACTGAGGCTGACAAAACTTGGTGATGATTGCCATTACATCATTTTTAACAAACATTGCAAGAAAACTTGGTACAACCATGATAATAAAGGAACCTACAATAAGATACATCGTCTTTTTCTGTACCGGCGAAAAAGCTTCCGGTTTATCTACGGTAATTTTTTTGCTCTTAAAGCCTCTGCATACGACATAGACAATGACCATGACAAGAACTTCTTTGATGATATCGTTAAACCAACAGTATAACTGCATTCTAAATGCCTCCGTATATCCGAAAGACTCCAGCAGACCGATGCTGACGATGCCTCCCTGCCCATTAAATGGATTATCAGATCCAAGTAATGTTCCAAGGCCGATGGCACATGCTGTAATCACAGGATGAATACCTGCCTGCAGACACATGGCAAAAATAAACGGACCAACAATTGCATTTGTACTGCCGCCTGCACCAAGCATTGCGACAACCGCACTGACTACAAAACATACAAAAGGAATTAATTTCGCATTGCCGCCCAATAAATACAGCAGCTTTTTACCTAAAACCTCCATAGTGCCATTTCCAACTGCGTAATTATAAAAGAGCGAAATAGCAATCAGAAAAAACACAATCGTTGTTGGCCAATAAGCCACGACTTCATTAATTTTCATTCCCATTCCAAAGACACCCAGCATAAAAGCAAGCGCCATGGCAATAATACCTGAATTCACATTAAATTTAAAACCAATTGCAATTGAAGCAACAATTGCGATTAAGGTTAAGATAATAATTGTACTATCCATCTTGTTCTCCCCTTTTCAGAACTGTTTATTGATTATTTTCTCTCATATCATCAATTTCTTCCAACAATGCCTGAATTCTTGTCTCAACCTGCGCATCATTATAATAGCTGTCATCCGTATGATCGGCTTCAAGAACAATGGCCGGTATACCATACTCATCTTTTACCCGCTGTGCATAATCGCGGGTTCCAAGTGTCCATGGCCGGCACGTATGAGGTGCCTGTATAATGACTCCATCCACATGAAATTCATCAATATACTTTTTAAATTCGTCCCGCCATTTGCGTTCCACATTCAGCATGTAATTGCCGCATGCGTTTTCTGCCGCAATAGACATCAGCGGGTCATTCACATCAAAACCGTCCGGAGGCAGAATATCGCTGGCCATATCCCCAAATGTCATGTAGGCATAGGTTCCGCTGACAAGTACTGCATTATATTTGCCGAGAAGTCTGGAAAGAGAGCCCAGTTTAAACCAAGGGAAATTCCCGCGCCACATCAGGCGGTACTTTTCATCCTGACAACTGCCAATACCGGCTTTTACTCTTTCTTCTACTTCATCCGCAAATTCTTTATAAAAATCTGCTGCTTTCTGATTTCGCATAGAGATAGAAGGTGTCATGGAAACTGCATTATCAATAAAGCTGGCCGGAGACGGTACGGCTTTACACAAATCCCGTATTCTTCGACGATGTGAAGACATCTCCTGAATTTCACTCATCTGCTTATTAAATGCATTCCAGTCAACGTCATTTCCTGTAATTTCCTTAATAAAATCAATCAGGCGGAATAATTCCTCTTTCACATAACAGATATTTTCTTTGATATCCTCCACTTTACCGGAATATTCAAATGGTAAATCAAAGATAAATACTGGACATTTGTAGATTTCGCCAAGACATTTTGCCCACTGCATCATGCTTGGACAGGCATCTGATGAAATCACCATATCCGGACGCGCAAGCCGATATCTTGGGTTGATTTCCTCTGTTTTACCATCTTCCTGCATCATGACAAGACCCAAATTAATTTTAGCATAGGAACAAATATCCACATTCACACCATTTGCCTGTCCATATTCAATAAATGGCCCCTGATCATGTCCGCCAGAAATACGTGCGGAGGAACTTTCAGACTGAAAACATGCAACACCCATGGATTGAATCAATTCATAAGGCACCGGCCCCATACACCAGGCCAGATATTCCCGTCCGCTCATACTTGCGTAATATTCATCCATCATTCCGGAAATTTTCGCTGTACATTTTATTCTGTTAACATTAGCCACTCTGATCACCCCTCCAAACTTTCGAAACAACTCTGTAAACGTGTTTTAAACTGTGCTGCCTGTTCATTCTCATGTTCCGTTTCGATAAGCAGCTGCGGAATCTTCTTATTTCGCAGTGTATGGAAAGCTGAGAAGTATGCATAATAATGCGGCTCACAATATTTGACGACAACCATAACAATCACCTTTGCCCTGGCTTTCTCCATCATTTCAACCAGACTGTCGCCGTAATAACGGTTTGCCTCATAGCGTGTCGGGCAAGGGGTTACACGGTGCAGATAAGCATCAACCAAAGCCGCCATACCTCCTAGTTCCTCACGATACAATGTATTAAAATATCTGCCGCCTACATACAGATCATCATCAACGACCACACCGCCTGAATTTTCAATTGTCTCCAGGACATAGGCATCACACCGCTCACACAGACTTCCATGCACGACGACCGGAATCTTATCAGATACAGACAGCGCCTTGCGCTCCTCCAAATAGGATAAAAGCTGTTGAAGCATAACAATATGATCTTCTCTTGGCATGACCATACCGGCCGCAACAATATTCATCACATCCACTGCTGAAATAATACCAGGATATTCCCGACGGATATCATACAAGGCAATCAATGCTTTTCGCTGCTCGTTGAAAATACGGATACTGTCAAGCAAAGTCTCCTCTGTAATGGTGTTTCCGGAAATCTTCTCTAATCTTGCTTTTAATCCCTGAAACTCTTTTTCAGTATAGGTTTTTGTCATATCGTACTCCAACGCCGGCGGCAGATAAATAAATTCCACCTTTACTTTATAATCTGTATACATGCCAAGCGCGTCACCGGTCATTCTTTCAATATGACAGCAATCGTGGAGAATCAGACATTCCATATAATCATACTCTCCGAGGATAGCCTGATCTACAATACTTCTGATATAACCGCACTGATGATTTTCCACATGCGCATTGGCTTCCGTAATCGGGCCGTCCTTCTCCAGCAATACAACCGGAAGCATACCTGCGGCATGAATCAATGGTTCCGGCACATCCAATCCGGATACACCGACAATTTTTCCTCCCGTCCTTTTCTGCCATTCCAAAGCAACAGGCTTTGGATTCTCAGCGATTTCTTTAAATTTCTTTAAAAGCGCTTCATATTCTATTGTCTTATCCATTAAACAACCCCCTGTTCGTTTCGTTTTTTCTTATATCTTTTTATGGCCAGCGAAGCAGCGCCGATTGCTCCAACTAACTGCGGTTCTTCAGGAACCAACAGCTTCGTCTTCAGCATTTTTTCAAAAGCAGCAATAATCCCTACATTTTTTCCAACACCACCGGTTATGACAATGGGTCTTGGCATCTTTACGCGCTCTACCAACGTGCCAACTCTGCGTGTCACCGACGAATGGATACCTGCCATAATATCGTAAGGATTCTTTTTTTGTGAAATCAGGGAAATAACCTCTGATTCCGCAAAAACCGTACAAATACTGCTGATGACCAGCGTATTTTCCGCTTTTAATGATGCATATCCCATTTCCTCTGTTGTCACGCCCATAATTTGAGCCATCACATCAAGAAACCTTCCTGTGCCTGCTGCGCATTTATCATTCATGGCGAAATTTTCAATGGAACCATTTTCACTGATCACAATCGCTTTACTATCCTGGCCGCCAATATCAATGACACCGCGGGCCTGCGGAAAGAGAACATGGGCGCCGCGCCCATGACATGTAATTTCTGTAATCTGCTCATTGGCTGCCGCAACCTGCTCACGGCCATAACCGGTAGACACACAATACGCGATGTCTTTAATGCTACATCCCAATTGCTGACAACATTGATCGAATACGTGCCGGGCTGCTGCTGACGGATCAAATCCGGACCTACATATGGCTGACGCCAGTATCTGCTGATTTTCATCCATAAGTACAGCCTTTGCCGTTGTAGAACCAATATCCACGCCGCCAACGATCATAGCAATACCTCCTAATCTCTATACTGCTTTACAATACCAGCTTCCTCAAGCTTCAATAATTCTTCTTCCGTCATTCCCAGATATTCCTCAAATACCGCAAATGTATCTTCACCTAATCGAGGCGCCGCCTTTGTCACACTTCCCGGAGTATCGCTCAGGCGCATTGCCGTACCCGCACAGTGAAGCTCGCCATAATATGGATGGTCAACCGTTGCCACAGAAGGATAATGATTCTTTAAGGCTGACTGGAAAGCCTGTTTTGGAGTTAAAATCGGCGCGGCCGGAACGCCATTGGCAGAAAGAATCTCACACCATTCATCAACCGTCTTTGTTGCGAATATCGGATCAAGAAATCCCTTCATGACCGGTTTATTGGCATAACGGTCACCGTTTGTTAAAAATCTTTCGTCCGATGCATACTGCGGAACACCCATAGCCGTACATAATTTTTCCCACAAATGATTGGAACCGACAGAAATATACACAAGCCCATCCGATGCCTTAAATGGTTCACACGGTACAATTTCCGGATGAATCAACCCGGCCGGATTCAGATCAAAGCCCTCACAATCCAGAAGCGGCGTTACATACTGCTGGAATAAGAGCATGGTTGCATCCTGCATCGCTACTTTTATATGCTGTCCTTTACCTGTCACTGTCCGGTTGTAAAGTGCCAGTAAAATTCCCTGTAAAGCGTTGGTACCGCCCGACATATCTGACAGAGACGGGGATGGTTTTGCAATAATTTCCTTCGATACGCCTGTAGAAGCAATTGTCCCTGACTTCGCCTGCACAACGATATCCATGCCTGCCAGATTTTTATCCGGACCATCGCCAAAGGCTGCAATTTCCGCAACAATACATTTTGGATTAATCGCTTTTATGTCGTCATAACCCAATCCCATCTGTTCCATCGTTCCCGGTCTGAAATTGCTCACAACAATATCTACCTTTGGCAGCATTTCTTTAATAAGACGTTTACCTTCATCACTTCTTAAATCAATGGATATGCCATACTTGCTGTGATTAAATCCCATCCAGGAATCACCGCCCTGAATCGGATTATTAAACTTAGGGTTTGTAAAAATACCTCTTGCGGCATCCCCTTTTTTCAAATTTTCGATCTTAATAACTTTCGCGCCAAACTGGCCTAAGACAGACGTACAATAAGGTCCCGCCAGGGCGTGCGTAAAATCAAGTACCGTCAACCCATCCAACGGTTTTCTGCTTTCATTACTCATAATTTCTCATCCTCCTGATTATAAAACCTTTTATCTTTTGACAAGCTGATTATATTAAAAGAGGATCGAGATTGACAGGTACAGTTCTGCCACAGGCAGGCCTTGTTAAAGTGCATTTTTTGCATGAAATATCTGTAACCAGCCACAGAATACATAAAATATATTTTCTAGGTTAAATATACCAAAAAAACAGCAATCAAATGACAATTTTGCACATTATTTCCTAAAGAAATGTAACAATTGTTCATTGCTTTTGCTCATATAAATGTTAAAATAATAACTAAAGAAATCGTTTGGGGGAGGAGATTTTTTGAAATTAACCAGTTTAATCGCTGCACTCAATTTAAACACATCCAGCGCACATTTGCCATTACCTAATGTAGATATAACAAAAGATATTATTATTATTGACGACCCCGTATCCCTGCTGGATCCCCATGCTTTGTATCTTGGAACACCGGACCAGATCGTGCGCTTTATACAAACATATATAACCGACGAATCCAAAGGTTATACTTTTATATCCAGCGGGAATTCACCTGCATTGTCCGCCAACCTGCAAAACAATAATATCAACCTTATTATTACAGAAATACCGACAATACAATTATACAATCAAGTAAATCGCATACATAACACCATTCTTCATACTGTATATAAAATGCAGCAGTATACCATTAATAACAAAAAGATTGATGCCTTCCTGCCACTGATGACAGAAACAATCCACGGCTGTATTTTTATACTGAATAGTGGTTTTAAGGTCGTTCTGTCCGAATGCAGTTTACTGCACAATGCAGATATCTCCTTTTCACCACAAAACGACGCAATCTGCTGTGAATTGCTCACCCATCAATATTTAGCAGAAAATGCGATCACTTACTTAACAACGCAGGCTTTAACACCACAATATAATAAAATATATTTACGGGCATTAAGATATAAACACCAGACAACAGGCTATCTACTCATACTGTTTCCTGAAAATCATCAAACTGAACTCGACTGCACCATTGCCGATTATTCAGTTAAGTTTTTAAGCCAGGCCGCCGGACGTTTTGATGCAAAGTATAAAAAATCCGAAGCCCTGCATCAGTTCATCACGAATCTGTTGGAAAGGAAAATCAACAGTCCGCAGGAACTGGAAGAACGGATGAAAATTATAGGTTTTACCAATCGCAATCTATATTGCTGTATGTTAATTCGACCTGGACAGATTTCCGAATTGAAATTTAACTATATGTTTTCCCGGATATCTTCCTTTTTTCCACAATACATCATTGATTGCTATCAAAACTATATTTTGATTTTATTGCCAACAATACACCATGCAGATATTCCTTCCATTGACACGAAAGGACTGACACAGTACCTTACTGAATATGATGCCTATGCCGGAATCTCTTTTCCGGTACGTAGCATGTTTTCACTTCCCGCTGTATTTAAAGAAGCTGTGGATGCTATTGATCTCGGCGTGCGTTTTTCAACCGGAACAGGCTCTAAAAGAATATTTCCATATGAAGAATATTTCGTCTACGCGATTATTCACCTTTGCAAAAATGGTGATTTCAATAAATACTACAGGAAAAGTACCGGTTATCTCTGCCATCCTGCTTTTGTCCAACTGCATCGGTATGACAGAACCAATAACGATAATTTAAAAGATGTGCTTTATAGCTATCTGACTCATAATCAAAGCATTAACCAGACGGCTCAGGCCTTATATATGCACAGAAACACATTAATGAAAAAAATTCAAAAAATAGAAGATATTATGAATCGTCCTCTCAATGATGCCCTCCTGTGCCAGGCTCTTTTATTCTCTTTTCAAATTATTCGTTATTCAGAAGTTGTACTTGGTGAAGAAATAGAATTGCAGGATAAATAAAAGGGGCTGTAAAAAAAGTCCCATAAACGAAAAATCGCTGAGGTCGTGAGACT
>CAYURX010000012.1:0-30486 GCA_964447245.1 uncultured Coprococcus sp. | reverse complement strand
AGGTTTGGGGCAAAAAGCGAAATTGAAGAAAAGTGCCAAAAAGCCTGAAATATCAGGGTTTGTAGGCTTATGAAAGGATATATTCAAGATGATAAAAGTCTTATTCGTCTGTCACGGCAACATCTGCCGTTCGCCGATGGCTGAGTTTGTTTTTAAGGATATGGTTGCGAAGGCCGGGCTGTCGGATCGTTTTGAGATTGCTTCGGCGGCAACCAGTACAGAAGAAATCGGTAATCCGGTGCATCCGGGAACGAGACGGAAATTGGCGCAATATGGGATTTCGACGGCGGGAAAATACGCGCGGCAGATGACAAAGGCCGATTACAATTATTATGATTATTTGATCGGGATGGATAGCTGGAATATTAGAAATATGCTGCGGATGACGGACAATGATCCTGAAGGGAAGGTTTGCAAACTGTTGAGTTTTGCGAATAAAAAAGGAGATATTGCAGGAGATATTGCAAGAGATATTGCTGATCCCTGGTATACGGGCAACTTTGATGAAACATACAGAGATGTTGTGGAGGGCTGTGCGGCACTCTTACAGCAACTGGAACCTTTGGCAAGAGGATAATTTCTGAATAACTTCTGGATAATTTCCGGACAATTTACAGAAAATCTACAGAAAAATGCTTGACATTCCGCTTTGTGGAAGGTGTACAGTACGTTTAGACAGCATGAATGACAGAGACTGACAGTAGCAGCACAGGTGCAGAAGTACGAAGCATATGTGAACTGGCTGACAGCGGCAGGTGTATTAAAGCAGAAAGGGCGGCAGACGGATGAAGATTAATCAAGTGGAAGAACTGGTCGGCATAACGAAGAAGAATATTCGATTTTATGAAGATCAGGAATTGCTGAAGCCGGAGCGGAATCCGAATAATGGATACCGGGAATATTCTTTAAAAGATGTTGCTTTACTTAAGAAGATTAAGCTGCTGCGCAAGCTGGCTATTCCGATTGAGGATATTCGTAAGCTGGAAAATGGTGAACAATCCATACAGGATTGTATGAATAACCGGTTGAAGGAATTGAAGCAAATGGAGATGAATATGCTGCACGCACGATATATTTGTCAGGAAATGCTGGAAAAACAGACAGTGTTCGATTCGGTGGATGTCGAATATTATCTGGAGGAAATGGAAATGCTGGAGAAAGGAGGCACACAATTCATGAATGTTGAAAAAACGGATAAGATCAGGAGAAAGAGAAAAATTGCGCCGATTATTATGACAATTGCAATGGTTGCGAGTATGGTGCTGTTTATCGTCATGTTTTTACAACTTAATGAACAGGATCCGGCGCCTTTTGGTATCGTCCCTTTTATGGTATTGTTGTTTGTGCTGGTGATCGTGGGTGTCGTGTATGCCTGTTGTGAGCGTATGAAGGAAATTGAAGGAGGAGAATGGGATGAAGCTAGTAAGTATTGAGAATTATCCGGGTAAGAAATATGAGGCACTTGGACTTGTGAAAGGGACGATCGTTCAGAGCAAGAATCTTGGCCGTGATTTTATGGCTGGCATGAAGACGCTGGTTGGCGGAGAGATTGTAGGTTATACGGAAATGGTCAATGAGGCCAGAGCCATTGCGGTTAAACGTATGGTTGATGAAGCCGAAGCATTAGGAGCCGATGCGGTTGTAGGTATCCGTTTTGGGTCATCGTCTGTGATGCAGGGCGCAGCGGAAGTGATTGCCTATGGCACGGCTGTAAAATTTACAGACTAAAATTTGTCGCTGAAAATCACTGATCACTGATTGGTTGCTTTTGTGGACAAAGGTGAACAAGTGAATAGCGGCATATGCATAGTGTTATGTACAGTGAAATGTACAGACGAAAAGGCGTAAATCTCCCGAAATAACTTTCGAGAGAGATTTACG
This sequence comes from uncultured Coprococcus sp., assembly GCA_964447245.1. Classification (GTDB taxonomy): domain Bacteria; phylum Bacillota; class Clostridia; order Lachnospirales; family Lachnospiraceae; genus Coprococcus_A. The sequence continues at coordinate 28,605 of CAYURX010000012.1, read as the reverse complement.
CCTTTTTGGTGTCAAAAACGCGGTCAATGATGGCAGCTGCTTTGAGGGCCTGATTAATAATGTGCAGACCTTCTTCTGCAATAGGTATCTGCGGTATGTCATAAGGTTCATCATTCAGAAAGGCGCCTGACAGACGAAAAACCTCGCGGTCGTAGCCTTCAGCCGAATATTCAAGAACTTTGCCGTTATCTTTCATTTCTTCCACATCCCGGCTTCGACCGAGGGTCATATCATTTAAAATATCCAGCATGACAATGAAATGTTCGTCGTCCCAACTCGACAGATACATACATTTGCAAAGACCTTTTGTAAAAAATGGATATTCACAATAACAACTTAACAGTTCGTTAAAGCGGTTTCTGTGGTCGTTGTTTTCAAATAATCCCTGGCTATCCAGTTCATGCAGACAAAGATAATTAACGTTCATTTTTTCACACTCCCCCTGAAAAAATTAATATTGATATCAGTATAGCAGAAAACAGAGCAAATGTAAAAGAAAGTTTGAATCATACGCATTTGAATTTTGGGTTATACTGGGTTATTATTTTTCAATTTAAATGGGTTGAATTTTGGAGAGTATTTTTGGATTTATAAAAAACATTAATAATATTGCAAAAAAATGTTGTATTTCTAATAATTCAGTGATATATGTAGTTATAAATGGGGATGCAGGAGGCTGAATATGGGTAAAGAGGTCAATCAGACAGTGATAAAGGCATTTCGTATTATAGAATGTTTTAGTGATGATGAGGAACTTGGTATTACGGAGCTGGCGAAAAAAATTAATGCAGGTAAAACAGTTACGGAACGGCTTGTAGCAAGTTTGCAGGAGTTTGGTTATTTAAGGCAGAATGAAGGCAATAAAAAGTACCGTTTAGGGCTTAGATTCGCATATTGGGGCAATCTGGTGCAGGAAAGAAATGAATTAGTGCAGGTGGTTGAACCATATCTTAAAGAATTGAGCAGGAAATATAATGTAACAGCGCATATGGCGGTTCGGGATAATGACGAAGCACTGATTGTCGCAAAGGTCGTAGGTGGACCATTCGTTTATATGGATTCGCGTGTCGGGACAACGCTGCCGATCCACGCCTGCGCAACTGGAAAATGTCTGTTGGCTTTTGGTGATGATGATAGCCTCCAGGCCTTCCTGAAACAGGGAGCATTGAAACGTTTTACGGATCATACGATTACAGATGTGAACAGATTTTTGGAAGAAATGGATATAATCAGAGAAAGGAAATATGCGGTTGATGATGAGGAATCGAATGTAGGATTGTCGTGTTTGGCCATACCGCTGTTTGCAAATAATGGAAAGGTTGCTGCCGCAATTTCAATCAGTGGCCAGACATCTTTCATTCAGAAAAATAAAGATGAATTGATTGCAAGTCTGCGCAGTGTGCAGCAGAAATTGTTTTAAGTTGAAAATGCTTCGTATTTTCCACCGGAGGAGAATGCGAAGCATTTTTGCTTTTTATTTTTTGCTTATATCGTTTAAAAACAGTTTTTTCTTACAATTTGAATATAAAAATAGCTTCTTTTGGCGGCTTTGATATCAGTTCTTACAGTCTTTTAGTTAAAATTATCAAGAAACCCTATTTTGAAAAAAATAAATTATGGATATTGACAAGAATAGAGAATAGATGTATGCTTAATTTATAAAAAAATTCGGAATAGTATTCCGAATATCGGAACAATCAAAAAAGGCCAGAAAAACATATTCGTGGGGGAGGGAAAATGGAGCAATATGTTTGATACGTACCTCTGAAATGGATTCAGAGGGTATGAGGAACAAGGTTCAATCAGAGGAAATAATGGATAATGATTGATCAGAGAGTATACGAAAGGGGGATGTTTACATGCATCGAATTAAGTTTTATGGAATTGGAGGTCAGGGGGCTGTAACGGCGGCCAAGGTACTATCCCAGGCTGTCTCTATTTATCAGGATGAGTATGCAATAACAGTACCGGCGTATGGTCATGAACGTCGGGGTGCACCTGTTTTTGCGCATATTATTGTAGATGATAAGCCCGTTCTTCTGAATTGCTATGTTTATGAACCGGATATCGTTGTTGTTTTTGATGAAACCATTATGGATAAAGGAGTGAATGTTGGTGAAGGCTGCAATGACGATACAATTCTGGTTTTAAATACGAACAGTGAAGCGGTTGTTGAAAAATACCGAAGTGCCTTTAACTTTAAGAATATTTTCTGGGGTGACGGCACCGGAGCGGCGATCAGAAATATAGGGCTGTCAATTCCAAATAGTGCCATGCTCGGTGTATTGGCAAGAACAGGTGTTGTCAGTATTGAAGCCATTGAAAATGCGATCAGAGACAGTTTTGGAAAGGTGGGAGAAAAGAATGTTGATGCAGCAAGAGATGCCTATGAAAACACAAAAAATGCGTAGGGTACTGGGACCGTGTTCATTAGTGTTTGGGGCAGCCAACACAGGCAGTTGGAGACTTGAAAGACCGGTGATCGATGCAGAAGCGTGTATTCGATGCGGCACATGTGCCCGTTCCTGTCCGGCTGATATTATTACGATCCATAAAGAAGGCGATGTGCCGGTAGAAATTGACTGGAGATACTGCAAAGGCTGCGGTATTTGTGTGAATGAATGTCCGAAGCAATGTATGCAATTAGTAGATGAAAGGAGTGGCAAGTAATGGCTATTAAAATGCTTGATGGAAACAGTGCGGCCGTAGAAGCGATACGATTGGTAAAACCGGGAGTTATAGCTGCCTATCCGATCACTCCTCAAAGTTCAATTGCAGAACATTTGGCAGATGAGGTATCAGAAGGCCGTATTCAGGCAGAATATGTTCGTGTAGAGTCAGAGCATTCCGCAATGTCTGTATGTGTGGGCGCCCAGTTGACAGGTGTCAGAGCAGCAACGGCAACTTCTTCCGTTGGGTTGGCCCTGATGCACGAAGTGTGTGGCGTGACGAGCGGATGTCGTATACCGCTGGTTATGCCTGTGGTCAATCGTTCCCTTGTCGCACCTTGGAGTTTGTGGTGTGATCATCAGGATACGATGGCAGAAAGAGATACAGGATGGCTGCAGTATTATGCCGGAACGGTGCAGGATGTATTGGATCTGCATCTGGCGGCCATTCGCATTAGTGAACATCCGGATGTGCTGACACCGTCCATGATCTGTCTGGATGGTTTCTTCCTTTCACATTCCATGCAGAAGGTTTATGTACCGGAAGATGATGAGGCCTATGATTTTGTGGGTGAATATAAGAAGATCAATATGTATCTGGATCCGGAAGATCCGATGTTTGTGAACGATCTGACGCCAACGGATGAATATACAGAGATGCGTTATCAGCAAAAGGTTGGCTTTGAAGAAGCTGCCAAAGTGACAAAGGCTGTCTTTGAGGAATTTAAGGAGAAATTTGGCCGGGAACTGGCTATTATCAGACCATATAAACTTGAGGATGCAGAAGTGGCGGTTGTGACGATCGGTTCTATGTCGGGAACTGCACGTTATGTAGTGGATCAGCTCAGAGAAAAAGGCGTTAAAGCAGGATGCCTTCAGATCGTGATGTTCAGACCATTTCCAGGAGACGCGATCAGAGAAGCACTGGCCCATATTCCTGTAGTCGGTGTGGTTGACCGCTCGGCAGGCCTTGGCGGTATTTATCCTCCGGTATGCACGGAGGTTCAGGCTGCTCTGTTTGGAACAAATTGTGATGTCCGCAGCTATATCGGCGGTCTGGCTGGCCGGGATATTTCCAATCATGCTTTTGAAAAGATTTTCATGGAATTGATGGAGATCAAAGACGGCACGAGAAAGGAACACAGTCAGTGGTTTGATGTGAAAGCCGATCCGATGAATCTTAGAATGGCACTCGAAAAGGGGGATGACTGATGTATAAAATGATGGCAGAATCCAGGGGCCTTGTGACGCATGGTGTCAGTACTTGTCAGGGCTGTGGTTTGGAGTTAATTATGCGAAATGTAATGGAGGCACTGGGAGAGGATATCATTTTGGTAATTCCGCCGGGATGTGCTGCGATGTTTTCAGGAAGCGGTATTGAAGGCAGTGTGAAAGTGGCAGGTGTTCAGGGAAATCTTGAAAATTCTGCCGCAATTGCGACAGGCATTGCGAATGGTTTGAAAAACCAGGGGAATCATCATACAAAAGTGGTTGCTTTTGCAGGAGATGGCGGAACAGTCGATATCGGTATCCAGTCTTTAAGCGGCGCCATGGAACGAAATGAGAATATTTTATATATTTGTTACGATAATGAAGCTTATATGAACACAGGTATCCAGGGGAGCAGTTCGACACCGGCCGGCGGCTGGACAACAACAACTCCGGCTGGAAAATCAGGTTCCAGCAAAGATCTGCTTCGTATTGTGATGGCCCATGATGTGCCATATGCAGCCTCTGCATCGATTGCTAATCTGCCGGATTTAAAGCGCAAGGTTAAAAAAGCGAGAGAAGTAGAAGGCACAAGTGTGATCCATATTCAGTGCCCGTGTCCGACCGGATGGGGATATCCATTTGCAAAAAGTATAGAATTGGCAAGGGAAGCGGTTGAGAGCGGTGCATGGTTATTGCTTGAATTTGAGAATAATAAGGTAAAGATATCAAAAACACCTAAGAAATTGGGAAATGTAGAAACTTATATCAAATTGCAGCGCCGTTTCAGAGGTATGACGGATGCGCAGATCGAAGAATTAAAACGTGAAATTATATTCAGATATGAAAAGTTGCAGAAGGAAAGTGCAAGCTAAGAGAGATTTGGAGGGTAGTTGTATGAGGAATAGAGTGTTGACAATTTGTTTGATAACGGCATTGACAGTTTCGATGCTGGCCGGATGCGGCGGTTCAGGTTCAGAAAATGAGAAGGCGACGGAGAGCGGAGGATCAGCAGAGAATGCAGCAACAGGAGAAGCTGCGGGGGATTTGGCGGCTGATCTTGATGGTATGAAAAATATGGAATTAAATTGGGCAATATCACTGGGGTCCTCTCACAGAGCCAATGAGATTTTCCAGTATTTTGCAGATGAAGTGAGTGAAAGAACAAACGGTAAGGTGAAAATTACATTGTATCCGGGAGATACATTGGTAACGTCTGCTTCTATTTACGATTCGCTGGTTCAGGGAATTGTCGATATGGGTGAAGCCGATCCATCTTATTCCGTTGCGGCATTTCCGATGAGCAGCGCACTGTTTTTGCCAGGTATGCAATATGCAAACAGCGAGGTTGCGACCTATGTAGCGGATGATTTCTTTACGCAGACAGACGAAGCGGAATTTCAGGAGGCTCATTTCCTCTTTGCATTTGGTATGTCGCCATCCATTATTTTTGGCAACAAAAAGGTAGAATCTTTAGAAGATTTCAGTGGTGTACAGATCAGAGGTACTGGATTTGCCGTTGATGTCATTGAAACTTTGGGAGCTTCTGCAGTTGGTATTACACCGTCTGAAACCTATGAAGCGTTACTGAAAGGAACAGCAGATGCGGCGTTGATGCCTGCGGAGGCGCTGGTCAACTGGAGTTTTGCCGAGGTAAGCAAATATGCCTGTCAGGTAACGGGATTCTCGACATCCTTCCATTATGTCGCCATCAATAATGAGGTGTGGGACTCTATGCCTGCTTCTGTACAGCAGGTCATTGAAGAAGTGGCAGATGAGTGTGTGACGAAGCTGGCGCCATTATGGGATGAGATGAGTGATGAAGGTTATGCGTTTGCCGAGGAAAAAGGCACAGAGATTTATGAAATGTCGGAGGCCAATCTGCAGGAATGCATGAATGCTCTTGAAACGGTTCAGAAAGACTGGGTCGATGAAAAAACAGCGGAAGGGTATGATGCGCAGGCGGTCATTGATTATCTGGATGCATCCATTGAAAAATATAATGACCAGTACGGCGAATAAGACGTGAGCCGGTGGGGAAACATAAAGTTTCCCTCACCGGAACGCATAAACTGCGGGGGAGGTATCGCAATGAATAAGTTTAAAAAAATTGTCGATAAATTAGATACAATTGTAGGATATGGCGCATGTCTTATGATTTTTTTGAATATGCTGATCGTTACGGTCAGTGTCATTGCGCGTTTGACGGTGGGATTTACAGTCTCAGGCATAACGGATGTTGTTGGTTTTGTTTCTGCCATTGCGGCAGCATTATCTTTAGGGTATACGGAAAAGGAAAATGGCTTTATATCCGTTGATTTTGTAAAAGAGTATTTTCCACGTTTGATCAGACATCTGTTGCATATTGTTGTCGGGGTGATGTCGATTGCTGTTCTTGGTGTTTTATCATACCGATTTATTTTATATGGAAAGAGCTGCTATGAATTGGGAACGATATCATGGGTGATGTACATTCCGTATTGGCCAATCTGCTTTTTACTGGTACTTGGATGTCTGTGTTACTGTGTGACAAGTATTTATCATTTTGTTGAAGAAATCACGAAATGGAAGGAGGATAAGCAATGAGTTCAATCGCAGTTGGTATTTTGGGAATCCTGATTTTTCTCGTCCTGATTCTGGCCGGTTTCCCGATAGCGTCGGGAATGCTGCTGGTCGGCATGATCGGATATGGCGTATTGACTTCCATGGGAGCGGCCATGAAACTGGTGGCGGTTGATATGTTTGCAAGTTTTACTTCCTATAATATGAGTGTTGTGGCCATGTTTGCGTGGATGGGATTTCTAGCATTGCACTCAGGTATTGGTGAGAAATTGTACGAATTTGCCTATTGCCTGATCGGTCATTTGCCGGGTGGTCTGGCCATGGCTTCCGAGGGAGCCTGTGCCATCTTTGGCGCGGTATGCGGTTCAGGACCGGCGACAACAGCGACGATTGGTTCTATCGCGTTTCCGCAGATGAAAAAATATGGTTACAATGAATCTCTGTATACGGGATGTGTAGCAGCGGGCGGCGGTCTTGGGTTATTAATTCCTCCAAGTACGACAGCCATTGTCTATGGTGTGGCGACAGAACAATCGATTGGTAAATTATTTATGGCTGGTATTGGTGCCGGATTATTGCTGATGGTACTGTTTATGATCGTGATCTATATAATTGCGCGGCGCAATCCGGATTATGCGCCGAGAGGACGCAAACATACGGCGAAAGAGATCGTGGCTTCCATGAATGGCGGCCTGATTGAAACAGTCATTATCTTTGCGGTTGCCATTGGCGGTTTGACGCTGGGCTTTTTTACACCAACAGAAGGCGGCGCTATTGGTGCCTGTGCGATGCTGGTTGTTGTACTTGTTCGGAGAAAATTAACATGGAAAAAATTTGTTTCTTCATTATTGGATACAACGAAGACCATGGGTATGGTATTGTTCATCGTTGCCTGTGCGACGATCTTCAGCCGTTTTATTTCTCTGGCCCAGATTCCTGTAGCTATTACGGCCGTGATCAGTACGCTGGATGTGCCGCGCACAGTCATTATGATCATTATTTTGATCGTTTACCTGATTGCAGGATGCTTTATTGATTCACTGCCAATGATTACATTGACAGTGCCAATCTTTTATCCGGTTGTCGTTGATACGTTAGGATATGATCCGATTTGGTTTGGTGTTGTGATAACAATGGTATGCTGCATGGGTATGATCACGCCGCCGGTTGGCATTGATGCTTATGTAGCCAAGAATACAGCGGATGGCGTGCCATTACAGACCGTTTTTAAAGGGGTTTGGCCATTTGTTATTGCCGTTGCGGTGGGATTGTTGATCGTTATTGCTTTCCCGCAGATTATTCTCTTTATCCCGAATATGATGTATGGTTAGTGACTGGTTTTAGAGGAGGTATAAAATGAAACTTGGCATTGTCGGCGGAGCCGGTTTATTAGGAACAACGGCTGCGTTTTGCGTAGGCGAAATGGATATATTTGATGAAATCAAATTATTGGATATTAAAGAAAATATGGTGATGAGCCATGTGATGGATATGGGGCAGGCATTGATGCCTGTGAGTAAGACACGGATTACAAAAGCGGATTATGAAGATCTGGGCGACTGCGATATTGTGCTTGTTACAGCCAGTTTGCCGGAACGGAAGGTCGCAAACAGAAATGAGTTTCTGAAGGATAATCTGGGGATCGTAACGCCAATTTGTGAAAAATTAAAGGCTGTCTGCAATGATCGCTGTGTACTGATTAATGCGACGAATCCAATTGACGTCTTTACATATGTTTACTGGAAACAACTGGGCTGGGACCGTCATCAGGTGCTGGGGTTCTGTGCCAATGATACATTGAGATTAAAATGGGCGACGGAAAAGGTAACGGGGAAAGCTTTTCAGGATATTAATGCCTTATGTGTCGGTGAACATGGGGATGGACAGGTGCGTCTGTATGATCAGATGACATATAAAGGGGAACCGCTTGTCTTGTCTGCTGAACAGAGAAAAGAAATTGAGACGATCACGGCCGAATGGTTTACCGATTATCAGAACCTTGAAAGTGGACGTACATCAGGGTGGACTTCCGGTGTGATGCTGGCTCAGATGATCAAAGCGGTCGCCACAGACAGTCGGGTCGTTATGCCGTGTTCTCTGCCTTTGGAGGGCGAATTCGGATATCGTCATGTATCACTGGGAATGCCGTGCGTACTTGGAAAGGGCGGTGTGATTGAAGTGGCGGATCCACAGCTTACGGATGAACAGAAAGAAAAACTGGATGCGACGGCCGACAAAGTCAGCCATTTGATCAGTAGTATTCAATATTAGAAGAGCAGGAAATGATTGACAGACAGGGGGAAGGTAGATTGGCAAAAATCATATCAGCCGGAGAGGCTGCAAAGCTGATCAAAGACAATATGACGGTTGGTTTTGGCGGGTTTGGCAGTTATGCCAGTCCGGAACTTTTAATGAAGGAACTGGCTGATCGTTACAGGGAAACGGGGCATCCCTGTCATCTGACAGCAGTTTGCGGCATCAGTGCGGGTGATAACAGTCAGAATGATGTGGGGATGAACCGTCTGGCTATGCCAGGACTGCTGGATACGGTGATTGCCGGTCATTTCGGTAATCCGCCGAAGATCGCGGAGATGATCGGCAGTAATCAATGTGCGGGTTATGCACTGCCTTTAGGGGTGATCATTCACCTTTTGCGGGCGATGGCCGGGAAAAAATGCGGGGTGCTGACGCAGGTGGGGCTTGGAACCTATGCGGACCCGCGGATCGAAGGGTGCAAAGCCAACCAAAAGGCCATTGATCAGCATCGGGATATGGTAGAATTGACAGTTGTGGATGGTGAGGAATATCTGGTTTATAAGACTTTTAACATGGATGCCTGCTTCATTCGGGGAACTTATGCCGATGAAACGGGAAATATCTATATGAGTCAGGAAGCTGTGGGCGATTATGCGCTGCAATTTGCGGCAGCAGTACATAGCTGTGGCGGAATCGTCATTGTGCAGGTAAAGGAAATTATTAAATCCGGATCCATGCATCCGAAACAGGCACGTATTAACCACACAATGGTTGATTATGTTGTGAAATGTGAGGATGCGGACAACTATCACCAGCAGGGGTATGCGGCTGTTTATCGGGGAGAGCTCTGTGGAGAAATCATGTGTCCGACAGACGCCATTCCCCCGATGAAGCTGGATAACCGAAAGGTGATCGCAAGGCGCGGTGCCATGGAATTGAAACCGGATATTTTAATTAATCTGGGAATTGGTGTGCCATCCGGTGTCGGTGTAGTGGCCAATGAGGAGGGCTTTTCAGACCGGCTGACACTTTCGCTTGAATCCGGTCCTCAGGGCGGTGTGCCGGTGGAGGGTCTGGGGTTTGGCGCGGCTGTGAATGCGGAGGCTATTTATCCTGTGGCGGATATGTTTGATTTGTATGACGGCGGTATTTTGGATATGACATATCTTGGCGCGGCGGAGATCGATGCTTTTGGCAATGTCAATGTGTCCAAATTTGGTACACGCTGTACGGGTCCCGGCGGCTTTATCAATATTTCACAGAATACGAAAAAGGTGTTCTTTGTTGGGACGTTTACGGCTGGCGGGTTAAAAGAAGAAGTGAAAGACGGCAGGCTTGTCATCGTACAGGAGGGTAAGAATAAGAAATTCATCCGCCATGTCCAACAGATTACTTTCTCAGGTGATTATGCAAAAAAGGTGCGGCAGGATGTGACTTTTATTACGGAGCGGGCTGTTTTGAAATTGACCCCGGAAGGTATTATGCTGACTGAAATTGCGCCGGGAGTGGATCTGCAGAGGGATATTCTGGATCAAATGGAGTTTGCACCGTTAATTGCCAAAGATCTGAAGCTGATGGATGACCGTATTTTCAGGGATGAAAAAATGGGACTTGAATTGGAGGTGGCCATTGGGAACAGTATATCATGATTTAAGAAGTTTTTTGAAAAAGTTGGAAGAAGAAGGGCAGCTTGTCCGCGTTCATGAAGAAGTGATGCCTGAGCCGGATATTGCAGCCGCTGGACGTGCGGCTGCCAATATAAAAAATGGACCGGCTGTGTTTTTTGAAAAAATCAGAGGCTACAAATACTCTGTTGTAACAAATGTGCATGGCTCCTGGGCGAATCACGCATTAATGCTGGGAATGGATAAACATACGCCGACAAAGGAGCAATTTTACGAATTGAATCGTCGGTGGGATCTGTTCCCGGTAAAGCCGGAGATCATCAGCCGGAACGACGCGCCATGCAAAGAAAATGTGATAACAGAAAATATTAATTTATTTGAGATCCTTCCATTATATCGTATTAATGAACAGGATGGAGGGTGTTTTATATCAAAGGCATCGATTGTGACGGGGGATCCGGAAGATAAGGATAATTTTGATAAATTAAATGTGGGGACCTATCGTATACAGGTGAAAGGAAAAGACAGGGTCGGTATTCAGGCACTGGCATTTCATGATATTGCCATACAGTTGGAAAAAGCCGAGCGCAAAAATGAAAAACTGCCGGTGGCGATCACCATAGGGAACAGTCCGGTGGTGACGTTTATGGCTTCTACACCGGTAAAATATACGCAGAATGAATATGAATTTGTGGGAGCCCTTCAAAATGGCGTGCCGGCCAGGATCGTCCAATCGGATTTATATGAGCATCTCTATGTACCGGCCGGGTCAGAGGTTGTTCTGGAAGGCTATGTCGAGCCGAGAATACGGGAAGTGGAGGGGCCGTTTGGAGAATTTCCGGGTTCCTATTCAGGCTGTCGGAAACAATGTGTGATTAAAATAGAAAGAATTACCCACAGAACGAATCCGATTTTTGAAAATCTGTATCTGGGAATACCATGGACAGAGATTGATTATTTGATGGCGTTGAATACTTCAATTCCACTTTATCGTCAGTTAAAGGCGGATATGCCGGAAGTTGCTGCAGTGAATGCCATGTATACGCACGGAATTGGTGCAATTATTTCGACAAAATGCCGTTTTGGCGGATATGGCAAAGCCGCTGCGATGCGTCTGTTGTCAACGCCTCATGGTATGCCATATACGAAAGTCATTATTGTTGTGGATGATTATGTGGACCCGTTTAATCTGGAGCAGGTGATGTGGGCGGTAACGACCAGAGTCCGGCCGGATAAGGATGTGGCGATTATACCAAATTGTCCGGGTATGCCGTTGGATCCATCGTCTGTGCCTGCAGGCATGCATACGAAGATGATTATTGATGCAACGACACCGGTTGATCCTGAACCAAATCCGAGGGAAGTGGCAATTCTTGAACCTCCTGCGGGAAGCGGGGAATGGGAGTGCAGGATTCGTGAATTGATGGCAGGAAGGAGCGTGCCTCATGAGATGTCCAAGATGTGGCAGTGAGCAAATTGATATTTTGACAAATTCGCCAGTCGGTGATGTCTGGAAAATGTTTATATGTGAAAAATGTTTTTATTCATGGCGTTCGACAGAAAAGGTCCATATACTGGAGAAATTTAAACTTTCTGATTCTGCCCTGGAAAAAATGCAGGTGATTCCGCCGGTTCCTCCTTTGGATGAAAGCATCTCAGCATTGATAATATCAGACGGAGAGGAGGAGATGAATGGATAATAAAGTGTATGATCTGAGGTCTGCTCTGGAATTGCTGCGTTCAATACCGGGGCAATTGACAGAAACGGATGTGGCAGTTAATCCGAATGCGGAATTGGCAGGGGTTTACCGCTATGTGGGCGCCGGAGGGACAGTGAAGCGGCCTACCGCTGAGGGCCCGGCCATGATTTTTCATCATGTGAAAGGTCATGAAGGGGCCAGAGTTGCTATTGGCATATTGGCGAGCAGGAAAAGAGTCGGTTATCTTCTGGATTGTGAACCGGAAAAATTAGGTTTTTTACTAAAAGACAGCGTACAAAATCCAATTCCGCCAATTATCATTGACAACAGCCGGGCAAAATGTCAGGAAGTCGTTCATTATGCAGATGAGGATGGATTTGACATTCGCAAATTGATTCCCGCGCCGACGAATACACCGGAAGATGCAGGACCGTACATTACATTGGGGATGTGTTATGCGTCGAATCCTGTCACAAAAGAATCTGATATAACTATCCATAGAATGTGTTTACAATCAAAAGACGAGATCTCCATATATCTGGTTCCGGGTGCCAGACATATTGGTTATTTCCGCGAACTGGCGGAACAGGCCGGGGAGCCATTACCGATTTCAATCAGTATTGGTGTTGATCCGGCAATTGAAATTGCTTCCTGCTTTGAACCGCCGACAACGCCTCTTGGTTATGATGAACTGCAGATTGCAGGGGCAATCAGGAATCAGCCGGTTGAATTGGTACAGTGTCTGACCATCAATGAGCGGGCCATTGCCAATGCGGAGTATGTGATTGAGGGTGAGATCCTTCCGAATGTAAGAATACGTGAGGATATCCATTCAGATACCGGTAAGGCAATGCCGGAATTTCCAGGATATTGCGGACCGGCTAACCCTGAATTGCCGGTTATCAAAGTGAAAGCAGTGACAACAAGAAAGAATCCGATTATGCAGACCTGTATCGGTCCGAGCGAGGAGCATGTTTCTCTGGCAGGGATTCCAACGGAGGCCAGCATTCTGGCAATGGTTGATAAAGCAATGCCGGGGAAATGTCTGAATGTGTATAACGCATCCTTTGGCGGCGGCAAGTATGTGACAATTATGCAGTTTAAGAAATCGGTGCCTTCTGATGAGGGCCGCCAGAGACAGGCTGCGCTGTTGGCCTTTTCAGCCTTTTCAGAATTAAAGCATGTTATTTTAGTCGATGAAGATGTCGATATTTTTGATATCAATGATGTGATGTGGGCAATGACAACAAGATTTCAGGCGGACAGAGATATAATCCTGCTGCCGGGTGTGCAGTGTCATCCTCTTGATCCGTCCAATAGTCCTGAATACCATCCGGGCATTCGGGCAAAAGGGATTGCGTGCAAAGCGATTTTTGATTGTACAGTGCCTTTTGATCAAAAATATCGTTTTGAAAGGGCAAAGTTTATGGAACTGGATCCGGGGTTGTGGTTTGAGGGGCAATCATGAAAGAAAGAATTGTAATTGGTATGAGCGGCGCTTCAGGAGCGCCGCTGACGATCGAATTGTTAAAGCAGTTACAGAAATATAAAGATATGATAGAAACGCATTTGATCGTGACGGATGGGGCCTTAATGACGCTGCATCAGGAAACGGATATGACGGTCAGCCAATTATTTCAAATGGCAGATCAGGTGCATGATATCCGTAATATCGGAGCGGGACCGGCCAGCGGCAGTTTCAAAGTCAGGGGCATGGTGGTTATTCCCTGCAGTATGAAAACGTTGGCAGGTATTGTCAGCGGTTATAGTGAAAATCTGGTATTGAGGGCGGCGGATGTGACGCTGAAAGAGAGACGGAAACTGATATTGGTCCCGAGAGAGTGTCCATTGGGGACGGTTCATTTGAGGAATATGTATGAGGCAGACAGAATGGGAGCGGTCATCATACCACCGGTCTTAAGTTATTATAATCATCCGGAATCGATAGAAGACATGAATCGTCATATTGTTGGCAAGATACTCGATCAATTTGGATTGGAGGGAGAAAATTTTAAACGTTGGGAAGGGATGAATAGTGAGTCAGTTCAGAAAAAAGACCTTTGAAATGCAAAGAAATTTGTTTAATCATTCCATTTGCCTGAAAGTGGGATTTCTGGATCGGGGGATGCATGTATTGCTGACAGGAGGAACCCAAACGCATATCGGTGCTGTATCTGTTGTCAATGAAATGGGCCATGTGCAGACAATTTCCCTTCCTGGACATAAGGAATACCTGATTACGGAGCATTGGAGTCAGCAATTGTATTTGGCCAGTAAGGAGCCGGTTGTGTTGACGGCCGGCATACATTACGATCAGTTGAGCAGGCAGGAAATCGAAATTGTCATGCAGACGGTAGATGATATGTTCAAAAAAAGTTTAAAAATACTATTGCAAATTGATGAATGATATGGTATTATGCATTCAGATTAAAAATATTGATTACCGAGAGATGTGAGCAAGGTAAGTGAAACGATGGTATCGTTTTATTTGTCTTGCTTTTTTGCGTCTTTGAATCTGCGAAAGGAGATTGGAGTTATGAAGTATGATGTTACGGTTATTGGCGCAGGCGTGACGGGCAGTGCCATTGCGAGAGAGTTGTCAAGATACCAGGTGAAGGCCTGTGTCATTGAACGGGAGGAAGATGTGTGCTGCGGTACCTCCAAGGCAAACAGTGCCATTATCCATGCCGGTTTTGATGCGGTACCGGGGACAATGAAGGCAAAAGTCAATGTAAAAGGAAATGCGATGATGGATCAGATTGCAGAAGAATTGGATGTTCCTTTTAAGAGAAATGCATCCATTGTTGTTTGCACGAAGGAGCAGGATCCGGCGGGACTTGAGACACTCATGGAGAGAGGACGGGCCAACGGTGTGCCGGGACTTCAGATTTTAAGCAGAGAGGAATTGCTTGAAAAAGAGCCGAACCTGAGTGATGATGTGGTTTGCGGACTTTATGCGCCGACAGGCGGTATTGTCTGTCCGTTCCATTTGACGATGGGCTATGCGGAAAATGCCTGCAGCAACGGCGTGGAGTTTTTCCTGAATACAAATGTGGATCAGATTGCAAAAACAGAGAATGGTTATCATCTGAATGTGACGCACAGAGATACCAAAGCTTCCGATTTCATTGAGGCAAGAGTCGTGATCAATGCTGCCGGTGTGTATGCCGATGTGCTGAATAATATGGTCAGTGAACATAAGCTGCATATTACGGCAAGAAAAGGGGAGTATATGCTGCTTGACAAAGATGCAGGCAAGCATGTTTCCAGCACCATTTTCCAGTTACCGTCGAAGATGGGCAAAGGTGTGCTTGTAACGCCGACGGTTCATGGGAACCTGTTGGTTGGACCGACAGCGGTGGATGTTGAGAATAAAGAGAGCGTGAATACAACGCAGGACGGACTTGACAGTCTTGGAAAGAAAGCTTCATTAAGCGTGAAAAATGTGCCGCTTCGCCAGGTGATCACATCATTTGCGGGCCTGCGTGCCCATGAGGACGGCGATGATTTCGTGATTGGCGAGGCCCCGGATGCAAAAGGGTTCATCAATGTAGCAGGTATTGAATCACCGGGACTTTCTTCCGCACCGGCCATTGGCGTGATGGTCGCCGATATGGTCAAAGAGATGCTGCAATTATCAGCCGATCCGGCGTTCAACCCGGTCCGTAAAGGTATTCTTGATCCGGATACACTGAGTCTTGAGGAGAGAAATGCATTGATCAAAGAAAATCCTGCCTATGGCAATATCATTTGCCGTTGTGAAATGATTACGGAGGGCGAGATCCTTGACGCGATCCATCGTCCGCTGGGCGCCCGTTCCCTTGATGGCGTGAAGCGCCGTACCCGTGCCGGTATGGGGCGCTGCCAGGCCGGATTCTGTTCACCGAGAACCATGGAGATCCTGGAGCGTGAAGTTCCAATGAGCATGTTTGATATTACCAAAAATGGCGTTGGTTCCAATATTGTCATTGGTATCAACAAAGAGATATAGGAGGGTGCGTCATGAAAGCATATGATTTGATTATTATTGGCGGCGGGCCGGCCGGACTTGCAGCCGCAGTTGCAGCCAGGGATAATGGCATTGAGAGCATTCTGATTCTGGAAAGAGATAAAGATCTGGGAGGCATTTTGAATCAATGCATCCATAATGGTTTTGGACTTCATACTTTTAAAGAGGAATTGACAGGACCGGAGTATGCGGCACGATTTATTGCACAGGTGAAAGAGAGAAATATTGAGTATAAATTAAATACAATGGTGATGGATATTTCCGCCGATAAGGTGATCACAGCCATGAACCGTGAGGAAGGCATGCTGATCCTTCAGGCAAAAGCGGTGATTCTGGCCATGGGATGCAGAGAGCGTTCAAGAGGCGCCTTAAATATTCCGGGATACAGGCCGGCCGGCATTTATTCAGCCGGTACAGCTCAGCGTCTTGTTAATATGGAAGGTTATATGCCGGGCCGTGAAGTCGTGATCCTTGGCTCCGGTGATATCGGTCTGATCATGGCAAGGCGTATGACGCTGGAGGGTGCAAAAGTCAAAGTGGTTGCCGAACTGATGCCGTATTCCGGTGGTTTGAAACGAAATATTGTACAGTGTCTGAACGATTTTGATATTCCGTTGAAACTGAGCCATACAGTCGTTGATATTGAAGGCAAGGAGCGTGTGGAAGCAGTAACGATTGCTGAGGTTGGCCCTGACAGACGGCCGATTCCGGGTACAGAGGAGCGATATACCTGTGATACCCTGCTTCTTTCCTGCGGCCTGATCCCTGAAAACGAACTGAGTAAGAGCGCCGGTGTTGAACTGAGCCCGATTACTTCAGGACCGGTCGTCAATGACAGTCTTGAGACGAATGTGGATGGTGTTTTTGCCTGCGGAAACGTGCTTCATGTACATGATCTGGTTGATTATGTATCCCAGGAGGCCGGTGCGGCAGGTAAAAATGCGGCAGAATATATTTTAAAGGGCAAGACTGCCGGTGCGAAAACCGTGGAAATCCTTCCGGTTGACGGTGTGCGCTATACGGTACCGAAATACATACGTCCAACAGAAATGGAAGATACACTGACAGTACGTTTCCGTGTGGGTGATGTTTACAAAAACTGTGCCATTGCGACCTATTTCGACGATGAGCTGGTGATGAAACGGAAACGTCCGGTTATGGCGCCGGGTGAGATGGAGCAGGTTGTATTGCTGAAAAAGAAACTGGCGGATTATCCAAACTTGAAAAACATCACAATTAAAATTGAGGAGGCATAACAAATGGAAACAAGAGAATTAACCTGTATCGGCTGTCCTTTGGGATGCGCGCTCACGGTGACAATGGAAGGTCGGGAAGTGAAAGCGGTCACAGGCAATAACTGTGTCAAAGGCGATATGTACGCAAGAAAAGAAGTGACAAATCCGACCCGTATCGTAACGACGACGGTGAAGGTTGAGGGCGGCAAAGTGCCGATGATCAATGTGAAAACTCAAAACGACATTCCGAAAGCCAAAATTTTTGAGTGTGTGGCAGCCCTGAAGGGACTGACGGTACATGCACCTGTGTCGATTGGAGATGTGATTCTGGAAAATGTTGCGGATACCGGCGTTAATATCGTTGCTGCCGGTAATGCGGGATCGCTGTAAGAGCGTGTTTCACAGACAGAGAATGCCCGTATTGTACTGCAAAATCAGTGGGATGAACTGAGACCGGGCTTGCAGTCCACTGGATTTCGATATATAATGACAGGAGACATGAGAAAACATGTCTCCTGTTTTGCATAACAATAAAAGTGATAGATGATGAGGTACGGAATGAAAAGAAGTTTCAGAGAGGCGCTGGAGGATTCACCGATTATTACGGCAATCAAGGATGAAAAGGGACTGGAAAAATGTCTGGACAGTGACAGCCGTGTCGTCTTTATTTTATATGGGGATATCTGTAATATTGCGGATATTGTAAAAAATATAAAGGCTGCGGGTAAGATGGCGCTGGTACATCTGGATTTGATCAATGGGCTGGCTTCAAAAGAGATTGCCGTTGATTTTATAAAAAAATATACAGATGCGGACGGGATTATTTCAACAAAACCATCCCTCGTCAAATATGCAAGGGAAATGGGACTTTTTTCAATTTTGAGGGTTTTTGTTATTGATTCAATGGCCTATGAGAATATTGAAAAGCAGGTAAAAAATGCCAGACCGGATGTGATTGAGGTGCTCCCGGCTCTGATGCCGAAGGTGGTTGCAAGAATTTGTAAAATTTCATCAACGCCGGTGATCGCAGGCGGCCTTGTGGCAGATAAAGAGGACGTGATGGCACTTTTGCAGGCGGGAGTGGTCAGTGTGTCTTCGACAAATGAGAAAATCTGGTTTCTATAGATTTTTATTGAATACAGGTGATAGACTGTTGGCAGAGAATGATGGAAGAACAGGAAAAGATTCTATTACGGGACAAAGATATTCGGGAACCGTTGTTTGATTATCTGGAAGAACATTTTGGAAAAATCCGTATCATAGAAGAAAAGATGATGGGACGTTCACGGGCAGACATCGTCATGGTGCTGCCGGAGGCCTTGGCCGGAATAGAAATTAAAAGCGATGCGGATACTTATGCCAGGCTTTCGAGGCAGATCAAAGACTATAACCGTTTTTTTGATTATAATTATGTGGTGGTCGGTTCCAGCCATGCGCGCCATGTGTCAGAGCATGTCCCGCCTTACTGGGGGATTATTTCAGCGGAACTGGTGAATGGTCTGATGGATTTTTATGTGATGCGTGAAGCAGCACGTAATCCAAAAGCTGACGGCAAGCGGCAGCTCGGTTTCCTATGGCGCCCTGAATTGGCGCATATCCAGGAATTGAACGGGATGCCGAAATACAGAGACAAGAGTAAGGCGTTTGTCATTGACAAAATAGCCCATCGTGTGCCGGAGGAAATATGGAAAAAGCAGATCTGTGAAGAATTATTTGAAAGGGACTACAATACGATTGCGGAGACGATCCGCAGTTTCAGAAAGAAACATCATTGAAATATTGAGCGAAATATTGAGCGATGGATGGATAGATTGAATGTTATTTACGGAAGAAAATTCATGAATTGAATTGGAGGAATGGGTGAGTCATGTCAATGGATGTGTATTTTGTGCGGCATGGAGAGACAGATTATAATAAACAGAGCCTGATTCAGGGGCGGATCAATATTCCTTTGAATGACCATGGGCGGGCGCAGGCTGCGGAGACGGCGGCTTATTTCAGAGAAAAAGGCATCGTATTTGACCAAGTTTATGCCAGTCCGCTGGTGCGGGCCAGGGAAACGGCCGCCATTGTATCGGGATGGCGGGAAGAACAGATCGAGACGGATGAGCGTGTGCAGGAACTGGCCTTTGGTGCGGCGGAAGGCGTGGATTTTCATACGTTGCCGGAAGGCGTTATGAATCTGTTCAGGAATCCGGCGGCTTATGAAGTGCCGGAGGGCGGCGAGAGCATTGACGCGCTGCGGGCAAGATGCGGCGATTTTCTCGGTGAACTGGCAGCCTTGCATGAGAAAAATCCGGCCATAAAAACAGTGCTGGTTGTCACTCACGGAGCGGCCATGCGCGGCTTTTTGAGCTGCATCGAACAGACGGGCCGGGACCAGTTCTGGAAAAAAGGATTGTTTAATTGCTGTGTTGTAAAGGCAAAACTGCGGGAGGACGGTTACGGTCTTGAGAGCATAGAAAATCCATTAAAGACAGAAAGTCCATTAAAGGCAGAAAGCCAATTAAAGACAGAAAACTCATTAAAGATAGAAAATCTATCAAAGAAGGAAACAAAGGAAGATAAGAAAGATGATTGATAAAATACGTAGTTTGATAGATGCCAGGTTATTAAAATTTATTTTTGTCGGCGTGATTAATACGGTGGTCGGCACGGCAATCATGTTCGGCCTGTACAATTTTGCCGGGTGCAGCTACTGGATATCTTCGGTAACGAACTATGTGCTGACCAGCATTTTGAGTTATTTTCTGAACAAGTATTTCACGTTCCGAAATAAAGAAAAATCATGGAAACAGGTATTTAAGTTTGCCCTGAATATCGCTGTGTGTTATGTATTGGCCTATGGCATCGCAAAACCGGCAGCGATGATGCTGCTTGCGGGGGCCGGTCAGAAGATCCAGGAGAATGTGGCGATGCTTGTCGGAATGTGCCTGTTTACCGGGTTTAACTATCTCGGTCAGCGGCTGTTTGCTTTTGCGGAACCGAAAGTGAAACAAGAGCAATAATTTTTCAAATTTTTCAAAAAAATGCTTGCATTTTGAAAACATTTCTGGTATTATAATTAAGCACGCAGAAGTGGCGGAATGGCAGACGCGCTAGATTCAGGTTCTAGTGAGGTAACACTCGTGTGGGTTCAACTCCCATCTTCTGCATGTCTTAGAAAAACCTGAAAAAATGGAGGAAAGCTTGGGAAATCAATGCTTTCCTCTATTTTTTTGCACATTACCGAATGCATTACCAAATGGGATTTTCGCAGGCGTGACAAAATTTGTGACAAGAAATTCGGCAAATCAGGAGAAGGCAAGAATTAATGAGAATTCTCTTTACAGAATAACATTTTTTCAGTAAAATGTAAGAAATAGAAAATAAGAGAATTTATTTTTCATTTTATTGAAAGGAAGAAAAAGAAATGGCAAATCCAATCGTTACGATTACTATGGCAAACGGCGATGTGATGAAGGCTGAATTATATCCTGAAATCGCGCCGAATACAGTGAACAATTTTATTTCCCTTGTACAGAAGGGATTCTATGACGGGCTGATCTTTCACAGAGTCATTGCAGGCTTCATGATTCAGGGCGGCGATCCTCAGGGAACAGGTATGGGCGGTCCGGGCTACTGCATTAAAGGTGAATTTGCAATTAATGGTTTCAGGAATAATCTGAAGCATACAAAGGGCGTATTATCCATGGCACGCTCTATGATGGCGGATTCCGCAGGCTCCCAGTTTTTCATTATGCATGCCAGTTCGCCGCATCTGGATGGTCAGTATGCCGCATTTGGTAAGGTCATTGAGGGGCTGGATGTGGTAGATAAGATCGCGATAGTCAGAACCGGCTGGCAGGACAGACCGGTTGAAGAACAGAAGATTCAGTCAATGACCGTTGAATTGTTTGGAGAGACCTATCCGGAACCGGAGAAGTGCTAGTACAAAACGCGGCACCGGTGTACTGATTTTCTAAAGGATGGCCGTTGTGTCATCCTTTTTGTGTTTGTATGTCCCGGGTAAACGTTCATGGAAAAATAAGCGGCAGTCTTTTGGATGACGGGGAGGGAAACCTGAATGGCAATTTTAGCGATTAAAATAGAAGATCCTTCGACCTTGCGCATGAATGAGTTTTTTGATTATGACGGTCGTTGTTATGGGCTGTCACGTTCGAGAATGCAAAACGGGGAGAAATGTATCAATCTGGAGGATTTCTATGACGGAACAGTGAGAAGCGAGGAGATCAGGCAGGTGCCGGTTGTGTTTGTCATGGAACGGGAGGAGCAGTTTTATGTGGCCGGATGGTACAGGGAGGCCGTTGTATACCGGAATATATGCCGGCCTTCGTTTTTTATGGAAGGCAATGTGATCGCGGATGCAAGGGATGCATGGCTGCTGCCGGAGGATGAGCGGACGTATGCGTTGGACTGCAGGTTCGGCCGGAATCAGTACGAGGTCATTGAAATGGATGACAGCCGTTATCAACCGCTGTGGGCATGGCTGACGTCTTACAGTAGAAAAAATGCTTTTCTCAGATATGCTTTGGTGGATATCTCCATTGACGGCAAAGCCAGACGGGACTATGATTTTTGTATAGAAAAATGTACCGGGCTGGCGCAGAGACTGATGGCGGATAATTGTCAGGATATTCGGGACATCAGAGAGCTGGAAGCCTATGCGCAGCAGGCCTGTATTTTGAATCGACGGTCAGCCGACGGTTATTATTATCTGGCCATGGCCGCGCATCAGTTGGGGCAGGTGAAAAAGGGTATCAAAGCAATCGGAAAAGCACTGAATCTGGAGCCGGAGGCGCCCGATATCCTGGCAATGAAGGGAAATCTGCTTGTCAGCATGGGGTATATCGAAGAAGCGGCAAGGCTTTTTCATGAAGCATGGCTGGCGGAGGGCGATGAGGATTATCTGATACTCGAAGGCCGGTCCTGGATGTTTAAGGGACAGATGGACAGGGCGATTCAGTGTTTCCGGAAGGTATCCAATAAACAGGCGATGCAGGAAGCAGGTATTAATCTGAAGGATATGGAACGGAAATGGCCGTTCATTAATGTCCGGGGTTTTCATTTAAAGAAACTGTTTGGAAAATCATAATGGGAGGAGAAGGTAAGGATGAGTGAACAGGAAAATATCATGAAATTAAAAAAGATGATCGAGGCGTCGGATAATATTGTGTTTTTTGGCGGTGCGGGCGTTTCGACGGAGAGCGGGATACCGGATTTCAGGAGTGAGACAGGTATCTACAATACCGTTCATAAGTATGGCTGTTCGCCGGAAGAAATTCTGTCGCACACATATTTCATGCGGAAACCGGAAGTGTTTTATGATTTCTACAAAACGACCATGGTGTATAATGATGCCCAGCCGAATGATGCCCATAAGGCGTTGGCCAGACTGGAGGATATGGGGAAACTAAAAGCCATTGTGACCCAGAATATTGACGGTCTGCACCAGAAAGCCGGTTCCAGAACAGTTTACGAGGTACACGGCACCATTTTGAAAAATTATTGCATGAAATGCGGTCAATTCTATGATCTGGGTTATGTGATGCAGTCAGAAGGGGTTCCGAGATGCATGAAATGCGGCGGTATGGTCAAGCCGGATGTGGTGCTTTATGAAGAAGGATTGGACGACACAACCATTCGCAGGAGTGTGGAGGCCATTGCCAATGCGGATGTATTAATTATCGGTGGTACATCGCTGAACGTTTATCCGGCGGCAGGGTTTATCAACTATTATCAGGGCAATAAACTGGTGCTGATCAACAAGAGTGAGACGCCATATGACCGAAGGGCCAATTTGCTCATTCATGACAGCATCGGAAAAGTGCTGAAAGCCTGTGTGGAATAATGGTATTGTGGGAGTAAATATATTATAATGTAGAATAGTTGTATTGTATGGAGCAATCGCATACAGTATACTCAGAGTAAATTTTTGACAGAGAGGGAGAGATGATTGGATGAGTAAAGTGATCATTCCGGAGGGCTATACGCCGGTACTTAATTTATACGATACGCAGAGAGCCATCGGTACGGTCAAGCGTCTGTTTGCGGATACTTTATGCGCGACGTTGGATCTGCACCGTGTTTCAGCACCGTTATTTCTGGAGGCTTCCACAGGTTTGAATGATGATTTGAATGGCGTGGAGCGCAAGGTATCTTTTGGCATCCGTGATACGGGCAGCGAAGCGGAAGTGGTACAGTCTCTGGCGAAATGGAAGCGTCAGGCGTTGAAGGATTATGATTTCCGTGTGGGAAAAGGTCTGTATACAGATATGAATGCCATCCGCAGGGATGAGGAACTGGACAATCTGCACTCGATTTATGTCGATCAGTGGGATTGGGAGAAGGTCATCCGTGAGGAAGACAGGAATCTGGATTATTTAAAGCGTGTGGTGAATGCCATTGTGACTTCTGTGTGCGCCACAGAGATGAGTATGCATGCGTTATTTCCACAGTTGTCCAAATTGCCGCTGCATACATCGAATGTGACATTTATTACGACACAGGAATTGCTGGATCTATACCCGGATCTTACGCCGAAGGAAAGGGAAAATGCTTTTGTGAAAGCGTACGGCACCACTTTCCTGATGCAGATCGGCGGCGCCCTGTCCAATGGCGAGCCTCATGATCTGCGTGCGCCGGACTATGATGACTGGCAGTTGAATGGTGATATTTTATTCTGGAATGATACATTACAGTGCAGTTATGAATTGAGCAGCATGGGTATCCGTGTCAGTCCGGAGAGTCTTGACCGTCAGTTGACACTGACCGGTTGTGACGCACGCCGTGCGTTGCCGTTCCACAAAGCACTGCTGGCCGGAGAACTGCCATATACGATCGGTGGTGGTATTGGCCAGAGCCGTCTGTGTATGCTGCTCCTTGGCAGCGCCCATATTGGTGAAGTGCAGGCTAGCGTGTGGGATGCGGAAACAAAAGCTCGCTGTGCCCAGGCAGGGATAGCTTTGTTGTAGAATAAATGGAATGATAATCGCTGATAAAGGATGGGATTCGCTGACCATTTGATAATGAGAGCGGATTTCCGTATGTCCTTACCAGCGATTTTTTATGACTATTTTAATGGGCAGACTGGAGAGTCAACTTTTTTGCTTTTCAGAATGTATGACTTTTCAGGCATTTTGATTGCTAATTCGGCACAGGCATGATACACTAATACTGTCGATAGAAATGATTGTATGTTTATTGTGGAGGATGATATATAGCGATGGAACGTACTAAAGTCAACTATAAACCATTATGGAAAATGCTGATAGACAGAGATATTTCAAAACAGGAACTCCGAGAAAAAACTTCTATTGCCAGAAGCACGATGGTCAAGATGACCAATAATGAGTATGTGGCGATGGATGTGTTGGTAAGGATATGTATGGCATTAGATTGTGGAATGGATGATATCGTTGCGATTGAAAGGGATAATGGGGGACTGTGAAATGGCAGGTTTAGAGAACAGCAAAGATTTGATGAGTGTTTTATGGAGTGGAGCGGATATTCTTCGTTCAAAGATGGATGCAAACGAATATAAAGATTATTTGCTGGGAATTGTTTTTTATAAATATTTGTCAGATTCATTTCTGATAAAAATCTATGACCTGATTTATGACGAGAAGCCAGTCAACCTAAAGATTGCTCTTGAAGCCTATAGAGAGGAACTGGAAGGCGAAAGTGCAGATGAGTTAAAGGAACAGATTAAAGAGGAATATCCATGACTACTTCTATTTGAGATATGAAACTAAAAAACCTTGAATTTAAGCGAAAAAACGCTTGACAGAATAGGGAGGTAAAACTACTATGAGTCAGAATCTTGTAAGTGCTGAAGATGTAAAAAAGGCATTGGACATTGAAAGTTTTCCTAATATTTCCAAAGACAAAATAATTGAATTCGTATCGCTGATTCCTAATATGGACAGGGATGTTGCAATGAAAATCATTGAACAATTTCCAGCATATACAGAATATGCTGGGGCAATGATTGCACAATTAAATACTCTGTGTGATAACGCTTTGAAAAGCAATGATGCCAGCCAGCGTGATACTATCCAATCATATAAAAAGCTCCTCGATGATTTAGGAGAACTTTTGAAAAAAGATAATCTGACAGCAGAGGAGCGAAATTCTATTTCTGACAAAATGCTGACTGTGGCAGATAGAATTTCTGCCAAGGATACTGAGAACAAGGAATTTATAAGTGGTCTCGTCAAAGCCGGTGTGCCAATTATTGGTGGAGCACTTCTACTTGGTGCAGCAATTTTGGGTGTAAATGTAAGAGGAACAAAGATCCTGTCTTTGAAGAAATAACATTCGTGTAGAGGGAAAACCAGTCTGTTGATTAATAGAAAGGAGGCCGTGTCCATGAGCGCAGCAGTAGCTTATGCACCCAATCGTTATCACCGTGTGCAAATGAACACGGTATCGTTAAATAATGTACACACTAAGGCACTGGTGGGTGCATCGTTAAAAGGTTATTCGTTACATTGTATCATTTTTAGAACGGCAACGGATCCTTGCATGGGATCAGGCTCTCTTCTGCTCAATGCAAAGAAATATGCAAAAGAAACGGCATATATCAGATATTATGGGCAGGAATTGATGACTTCAACATATAATCTTGCCAGGATGAATATGTTTTTACATGGAATTGCACCGGAAAATCAGAAGCTTCGAATTATGCTGAGTTTAATGAGAAATATAATCAGCGCGACATTGCAGCGAGAAAGAGGATACAGCGTATTATTGATAAGTATGCAATGAAGCCGATGGATGCAGTGCGTAGTTTTCTTACATCTGAGACACATGCCTTGTTGGAAGACGCTGATAATGGAATGTGGGATTTCTCTGATAGAGCTATTTTTGATATGTGGGAAGTTGAAAAAGTAACTGGGGATCCAAGACATTCCGAGTATTTAAGAGGCGAGTGATATGACAAAAGAAATGAAGTTTTTTATTTATTTGATAGAATGTTATGCTTATGCAAAGAGCCGTTCTACGGGAGAGGTTTTGAAAGAGTGGGATGAGCATGGTATGACACAGGAGATTTATGATAACTATGAAATGTATCATCAAGAGAGAATTGAAAATGCATATGAGGATATTGATAGTTTAATGAAAACAGGAAAACATGCATGGTGATGGCTTGCTTTTTCAAATGCTTAGGCTGGTCTCCTTTGCAACTTATGCAAAAGAGACCAGCCACTTATATTGAGTGCAGCGAAAAGTTGATATCAGAGATATTTCTACAGATGAAAGGTCGTGCCGGTTTTGCCAAGGATACCGTCCCTGGATTTTTCCAAAAGGGTGATCAATGACCGGCGGCCTGGCCTGGATGCGGCAAAATCCACAGCGGCCTGTACTTTTGGCAGCATGGAACCGGGAGCAAAGTGGCCTTCCTGCATATACTGCCGGGCCTGTTCGACAGACAGATCGCCCAGCCATTCTTCGTTTGGTTTGCCGAAATTGATGGCCACCTTTTCGACAGCCGTTAAAATAATCAGGTAATCGGCATCCAGTTCTTTGGCCAGAAGGGCGCTGGCAAAATCTTTGTCGATGACGGCGCTGGTGCCTTTTAAGTGATTGCCCTGGCGGGTGACCGGAATACCGCCGCCGCCGCAGGCGATGACAAGATCACCGGAATCCACCATCGTACGGATCGTACCGATTTCTACAATTTCCACCGGCTTCGGAGAAGCGACCACACGGCGGTAGCCCCTTCCGGCATCTTCTTTCATAATATACCCGTATTTTTCTTCAAGATTTTTTGCCTGTTCGGCAGACATAAACTTGCCGATCGGCTTGGACGGTGTGTCAAAAGCCGGATCGTTTTCGTCGACACGTACCTGGGTGATCATGGTTGCGACCGGAATATCCGTAATTCCCCGATTCAGCAGTTCTTCACGCAAAGCGTTCTGAAGATCGTAGCCGATATAAGCCTGGCTCATGGCGACGCACACGGAGAGCGGTGTGTTTGGCTGGTTCGGGTCTTCGTGGGTCAGGGCGATCATGGCGTTGTTGACCATGCCGACCTGCGGACCGTTGCCATGAGTCACGACAACTTCGCAGCCCTCCTCAATTAAATCAACAATTGCTCTTGAGGTGATCTTGACGGCTGCCATCTGTTCCGGCAGTGTATTTCCCAATGCATTTCCCCCAAGCGCAATGACAATTCTCTTTTTCTTTGTCATTACAATACCTCCTGAAAATTATCTGATGACTCTTGGTGTGTTTTTTTCTTCAAGCTTTTTCAGGATATCGGCCGGATCGGCAAATTTTGCCAGGAAGATCATGGCAGCGATAATGTATGGCTTGTAGCTTGCTTCTTTGTATAAAGGATTGCGGTAGCGGTCGAAGACTGAAGCGTCCACTTCGCCCTGTTCACAGCTGACACCGGAGATATCGGCCGGCAGGCAGTGGAGATAAAGTGCCTTGCCGTCTTTGGTCGTTGCCATCAGTTCTTCTGTGCAGGCCCAGTCTTTGTGCTCGGCGTTCTGCGCCAGCAGTTCTTTTTCAAGGGCCTTAATGCCTTCTGTATCGCCGTTGCCGTATAATTCTGTCCGTTTTTCCATGGCAGCAAATGGTGCCCAACTCTTTGGATAAACGATGTCAGCGTCTTTAAAGGCTTCGGCCATATTGTTGGTCTTTGTGAAAGAACCGCCGGATTTTTCAGCATTGGCTTTTGCCACTTCCTCAACCTCAGGGAAGACTTCGTAGCCTTCAGGATGGGCCAGAACAACATCCATACCGAAACGGGTCATGAGACCAATGACACCCTGCGGAACGGAGAGCGGTTTGCCGTAAGATGGGGAGTAAGCCCAGGTCATTGCCAGTTTCTTACCTTTTAAGTTTTCCGCACCACCGAATTCATGGATGATATGCAGCATGTCGGCCATGGCCTGTGTCGGATGGTCGATATCGCACTGCAGATTGACGAGAGTCGGTTTCTGCTCAAGAATACCGTCTTTGTGTCCCTGAGTCACAGCATCCACAACCTGATGCATATAGGCATTGCCCTTACCAATGTACATGTCATCGCGGATACCGATAACGTCAGCCATAAAAGAAATCATATTGGCTGTTTCACGGACCGTTTCGCCGTGGGCCACCTGGGATTTGCCTTCATCCAGATCCTGAACTTCAAGTCCCAGCAGGTTGCAGGCGGAAGCAAAGGAAAAACGGGTACGTGTGGAATTGTCACGGAACAGGGAAATACCAAGGCCGCTTTCAAATACCTTTGTGGAAATATTGTTTTCCCGCATATAGCGGAGAGCGTCGGCAACGGTGAAGACGGCTTCGATTTCATCGTCTGTCTTTTCCCATGTGAGGAAGAAA
>CAYURX010000011.1:0-32850 GCA_964447245.1 uncultured Coprococcus sp. | reverse complement strand
TGATGCCTTCGCTGAGGATTCCCATTGCAGGGCTGCCCTGTATAAGTGGCGATGACGCTTGGGTCTTGCGCAACAGGAACCTGTGAACCGTGTCAGGTCAGGAATGGAGCAGCACTAAGCTGGACCTTCTGTGTGCCGTGAGGGTGCCTGGGCTGAGCCAACTGCAGCGGTAACGTTTATGGGCCGGGTTCGAAGCGAAACGCACGGATTTAATAATGAATAGAACAGGTCATAAAGACAAAGTGACAGAAAAAAAGTTATTGGTGCAAACATCAGTAACTTTTTTTCATTTTTGCCATAAAAATAAGCGCCCCAACCGTATATCTATCAGAGGCGCAATTATTTCCGGAAATGACAGAAAGAGAGGTGTACACGTGCACAATCATACGTTTGATCAGTGTATGCGCCGTATTCAAAAAGGTGACAGGACCGGCCTGAAGGAAATATATGAAGACTATATTTCGTATATATATGCCATTATTATAGGGATAGTTAAAAACAGGGAGAATGCGGAGGATTTAACGGCAGAGTTTTTTATCCGACTGTGGAATACAGCGGACAGCTACAAGCCGGGCGGCGGCCACAAAACGTGGATGACGGCCATTGCAAGAAATATGGCGATTGATTTTATAAGAAAATCACAGAAAGAGCAATTAACAGAAAACATCGGTGAAGACGGGGACGGACTGGCGGCCGGGCAGAAGCTTGTGCAGGGTTCTGCAGAAAGTGATGTGGTGAACCGGATGTCTTTCAGGGAGACTATCGCCGGACTGGCGGAGACAGAGCGGCAGATCGTGACAATGAAAATTGCGGGGCAGATGACATTTAAAGAGATCGCGAAGCTTTTGAATATGCCGATTGGAACGGTTACGTGGAAATATCAAAACAGTATGGAGAAATTAAGGAGGGCCGGCGTATGACAGATCGGGAGATTGAAATGGCATACAAAAAATTAATGACATCGGAAACACCGGACCTTTGGGAACGGATCGACAGTCAGTTGGAGGCAAGGGAGGTAAAGGATATGAAAACATCATTTTGGACAAAGGTCAAAAAAGCTTTGTTTGGCGGAGGAACATTCAGGACGGCCATATCGGTATGTCTGGTCTGCATCATTTTTATAGGGGCCGTACGCCAGATCGGCGGAATCACCGGAGGACTCAGAATGGGCAGTATGGCAAAGGACAGCGCGGCGGATATGGCTTCCCCAAATGAATTAACGGAGGCAGCGGCAGAAAGAGGGGAGGCTGACTATGGCGCGGGCTATTCCAATATGAATGGCGCAATGGAGCAGAAAAGTATGTCCGCGGAAACGGGTGCATCCGCAGAAGACATGGAGGTCAGCGAAGATATGCTGACGGATGAGGCGGCAGCCGGGACGGACGCGGAAACCGCGAATACAACCGACCGCAAATTGATCAGGAACATCTATATGGATGTTGAGACGCTGGATTTTGATCATCTGGTCAGCGACCTCCAGAGACAGACAGAAGAATTGGGCGGCTATGTGGAATATTCCAATATCGGCGGCACCAGCTATTACTATGAGAATAACCGATATGCGGAATTATCACTTCGCATTCCAAAAGACAAAACCGATGAATTTCTGAATCAGGTGGGCGAGGCGGCCAACGTGACGAGCAAATCGGAGAACGTGCAGGATGTGACGCTGACCTATGTGGATCTGGAGAGTCATGTGAAGGCCCTCAAAACGGAGGAAGAACAGCTTTTGAATATTTTGTCTAAAGCGGAAACTGTGGAGGATATCATGAGTATCCAGTCCAGATTGTCGGAAGTCCGTTATCAACTGGAATCTTACGCTTCACAGTTAAAAACCTATGATAATCAGGTGGATTATGATACCGTTACTATTTACATCAGTGAAGTGACAAAAGAAACGCCGACAGAAGAACTGAGTATATGGGATCAGATGAAGGAAGGCTTTGCCGACAGCGTAATTGGCATTGGCGAAGGTTTTAAAGATATGTGTATCTGGATCGTGGCCAATATTCCGTATTTTGTGATTCTCTTTGTGGTTGTGCTGGCGATCACGGCGATCGTAAAAAAAGTCCGAAAGAGAAAAAAAGATAAGAGCAATGAGCATTAAAAACAAAAAAAGCTTTCGATGAATTCATCGAAAGGAAGTGCGGTTATGCCTACGATTACACCTGTTTATCTGACGCGAAATGGTCGTGGCGTGTACAGCATCCGTGATATAGAGGATGAAGAAAACTTTCAGAAAGCAGAAGCTATGATCCGTCTGATGTGTGAATTGAATGCCGGTATCCGCTCGGCTGAAGCGGAAGGGTGGATCGCCGAAGAAGATTTTCGCAGACATTTTCATAACATTCTATTCCGTGAATTATAAGAAATACAAAGCATTCTATCGGGTACGTGGCGACTGCCTTGAAGTTGTTCGAATCATTATGGCGAAGCGAGATTACATGAAGATACTCTTTGGAGAACATGAAGAAATGTTGGATGATCTCTAAAACAGAACAATAGACAATATCAACGAATGCATCTGCCGTATTAAAAAGTACGGCGGGTGCATTTTGCTATACAATTGTCTGATTTCCAAAATATTTACAAAAATTATGAGGAATTTTGTTGGTAGGACTGATTAAAAAGTGTATAATCTAGAATAGATATTGATTGTTTGAATGCGTGAAACAGAAGGGAGATTTATATGCTATTTAAAAAAAGTAACAGGAATCAGAATGCCTGGCAGGGACAGGCTTCCGACGGTGCGGGAGGACCGGATCCCCAGGGAGCCCATTTTAAAGGCAGTATGAAAAAGGCGGGGGGATTTTTGAAGAAGGGCGGAATCGGCATACTGGTTGTGCTGATACTGGCTTTTCTTGGACTGAATTCATTTTATACGATCAGTGAGCAGGAACAGGCGGTGCTTGTGACTTTCGGACAGCCGAAGGCTGTAACGACTTCCGGTCTGCATTTTAAAATACCGGTGATCCAGAGTGTGCACAAGGTGAATACAACAATACAGGGTTTTGCCATTGGATATATTGAGGGCACCAACGAAGTGACGGATGAAGGAATCATGATCACCAGCGATTATAATTTCGTTGATGTGGATTTTTATTGTGAGTACAGAGTATCTGATCCGGTGGATTATCTCTATAATTCCAGAGAGCCGGAGGAAATTCTCAGGAATCTGTCCCAGAGCTGCATCCGTACCGTTATCAGCGGCTACGATGTGGACAGTGTTCTGACAACGGGTAAGAATGAGATACAGGCGTCCATTAAAGAGATGATCATGGAAAAACTGGAGACCAATAGCGTTGGTATCCAACTGGTCAATATTACGATTCAGGATGCGGAGCCGCCGACAACAGAGGTCATGCAGGCGTTCAAAGCTGTTGAGACGGCCAAACAGGGTAAGGAGACGGCTATCAACAATGCGAACAAATACCGTAATGAAAAGCTGCCGGCTGCCGAGGCTGAGGTCGATCAGATCATTCAGGACGCAGAAGCCCAGAAGCAGGAACGCATCAATG
Source organism: uncultured Coprococcus sp. (assembly GCA_964447245.1). Classification (GTDB taxonomy): domain Bacteria; phylum Bacillota; class Clostridia; order Lachnospirales; family Lachnospiraceae; genus Coprococcus_A. The sequence goes on along the minus strand of CAYURX010000011.1, from coordinate 29,332 downwards.
AAGGTGAAGCGCAGGTGGCCAGATTTGCGGCCATGTATCAGGAATATCAGAAGAATCCAACGATTACAAAACAGAGGATGTTCTATGAGGCGATGGAAACCGTATTGCCGGATATGAAGATCGTGATCGATGAGGGCAGCGGTGTTCAGAAGGTGCTGCCGCTGGAGTCCTTTGTCAGCGATATGGAACAGCAAAGCAGCAGTACAGACCAGCGTTCGTCTGATGCGCAAGAACAGCAGGAGGGCAATTAAGATGAAAAAAAGAATAGTATTATTTTTGGTTATCGTTATCGTCGTATTCGGCGGATTGTCTTCGATGGTGATTACCAATCAGAATGAATATAAACTGGTCCGGCAATTCGGCAAAGTGGACAGAGTCATTGATACGGCGGGCATCAGCTTTAAGATCCCTTTTGTTGAAACGGTGGATACGCTGCCGAAGGAACTGCTGATTTATGATCTGGCGGAATCAGATATTATTTCCAAAGACAAGAAAACGATGATCATGGACAGCTATGTTTTGTGGAAAATCACAGACCCGCTGAAATTTGCCCAGACGCTCAATTCATCTCTTGGCAATGCCGAATACCGTATCAATACGGCGGTCTATAATTCGACAAAAAATATTGTCAGCAGTATGAACCAGGACGATATCATCACAAGCCGGGACGGCGAACTGAGTGAGAGCATTATGAAGAATATCGGCAACAATATGCAGCAGTATGGCATTGAACTGGTATCTGTCGAGACGAAGCGTCTTGACCTTCCGGGGGACAATAAAGAAGCCGTTTATGAGCGTATGATTTCAGAGAGGGACAATATTGCGGCGACTTACACAGCGGAAGGCCAGTCACAGGCTCAGGTGATCCGCAATACAACCGACAAAGAAATCGCCATCAGCATTTCTGAAGCCAATAAGCAGGCGGAGATATTGATCGCGGAGGGTGAAGCCGAGTACATGCGTATCCTTGCGGAAGCGTATAATTCTGATGACAAGACAGAATTTTATGCCTTTGTGAGAAGTCTGGACGCGCTGAAAGCGTCCATGGCGGGGGGCAATAAGACCGTCATTTTGTCAGGAGATTCGCCGATTGCCCAGATCTTCAACGGTTATGAATAATTATAAATAATATAATTATGAAAAGAGACAGTATTCAAAATAAGGGGTGCTGTCTTTTTTCGACAGAATTAAACGGCTGGTTTAACCATATTTCGTTGACGGATAGCAGGCGTTAGCGATATAATTGTAGTATTATTTATTTGCGATTTATGTATATAGATTGTTCATCATAAGTTGTTTTTTGGCGGAGGAAAAGTTATGAAAAAGCGTGTCAGAAGTTGGGTTTTATATGTCGTTATTGGGCTTTTGCTGGGCGGAACGATCAGGTTGGGCGGCAGCGGCGGCGGTATGACCCTGAATTATGTGTTTTTAGCGGTGATGGGGATCCTGATTTTATTATCGGATTTGTCTGGTATTTCAAAGATCACTTCAATGACGGGAGATCTTAAAAATATTATCAGCAATATTTCAGGCGGCAAAAGTTATGATGCTTTTATGGATGAAATGGCCGATAACGGGGGAAAGCCAGGAAGCGAGAGGCAGGAACACAATAAAAAATATCTGGAGATCATGGAAGCACTGAAGTTTGGCCAGGAGACGGCCAACGAAGACTGGCAGCGTTTGCTGAAGGACTGGCAGGCATCGGAAGGTATGGATTGTGATGTGGAAGACTACCTTTCTGAAGATGAGATGCTGGAAGGATGCAATTATAATATCTGTATGCAGATACCGGGCGTGTTGACGGCGCTGGGTATTTTGGGGACGTTCCTTGGTCTTGTACTGGGGCTGCGCAGTTTTGATTTTTCCAATGCGGATCAGATGACCTCCTCTGTGGAAGCACTGGTGAGTGGTCTGAATGTGGCTTTTTACACTTCCATCTATGGCGTTACGCTGTCCATTTTATACAACCTTGTTTTCAGGCGGATAGTGACGGATTTAAACAAAAATCTGAATCGTTTCTACGATGTCTTCCATGCCGCTTTAATACCGGCATCCCAAAAGGATATGGTTTCGCAGTTCAGCAATTATGAAGAACAGCAGAATGGATTGCTTGAAGATATCCGGCAGTTGATGGAGGAGCGGTTTGGCGAGCGGCTGGCCGGACAGATGGCACAGACGCTGACGCCGGTGTTTGAACGGATCAATCAGTCATTGGATCATATGATGCTTGATTTTCATAAGGAACAGAGAAATTCTCTTGAAAAAATCGTAGATGCTTTTGTGGTGCAGATGAGCAGTTCTCTGGACCAGCATATTCATGTGCTGGGGGACAGTGTTGACCAGTTAAGCCAGACTCAGAATGTCATGAGTACTGAATTGAAGAAACTGATCGACCAGATTGCGAAAACAGGTGCGGATACGGCGCAGATCAATGAACAGGCCGGGAACATCCTTGCACAGCTCAATGGTTATGTTACGCAGCTTGAGAAGACGACCAATACGTCTGCTGAAATTATCCACCAGATGAGCGGGTGGTCTGAGAATATCGAGCATATGTCTGAAGTTCAGAATGAAATTTTACAGACGCTGGCCGTACATGAAAAGAATCTGGATGAAACCTGCATGAAGATCAATGAGAATCAGACGGTGCTGACAGAGCGGCTTGAGGCATTTACGGAGGCAGCCGGGATGATCGCGGCCAGAGAACAGGACCCGCTGCAGTTCAATGATCTTAAGGATATGCTGACCGCTTATATGCAGTCGCAGCAGCAATTGCAGAATACGAATGTTCATAATATGGAGGAAATGTGGTCAACGCAACTGCAGGAGAGCAGGAAGCAGCTTTCCAAACTGACAGAACAACTGGCAGATCAGCAGACGCAGTTGAGGCAGACGCTTGGTGAGCAGCAGAGTCAACGGGATAATGTTGTTCTGGAACAGATGGCACAGCTTTTGAAGACACAGCAGGATCTTGTGTATCTGAATGGCCGTATTTATGCAGCGCTGGCCAACGGAACAAAAGAGGGTAAGATCGAGTTGCCGTCGGGCGGCGGGCTTGATCCGCAGACAGCTATCAGTATGTGGATGGAGATACAGAACCGCAAAATGGATGAATGGATGAACAAGCAGGAAGCTTATCAGAAGCAGATGCTTCAGATGGCAGCCCGAAGCAACCGTTCTATTTTTAGCCGGATCAGGAACTTTTTTGGAGGCAGCGCTGAATGAAACGAGTGAATAAGAACAGACAGGCCACGGGCGAGATCAATTACTGGCAGAGCTACTCGGATATGATGGCGGCTTTGCTGCTGATCTTTGTCCTGATTATCGCGGTGGCCATTGTCGCTTTGAATGACTATAAAGAACGTCTGGCCGAGCAGAATGAGGAACTTCTGGCCAGACAGGATCTTCTGGAAAAGCAGAATGAGGAATATCTTAAGCTGAAACAGGAACTGGAGGAAAAGCAGGCGCAGATCGACAGGATCATTGGCGTCAAGGAAGAAATCATTGAAGCATTGAATACAGAATTGAGCAAGCAGGATATTGCCATCAATATTGACCAGCAGACAGGCGCGATCGTTTTTGACGCCAATATCCTGTATGACTGGAATGAATCTGATCTCAAACCGGAGGGTATCGCCTGTCTGGATCAGTTCCTGCCGGTTTACATAGGCGTATTGTTCAGTGACGAATTCAGCGATGATGTGGCGGAAATCATTATTGAAGGCCATACGGATACGGAATCGGATTATATGTATAATCTGAGTCTGAGCCAGCAAAGGGCGTTGTCTGTGGTGGAATACTGTCTGTCTGACAGCAGCCTGAGTAAAGAGCAGAAACAGCAATTGCGGTCGATTATTACAGCCAATGGCCGTTCCTTCAGCAATCCGGTCAGAGATGCGAATGACAAAGTCGATGCGGAGCGATCACGCCGGGTGGAAGTGAAATTCCGTTTGAAAGATGAAGAAATGATTCTGGAATTACAGAGGATATTAGAGGGAGGCATTTCATAATGGGGATCATGAAAAAAGTCAATACAGCCATAGATAGCTATAAAGAAGTGATTCTTTTTCTGTTGTTCAGCGTTTTTTGCGCATTTTTGGCATGGTCGAAAGGATGCCTGAATGAATTTGGCAATATTGAGTTCTGGCTGCTCATACTGGGTGTGATTTTACTGGTGGCAGGGCAGGAACTTGGAGCCAATAAGAAACTGGTGCTTGGGATGCTGCTGTTAATGACAGTGGGGAATCTGATCCATGCCGCGCTGGAGGTTTATCATTTCCATAATGAGAGTTACAAGGATGTGAAGTTGGATTATATAATTGCGCTGGTTTTGGCGATACTGGTTATGGTGATTTATCCAAAATGCCATCGGTTATTAAGCTCAGATCCGGCGATCGCTCTTATGGCGGCAGCTACCTTTGGCCTTTATGCAATTTTATTTCTTTTCGGTACGGAAGTCGGTGGTGTCAAAGCCTGGTTTATGGGGATTCAGTTGACGGAACCGGTCAAAATCCTGTTTATATTTGTTATTGCGGGACTGTTGAGCAAGCGGCAGAGCTTTGTACGGTCAGGGCTTGCCATCCTCTATATGGGTGTGAATGCGGCGTGTCTGGCGAAAATTTCCGAATACGGGACATTGATCATTATGATCTTTGTATTCCTGATATTTTTGTTTATTTTTCCAAATAAATTGTGGTGGCTCGGCGGTGTGCTGCTGGCGGGAGTTATTGCCCTGGGACTGCTGTATCTGGCCGGCTCAAACCTCTATGATGATGCCATGGAGCGATCCGATCCGGAGGCTTTTGCGGCAGTTTTCACGAAAAATGTCCGGAGTGTGAAGAATGATAACGGTGAGACAGTATCCGGTGTGGAAGCGTTGCTTGATATAAGTGAAGGCATTGAATCCGGCGATGGCGCATTTGCCGCAGCGAAAGAGCAGCTTGCCGCCGGACAACTGACACAGAGCGATTTTACCGCAGCGGGGGAAATCAACCTCAGTGATACGATAGCCAACATAAAGAATGGCACGGAGAATGACTGGACAAAGTATCCGGCGGCTGACGCAGTGGCGGCTCTTTGCGGGAATGTGAATGTCAGGAGAGAATTTATTCAGACATTTTGCCGGGATGATTTTTACGGTTATACGGCCCTCAGCCTGTATCAAACGGTTGGCGGCGGCATATTCCATCCGGTCAAAGGTGTTATTCTGGGCTTATATAATAAAGCTATGCAGCGTTTTGTCATACCGTTTGCAACGGAAGCTATGCTGCAAAATGTTTTCGGGATCGATAATATTGAAAAACCTTATCAGGTGAATCAGGCAGCCAAGGCGATGCGCATCGGCGGACTGACAGGCGCCGGCAGCCATGAGTTTATCTATGTGCCTGTTATGGAATCCGATATGGTTTTCTCGGAAGTTATCAGTTTCTTTGGATTTGCCATGGGCCTGTTTATGATGCTCATGTATATGATGATGTTCAGAGAGGGCATCCGTATACAGGAACAGATCCAGCGCGCGCCATTTCATCAGGGCGTGGCCCTTGGCCTGTCTTTGATGCTGTTTATTCAGGCCCTTGTGATCATTGCCGGTAATATGGGGGTATTTCCGCTGACCGGTATCACACTGCCTTTTGTTTCGGCCGGAAGTATTTCAATGTACATGAGCGTGATCATGATAACGCTTCTTTTTACCATATCCTTTATTAAAATTGACGAAAAGACAAGTCAAATGGATACTTTATTTAAATGGGTACTGAAAACCCTGGGCTATAATGTGAGCGATAAATCCCATCAGGTACTTCGTAAAGGCAAAGAGATAGCGAAAGAGGGCGCCGAAAAAGTAAAGGAAATGGCCGAAGAAATGGGGCAGGAGAAGAACGATGAGGATATAGAAGAAGATGAGAGTGACAACGAATTTGCCAACGAGTTTGACGATGAGTTTGAGGACGATTTTGAAGATGAAGACGAGGCGATGGCCGGTGAATTTGAAGTCATTCATGAGGAAGACGATGATGTGTCCGGGGAAGACACCGGAGATGAGTTTGACGATGCGTTTGAAGACGATTTTGAAGATGATGACGAGACGATGGCCTGGGAAATTCTTTCAAAATTCAGAAAAGGTGAACCTGAACAGCAGAAACCGGAGAATCAATCGTCTGCAAAAATACGCAATTCACAGGCAGCGAAGAAAAATACATTTTTTGACGACTGGGGTGACGATGATGATTTATAATCTTACGATAGAAATGGTCTATGACCGCAAATTAAATTACATACGGCAGCAGAATGGTCTCGACAAAATCCGTCAGTTGACGATTACCAATCATGGGGATGAAACGGTCCGGGATGTGAAGCTGAAATTGTCTTTTGTCCCTGAGTTCGCGGAATCCTGGGTGCGGTATATCGGTGAGATCAGGGTGGGGGAACCTCTTGTGATCAATGAGCCGGATCTGATCATGAATCCCGAATTGCTGCTGAGTTTCAATGAAACGGTCGAGGGCAGTATTGTGGCGGAGATATTAACGGCCGATGAAAAGAGCGATCCGGTCTGCAAGCAGGCTTTTGAAGTGACGGTGCTGCCTTATGACCTCTGGTTGTCCAACGATCATCCCGAACTGCTGGCGGCCTTTGTGACGCCGAATGACCGGCGGGTGCTGGAAATCGTGGCGAAGGCCGGGGAACGGCTTGGCATCGCCTTTAGCGGTTATAGGCATGGAAGCGCTGACAAGCAGGAAGTCCTGAAGCAGATGAAAGTCATTTACGAAGTGATTCAGGAGGAAAAAATTACTTACTGCTATCCGCCGGCCAACTGGGACCGGGGACAGCGGGTGCGGATGCCGGGATTTACGTTGGCCAATAAGCTGGGATGCTGTATTGATATGGCAGTGCTTTATGCCTCCTGCCTGGAAGCTGCCAGCCTGAATCCGATGGTGATGATCCTGAAAGGCCATGCCATTGCGGGATGCTGGCTGAAGCAGGCAAACTTTCAGGAGACCATTGTGGACGACAGAGAGACGGTAGAGGTGCGTTCCTACAATAAGCTTGGTGAGCTGGCCATGGTGGAATGTACACTCATGGACAATTATGCCCACAACACATCGTTTGAGTATGCAGTCAATTGTACGGATAAGAATTTTGCCAATTTCGAATATGTGGTGGATGTGACAAGGGCGAGGAGCGGCGGTATCCGACCGATGCCGCTCAAGGAGATCCATGACGATTTTTCAGAAGACGGCGGTGGCGTGCCGCTTCCTGACGGAGACGGTGAAAGTGATGCTTTTTATGAGGATGATGATCTGGACGTGCTGCCGGATACAACAGATGACGGGCTGTCGAAAACAGAATACTGGGAACGCAAGATCCTTGACCTGAGTCTGAGCAATGCCCTGATCAGCATGACCTTTGGACGGAACACGCTGCCGCTGGTGGCCGGGCCGGATATGATCCGGTATGTGACGGGGGAATTGCAGGAAGGCCGGAGTTTCCGGATACTGGCGGCGCCGTCGGAGCTTGAACATATTCCGGACAGCAGGGATATGGATGGGCAGAATCAATGCATCCGGTCTTTGCAGGCATTGACCGAAGGGGATGCGCGCAGCGGACGACTGCGTTTGCTGCTGGGTGAAAAGGAAACGCTTTTGAAGCTGAAGACAGTTTACCGGAATGCCCATACATTTATGGAAGAAAGCGGCGCCAATGTTCTGTATCTGGCTGCCGGGCTTCTGAAATGGCGGCAAAAGCCAAATGAGAAGGCACGGTACGCGCCGCTGGTGCTGATCCCGGTCAATCTCGAAAGAAAGACGGCGAATACAGATTATACCTTGTCGCTCAGAGAAGACGAGTGGCAGATGAATATTACTTTATTTGAAATGCTGAAACAGAAATTCGGCATTGAGATTAAAAATGTGGAGACGGTGCCGGTTATTGACGGCGAAGTGGCTTATAAGGCGCTGTTTAAGTCGGTGCGCAAGGCGATTTCCCTCAAGGAAGGCTGGGATGTGGTCGAACGTGCCTATGTGGGAATTTTTTCTTTTGGCCAGTTTATGATGTGGAAAGACCTGCATGATCATGCGGAAGAATTTGCGGCGCAGCCGATTGTCGCAAGTCTGATCAACGGGCACCTGACATGGGAGCCGAAGGGAGCGTTTTTGACGCAGGATGAATTGGACTGCCGGTTAAAACCTTCCGATCTGGTGACGCCGGTCAGCGCCGACGGGTCGCAGATGGTGGCCATCCAGGCAGCAGCCGAAGGGCAGAGTTTTGTCATGCATGGCCCGCCGGGTACGGGAAAATCTCAGACCATTACCAATATGATCGCCAATGCGCTCTATCAGGGCAAAACGGTGCTGTTTCTTGCGAAGAAAATGCCTGCTTTGGAGGTGGTGCAGAAACGTCTGGAAGAAATCGGCCTTGGGCCGTTCTGTCTGGAACTGCACGCCAATAAAGCCAGCAAGCGGCATGTACTGAGTCAGTTTGAGGAGACGATGAAACTGGCCGGTCAGGCCCATGATCCACTCTATGACCGGACATCGGAGAAGCTGATGGAAAAACGGATGGCTATTCGTTCCATGATCGAGCTGCTGCATCAACCGACAAAATGCGGCAAATCCCTCTATGAATTGATGGGGATTCTGGAGGAATATCATGATGCGCCGGATAGTGCTGTGTTTGATGTGCCGTCGGCCATGCTGGTTACAAAGGAGGAATTGGCTGACTGGCGGAGAAAGCTGGCGCTTTTGCAGGAAACAACGGCGAAGCTGCCGGATATTGCCAATCATCCGTTAAAAGCCATCCGGCGCCGGGGATTTAAGCGGCAGGAGAAGCTGAAGCTTCGTCAGCAGATGCAGTTATGGTTTACTTATTATGAAAATCTGAAATCTGATATAGAAGACATGCAGGAAAAAACAGGCATCGAGCATTGTGCGGACGTGAATATGCGGGAGTATATTTCTCTGGCGGATGTACTGGCCCATGCGGTGATTTATCCTGAATTAATGGCGAAACTTTTTGAAGACGGCGAGGATATGGCAAGTATTCGCGCGGCCTGCAAAGAGATCGAGAAGACCCAGCAGGTGATGGCGGAAGTGGATGCGGAATATGACAGGGAAATTATGTCCGCCAATCTGTGTGATGCACGGGAAGGATGGCGGCTGGCCGGCGGGGATTCATCAAAAATGGGCCGCCTGCTCCGTTCAGGTGCTGCGCGGCTGCTGAAAAAATATGCGCATGATCCTGAATCCATTACAACAGAATCTGTTGAGACAAGACTTGACCGTCTGATCGTGCTGCAGAAGGCTTATGAGCAGACGGAAAACCATTCAAAGCTGGTGAAACGTCTTCTGAAAGCCGGTAAAGATGTGGACTGGACGCTGTGGGAGAAGGCTGACCGCCGGATGAATCAGGTGATGGACCGGCTGGATATGCTGGCAATTGACGAGGACGCCTATGTGCGGCTGCAGGAATACATACAGGAGCAGGCGCTGCATCCGGACGAAGGCTTCAGGGAAGACCGGAAACAGTTTGCGGCTATCCGGAATGAATACGCAGCTCTGAAGCAGTGTACATCTGAGATCATCGATATGGCCGGTTATGAGTTGGATACAGACAGCCAGAATACTTCAGATCTGCTGTTTGGCGAAGAATGGCCGCAGATGCTCCAAAGCTGGCAGACGCATTTTCAGGATATTGACGCATGGTGCAGCTACAGGCAGCAGAGCGAGCAGGCAGAGGAAGCGGGACTGGGACCGGTTGTGGCAGCCATCGAAAACGGACTGGCGCCGGAGGATATTTTCCCGGCATTTTATAAGGGCTGGGCGGGTACTTATGTGCGCCGGATGATTGAGACGAATCAGCAGCTTCAGTATTTCAACGGGTTATCCTATGACCGGATGATCGAAGAATACAAGATGCTCTGTCAGGAATTTGAAGAAATGTCACGGCAGGAGATCAGGGCGAGACTGATGGATCGTCTGCCTGATAAAAATGAAGGCAGCAGTTCAAAATCATTGAGTATTTTGAATAAAGCCATCATGGGCGGCGGTTCAAAACTGACAGTCCGGCAGCTTTTTGCGAAAATGCCGGAGGCGGTCAGGATCCTGGCGCCGTGTATGCTGATGAGTCCGGCTTCGGTTGCTCAGTTTATTGATCCGGATTTTCCGAAATTTGACCTGATCATTATTGATGAGGCGTCTCAGATGCCGACCTGTGAGGCTGTCGGTGCATTGGCCCGCGGCAAAAGTGTTGTCATTGCCGGGGATGAGCAGCAGCTTCCGCCGACCAATTTCTTTAAAAAGAAACCGGCGGGTGATAATATTGAACTGGATGATCTGGAAAGCATTCTTGATGATACACTGGCCTTAAATATGCCGCAGTGTTATCTGAACTGGCATTACCGTTCGGCTCATGAAAGCCTGATCGCATTTTCCAATGCCATTTATTATGATCATGGCCTGCGAACCTTCCCGTCCATCGATAATCAGCAGTCAGCGGTCAGCTTTGTGAATGTCAATGGCGTTTATGACCGCGCGGGAACACGAACCAACGAAACAGAGGCCAATGCGGTGGTTGAGGAAATGCATCGCCGTCTCCTGGAAGACAATACCCGTTCGATCGGCGTTATTACCTTTAATATCAGCCAATGCGGGCTGATTGAGGATAAATGGGCCAATATGCTGGAATCAGATGAAGAACTGGCGGAGGCGGTCAGAGACATGGAAACGCCTGTTTTTATCAAGAACCTTGAAAATATTCAGGGTGATGAAAGAGATGTCATTCTGTTTTCATTGGGATACGGGCCGGATGAAGAAGGCAAAATGTCTATGAATTTTGGCCCTGTCAATCAGAACGGTGGCCACAGGCGGCTGAATGTGGCAGTCACGAGAGCCCGCCGGGAAATGGTCGTATTTGCGTCCTTTGAGCCGGAGGCCATCCAGACGACGCCTCGCAGCGCCCAGGGCCTGAAAGACCTGAAAACCTTTATGGCCTATGCCAAACACGGGTTAAGCGTTCTGGATTACGATGAAAGGGTTCTGACGGAAGAACGGACAACGGTCAACCGCCAGATTGCGGACAGATTGAGTGAAAAAGGATACCAGGCTGATATAAATATAGGAACCAGTGACTTCAGGATCGATGTGGCCGTGCGAAATCCGGACCGCCCGGAAGAATACCTGCTCGGCATTATCTTCGATGACGACGCAAAAGCATTGAAGGATACAGTCAAAGACCGCACGATCCTGCAAAAAGAAGTGCTTGACCGCATGGGCTGGAAGACCCTCAACCTGTGGCTGATGGACTGGTGGGAAGACCAGGAAACGCAAATTCAGCGTATCGAAGAGGCTGTCGCAAATTGAACAGTTCAGGTCTGGAATATATACTAGCGTCTGAATAGCCAGGTGCCCTGGGGCCGGGCGTCAAATTTAAAACATGAAGAAGGAGGGCAGAGGATGCATTGGAATATTTGTTTTTGGAGAAGAAGCCTGGCGCTGGCCGTTTTGATCTGGTGTCTGGCGCTGGCACATCCGGTTTTTGCGGAGTCTGCCGACAGTGAGGGTCAGCAGAAGGAGCAATGGGTATTTCTGCTGGCCGACCCGGAGGATGATGCGTCATGTACTTTTTACGCAAAACCTTCGCTGGCCGGGTATGAGACAGGAGAGTGTACAGAGATCATGCTGGCCATGGCCATCGGCGGCAAAAACTATGAAATTGAACTTTATCCGTCGGAGGGAACGGACGGCTGGTATATCAGCGGTTCGTACAGTATTGCCGGTGATGCGTGGAAGATGGATTATGAGGCAAAGGTGCAGATGATCGGTACAGAAGGGGTTCTGGCAGAAGAAGATCTCAGCAATAAAGAGATGTCTGCACAATGGCCGGAAGTCAGAGAGAGAAAGCTGGAGCTTACGTTTGACCGTGAGGGGCGGCTGGAGAAAAATGAATTTGAATGGGATCAATGGATTGAAAAAAGCGACAGTCCGTTGTTTACATATAAAACGGATACGCAGACAGATTGTATCGTTCATCTGAAACAGGATATAATTATCATCGAAAAAGCGGCGGATGGCGGCAGTTTTAATATTGCAGTTTCAGATCCGTCGGGGAACAGGAGGATCGCACAGGTGGATATTATTGTGGCAAATCAGGCAGGAAAAGGAGCCATCATCGGGATCGGCGCCGTTATTGTTATTCTATTGATCGTTGGCGTCGTATGGGTGTTAAAGAAAAAGAGAGATGGCAGTTCGGCTGCCGGTAAAGAAGACAGGGGAGGCGGCAGCGCTTCCGGCAGCGGTGTGACGGGCGGCGTCTTTGCGGGCAACGGACGTAAGATACAGGAAATTGTGGAAGTGAGAAAAGAGGTCGATGAAGTACGTCAGCGCCTTGATCGTCTTGTGAGACAATGCAGGACAAGAAAAGCAGAAATTCTGGATATACGGGGAGCGGCGGAAGCAAGAGTCAAAAGCGATGGACAAAGCAGTGCCTATAGCCTTGAATATATAGAAAAGACAGCAGCCTGTGCCGATGAATTGGAGACAAACGTTGGCTATGTGAACCTGAGGCCGATGGTCGATACGCTGAAAAATGTCAGCGATGATCTGCTGAAAATGCAGGGAAGACAGAAAACACAGATCAGAAAAGATGCGGGAGAAACTGCTGTCGCGAAAAATTATCTGGATGCCGAAAAGCGGGAGGAATATTTTGAAGCCATCAGCGCGGATGAACCGGTGCTTGCGGCCTGGCTTGCAAGGGCTGACGCGGCGCTTCAGGCATTAAGAGAAATCTCTGATTATGTGGATAAGCCTTATGAGAAAAATATTGAAATATTTGTTCATGACGGTACCATGGAGTATAAGGGACGGCGTGTGGCGCGGGGCACCTATGGATTGCCGCAGCCGGGAGTTTTTGCACTGGATGAGGTCAAGCTTCTGGGGAAGGATGGTTCATGGAGAACGCTGCCGGATATTTTGGGCCATGCCACGGAAATCAGAATGTTTTCAAAGGCGGAAAAAGGTATTCGGGTCGTTGCGGACCAGCCGGTTTTTAAGGCAGATGGAGAGCGGACAAATATTCTGGAATTTGCATATGAGCAGGAGGCCCATATGACAATCGACGGCGCAGAGATCACATTGCAATTTAAGTAGCAGATAGGAGTCATGAAATGGAAAGATGTAAATGTCCTTACTGTATGGAAGATATCGGAATCAATGAGCTGAAATTTTATGTCAGGATGGAAAGACAGGCTGTATCGCCGGTATTGAAGGCATTTTTGACACCGGAGAGGCGGCGGCAGCAAAACGACCCGTTTTATCGTTTCTGGGTAGGGTACGGCAGGCAAATGAATCCGGATGAAATCAGCCAGCGGATCGTCAAGACTTATGAGGAAATGGAAAGGGCCCAGGCGAATTTCGCGGCCAAGGCGGATCTGCTGCGGCAGCGGCCGGAGTCGGGCAGCGGCGATGATTTTGAAATTTCCGGCGAACTCCTTCCGGGGCAGGGAGCAGCCAGGAGCCTTGACAGTCTGGAGGATGAGCAGGTCATCTGCGAGATCGAGAAGAAGCAGGAAACAGGCGAACCTCCGAGATTTATTATCCGGGAGGACGGACAGCGGGTGGCTATGACAAAAATCGCGTGCCCGCGCTGTTATAATGTTTTGCCGGAAGAAATATTCCAGATGCCAATCATTAAAATTGCGCTGGCTGCCAATAAATTCGGCGGGAAAACCTGTCTGGCCCTTTCATGGTTCCGTTCGCTCAATGATCCGAGCGGCGGCGGACTGAACAGCCATATTGAACAGATGGATTTTGTATCCATGTTGGAAGCTGGTCGGGGGATGGATGATGAATTCAGCGATATGTTGAGAGAATTTGTGCGGGATGATATTTGTCCGAGAGGTACGAATAAACAGTTTGTGCCGCCGGTATTTTTGAAGCTGACTTACAGGGCCAGGGAGAAGCACGAAGCCATCGTCGGCATTTATGACGCGGCCGGAGAGATCATTACGGATTCTCTCAGAGACGATGAACTGGTTTCCTATATGTCCTTTATGGACGGCATCATTTATATGATCGAGCCTTCCAAGACGGGGATACGGGCTGATCTGGCCGGACGCCATCTCTCGATCAATAACGAGAGCAGTCAGTTTTATCAGACAGCGGAAATTTTATCACCGGAGGAACAGATAAGGGTTCAGAGAGAAGATTTCAAGAAGGACACGCTGGCGGATGTGATGCAGAAGGCCGGCGGAGAAGTGAATGTGCGGAAAAACTGTTCCAATGAAGTGCTGCAGGCGTTGCGGCGTTTTGTGGATGATGAAGTACTGCAGCGGCAGTATGTGGCGCTGGCTATTTCAAAATGTGACGAACTGCGGGGCAATCCCCAGCTTGTACCGTACAATAATGGCGATATTCTGTTTATGGATGAGCGGAAAATTGATGACAGCCAGCGGGATTTCAGGAGAGAGCAGATTGAAAATCTGTTTGCCGGGGAGATATTCGATGTCAGGGCCTTTGAAAATGTTTTCAAAGAACCGTCTTATCACATGATCGCGGCCCTGGGCTGCCCGACAGAAGTGCTTGGCGGGGTGGAGAGAGATGAAGCAGGAAATGCGGTGGCCGGTAAATCGAAATTGACCGGTGATTTCAGGCCAATACGGGCGGAGGAACCGCTGCTGAGTCTGATATCCAAATATGCGGAGGAACATGGATGGAACGATTAATAAGTTTTGAACAGTTTTATTATACCAACTATGGTCAGGGAATGCGTTTTGAGGGCGACAGTACCCATGACCGGCAGATCCAGAAGGATATTGAGTTGTTTGCGGATAACTGGATGCGTCTGGATGTCCAGGGCTGTGTGGAAACAATTGCTTATAATACCCGTCTGGGCCGTTATGTGGCCGCCATGGTGCGGCCGTGCACAAAAGTGGGTGACGCGAGAGTCAGTTATTGGATCCACGCCGTGATGCCGAAGGATTTCGCCAGTGACGGATTCAGGGAATGCCTGTCCTGGCCTCTGGCGAATTACCAGCAGGAAGTGGTTGAGGGAGCGGCGCTTATGACGGCGGCGGAACCGCCCTGTGAATGGCGGCTGCCGGATATCTGCAGGCGGTACGGCCTGACAGGAGAAAGGCTGCTGAGGCTGGTTGATATGGTGTGGCAGACCGTATGCGGGCAGGAAAAGCCGTCAACGATGTATTTTATTCTGGATAAGGATTCTGTTGAGGATTATAATATGGCGGCCAGACAGATCATGGCCCTTGTCTATGATTTACTGCCGGAAGCGCTGCGCCAACGGGCGGATTATCAGGCTTACGCGGTGGAAGATATCAGGAGCGTCCGTTTTGTATTTAAGGCAGCTTCGAACAGTGCGTGGTGTTTTTATCTGGACGGAGGTCAGGATAAGAACCCGATAGAAATCCCGGAAGAAGAAAGGGAATTGATGGAACTTCTGGCCCGGCTTTATGAGGCGGAGCCAAAAGAATACGCCAAAGTGGTTCGGGGGATGTATCAGGACAGTGCGGAGACTTTTGAAGATTTTGTCTGGAATTATTATGTGCAATGTATGAAGCAGGGAGAAAACCTGAATTTATCACAGGAGACATTGATCCGCTGTCTGCCCCGGCTGGAACAGCAGGCGGAGAGGAGTCTGGACTTCCGGCGTCTGCTCTGCCAGTGCCTTGCAGGTATCGATACAAATGAGAAGCAGCCCGGTTTTGTCCAGGTCGTTATGGAGAAATACATATTTGCGGCGGCGGGGCTGACGCAGGTTGAATGCAGAGAATATGAGGAAAGCTTTGCGCATATCTGGAAGCTGCTGGATCAACTGAGAGCAGGCAGTATGGAGATGCTTCAGTCTTATCTTGAATGGATCCGGAAGATATCACCGGTTTATTACCAGCATTTTGTGAAAGCGGGTTTGTCGGAGAACAGGCGGTATCTGTTAAAGCTGTTAGGCAGCGCCAACGTGCATACACCGGCGGAATTATTCCAGTGGATCGAAGATATGGCTTTCTTAAAAAATGTGATCGCTTACCGGGATTTTCTGGCGGACAAGGCCGAGGAACTGTATTTCCTGGCATCGACAACGGATGAGGAACGACAGGTTCTGATCGGTTACTGTAAGGACCGGAGGGCCATTGAACTTAGGGAAATGGCCATGATGTCCTATGAGGAATTGCTGACACTGGACAGCGGCAGCATGGATGATGAAACGCAGAATCTGTGGCTGAAAACGGTGGCTGCGCGGATCGAAGAAAACGCAGAATGTGTGAATCATGTTCAGGAAGCAGAGAGATTATGCGGTTATCTGTTCAGCCTGAAAAGTGTACAGGATCAGTTGTCGTCCGAACTGGCAAAGCAGAAGAAAAACAGTAAAAATATGCCAGTATCCGTGCGGCGGGTAGATGCCGGCAGTATGACAGTCATCATCAATGCGATCTGGCAGTTTGAAAATGAACTGGACATGTCCACCCGATATAATTTATGCGCATTTGCAAAGTATACAAGCAATGTGGATTTTGAGAGGATGACGGATGATTTCTGGAGAAAGATCGATGCTGCCGATTATGAAAAACTGTATGCGTACAGCAGCATTTTGCTTGTGTTCAGAAACAGTCACCATCAGGGCTATGTCAATTACCGTCTCTATTGGTGCTATAAGAAGAAAAAGGACGAGGCATTTGAAAGAGCACTGGCGAAGCTGACGGCCAGAGCGGAACGGGCCATTGACGCCATCTGGATGGACTGGACGAAGCATACGGAGGCCGACAGCCAGTGGATGTATATAGTGATGCTCCGGCTGATGGAGGAAGATGCCCTGCAGATGCTTTTGAAAGAGTATGCAGGCAGAGGCGATTTTGAGGCGCGGCGCGCGGCGGAAGTTTTGCCGGGCGATGGGGAAGCCAGTGAATACAGAGAGAATGATGATGAAGACGATGACCGTGAAAGGGAAGGCTCGGTTGTACACAAAAGTGCGGGAGCGCCAATATCAGAGGAAAAGCTGTCATGGATCGTGACAGCGGGAATCGGTCTTTTCATGGGGCTCATTGTGAATGGCTGGTCCATGACCGTGCATCTGTCCCGGATATTGAAGCAGCCAATGCTTGTATGGTGCGGTGTCACAGGCATTGCGCTTGTCATTGCACTGTTGATGGCTTTTGGGGATAAGCTGGTGAAAGCCGGAGCCAAAGTGGGTATCCGTCAGATACCGTGGGCCGGGTTGTGGCTGTTTATCAATCTGGTACTGACCTATTTTATAGGGAATAAAATGACGGCTGTGATCAGCGCGGTGATTTTGCTGGGAACCTATATTGCTCTGAAATTAAAGAAACTTTTATAGTACATTTTCCGGTTGACCGGAGAGAGGATGATGTTATGGATTTTCTTACGGAAATTTTTGGTTTGATTTTGTTGGTTGTATGCCTGATTATCATAGGTATTTTTCTGGTGGATTTTATGCGTTTTGGCAAAAAGACAAAGGATGTCAAAAGGCCGGGGAAGGTCGCTTACAAAGAGCAGTCTGTCACTTATAAGGTACGCTATAAGGGAAAAGTACTGCAGGCGGGCAGTATATCCATGGATGAACTGCCGGTTCAGTTCGGACGTGTCAAAGGCGGTGGGAATGATATTGTGATTGCGCCGGAGAATGTTGCGGCGGAAACATTACAGGCTATCAGTCATACATGGTTTTATATTCAGAAAGATGTATCCGGTTATCTGACGGTGTATTCGGCGGATGCCGCTGTCAATGGCCATAAAAAGACGGCCGCAAAACCAAAGCTGGTCGTACTAAAAGACGGTGAGAAAAAGGCGGAACACGCAGTCCGGCTGGATTCGGAGGTTGTACTAAAAGCAAAGGATCTGCTGATGATCCTCAGTGTGGAGGAGCAAAATGATTAAAAAAACGATGCGTTTTCTGAAAGAATGCTGGAAAACAAAAACAGCCTATGCGTATGCGGTATTGATGCTGATTGCATGTTTGCTTGTGTATCATCTCTATTTTGCTTCCGGCAGTAATGTGATCAAAAGTCAGACAGCCAAAGAGGAGATCAGCAGCAGCACTTCGGAGGCAAAGGTCACATACGGTGAGAAAAATATTATTCAGGGCGATATCACCGATAGAAACGGCACGCCTCTGATGTATTCCGAAGCGCCGAATGCGGCAGCGAAATATAAGGATGCGCTGGCCTATACCCAGGCCATCGGTTTCAGTAATGATTACGCCGACTATTTGCTGGCGGGGGCGAATAAGGCCTTTTTGTATGATGCGCCCCAGGGAACCGATAAGGGCTGTACCATTGAGACGACCCTTGACAGTGCGCTGCAGGAATATTGTTTTGGCAAGCTGCAGGAGAAATGTAAGGGTGACGGGACCGGCGATGAAGGTTCTGTTGTTGTGCTGGATGCGAAAACGGGCCGCGTGTTGACCTGGGCTTTTTACCCGTCCTTTGATGTGGCGGATTTATCAGAAGCCTATGAGGCGGCCACCCACCCGGACGGTGAGAGTGAGACGGTTCAGGTCTACTGGGGTGATGTTGTCAAAGAGAAGCTTGGCAGCATGACTTATCCATTGTTAAATCCCCGTATGCCGGGAAGTGTTTTTAAGATCGTAACCAGTATCGGCATCATTGAAAAGGGACAGAGTTGTCTGGACACGCCGGTCTATGATAATTACGGGTATCTGGATGTCGACGGGGTCCAGCTTCCGAATGCCGGAGGCGCCGTTTACGGAGAGATATATTTTAAGGATGCTTTTGTCAATTCTGTCAATGTTTATTTCGCAAAGAAGGCACTGGACGAGATCGGCAAGAGCCGGCTGGATGAGATTGCCGCCCGCTGCGGCGTCGGCAGCGAGTTCTATTTTGACTTCGGACGTATGGTATCGAATTATGCGTTTGACGATGATGATAAGCAGCTTGCAAGAACGGCCATCGGGCAGCAGAATGTTCAGCTCAGTGCCATTCAGGTGGCGATGATCACCATGGGTGCGGCCTGTGACGGAAGGATCGCCGAGCCGCATATGATTCAGGAAATCTACCGGACGAAGCAGAAGAAGACAGCGGAAGGCAGCGTGTATTCAAAAGGTGAAGTTGTGCAGCCGGAAAAAATCAATACGGATTATATGCATATTATGAGTGCGGAGACATCCTCGGTTATCCGGGAGGCCATGGTGGCCAAGGGAGATAAGCTAAAGGCTTCTACCGGTCTTGATCTGGTCGTGAACGGTCAGAGCTATGGTATTGGCTGCAAGAGCGGAACAGGGCAGATCGACAGCAGTACCGGCGGCTACAGCGGCCTTAATAATATCTGGCTGACTTCCTATGCACCGGCGGATGATCCTCAGTATATTGTGGTGGTCAACCGATATGGTGTGGACGGCAGCGGCAGCAATAGCTATGGTGACACATTATTTGGTGATCTGATCGATATTTACAATAAGCTTTTCGAACTGGAAAATCAACCGGAAGGCGGACAGGGTACAGAGAATACAGAGAATACGGAAGATACGGAGGAGGAAGCCGAAGGTGTATAAAAAAGGAGACGTGCTGCGGGTGAGCAGCCCGGAAGCAATCGGCGGTTTTGAATATCTGATGTTTATGGAAGATGCCCATAAGGTGAATGGGAATCCTTTGAAATATATGGGAACGGCCATGGCGGTATGTGATAATTATATGAGGGAGAAGGACAAACAGAGAGTCATCTGCCAGTCCTGTAAATATCAGTGTCCCGCCCACAAATATATGGTGAAATATGTGGGCGCTTTCCCGGAGGGAAGCGGCATACCACATGGGACGAAAGCAAGGAATATAACCTATAATAGTGAACTGACGGAGCTTTTGAAAAAGGAGAATGGCCCGCGTCAGGCGGTGGATGGCGCGGCACTGGTGCGAGAGCAGGAACTTTTAAGGCATCAGGCAGCGGTGAATATCCGGTCGCCGTTCGTGATGCAGACCATCATGTACGGTCAGGATACGTGCGAGGATATACCTGTTGATTATGTGGTGCTGGAGTATGTCAAGGGCAGTGAACTGCGCAATCATATTGCGGTGCTTCAGAATATGCAGGATCAGACGGAGGCGGATCGGCGGCGCTTTGATATTATCCGCCAGATGCTTCTGGCTGTCCGGGCTTACGCCAAACAGTACAGTGCTGTCTATAATGTCCACAGGGATCTGAAACCGGAGAATATGCTGGTCTATACCTATGGTGACGATGAGAGTTACCAGCATTTGAAACTGCTGGATTTTGATATGATGGTGACGCAGGGAAAGGTTGAAGAACATGATCTGTACCTTGGCGGCACGGTGGGATATGTACATCCGGAAGCCTACAGACTTAAAAATCTCCCGGATGATCCGGACAGGCAGTTTGTTCATGGATGGGATCTGTATGCGGTCGGTCTGATCATGTATGAGATCATGGAAGGTCATCCGCATTTCGGAGGTCCGGCTTATCTTGAAGGCGGAGAAGATGCCTATAGTTTAAAACCGATGAAAAGCAGCCGCCTTTATCCTGAACTGACACAATTGATTGAAAAGCTCATTGCCAATGACAGAAGCCAGTATCAGGATATTGACGAGGTCATTGAGGATTATCAGAAGTTCCTGGATCAGTATTATGGCGGGGACTGCTATTTCAATATGTATATGGACCATTACCTGGAAGGACGGCCGGGGCTTGTGAAACGGCCGGGCTATGAGAGTAAGCTGCCTTTTGTGAATATTTACTGCCTTGTTAAAAGCAATGGCCTCAAGGACTGCAGACAGAGCTTCTGTGTCTATGAGAATACGGTGACAAAGCTGATTTACGGAAAGAATATAATCGGCAGCAGGTGTACAAAAGAAAGGGTCGTACAGACGGAGATCGGGGCTTTCTATTATATAAACGGTGAAGTGCAGTTTATGCCGCTGAGCAGTGATTGCCAGACGTCGATGCAGGCTGGCGCGGACCGGGATGAAATGATCCGTTATATGGATGTGGAGATACAGATTGAAGGAATTGATGAATATCATTAAACTGCAGGGAGTGAAGGAAAATGCCGGAGCGTAGAAACAGAATGCCGGAGCGTGGAAACAGAATGGGCAGAATGGGTAGAATGGGCGATGGAAGGCCGACGGGAAGAAGCAATCAGGGACCGGCAGAACATTTCGGGAGACAGCCGGGCCGGAGACTGAGGGCCGGTATCTATTCGGCGACAACGATTGATTTTGTGATCGATTATTCCAGATCAATGAAAGAGATATTGCCAACGGTTTACATATTCTGCCGTGATCTGGTGAATGCATGCCAGTTGGGAAGCGGCGATGTCCGCTTTGGTCTGACATTTTTGTCAGATGAGGTGGCAATCAAGCGGTGGAAGGATGAAGATTTTACGACTCTTCCGACAGAAGTGCTGGATGGGATGCTGGCCCATGAAATCGGCGGCGGATCATGGAACGGCAAGGAAAATATTGAGCAGGCCGTGCTGGCTTCTATGAAGAAACTGGAGCAGGCGGCGGCCGGTGAGCGCGTGATGGTTTTATTGACGGATACGCCATCCATGGACAAGAAAAAAATGAATTTTAAGGGCAGGACGGCCCTTCGTTCGGCTCTGATTTTTGCGCCGGTACAGTATTCGGGCGCGGAATATCTTTTTGACCTGGTGGATACGGAGGGAAAACCGGACAGATCGAAGACGCCGTTTGTGTTTGATATTGAGGAAGTGACGAACTCACGGTATCTGAAAACAGAACAGGATCCGCAGGTGGATAATGAGGAAACGAGAAATCAGCTTTTGTGGGCGCTGTCATAGGAGGTTGGCATGAAAAAGAGCGGAGTGGATATTGATAATTTATATGTATGCTATTGTCTGCTGAAATCGGAAGCGTCCGGCCGGTGGGGCAATGAACGCCTGCAGCAGGTCAGTGAGAAGCTTTATGAGGCGCAGGAATTTTATGAACGGCTTGGCGCGGATTCTTATGGACAGGCCTTTGTCTTTGGAAACAGGGATGCCATTCTGCGTCCGTTCACAGTCTATGAAACAGGATTTCGCGCGGCCCTGGATGAACAGGTGGAACGGTATCCGATCAGCGACGCATTGATATTAAGTTACGGCATACTGGACAATTTTATGCCCGGAGGTGAGGAAAATCCGGCCGATGACGGGATAAAAGAAGTATACCGGCTGGTGATGATTGCGGATTATCAGTTAGATTCCAATAGTGAAGCCGTTGACATGCTGATGACAAAATTAAACGGACTGAAGCGCAGAGCTGATTTTAAGATCTGCTATCTGGATGTGGATGGCCAGGACCGGGCGGGGAATCTTGGGCGTATGATCGACGCGTATGAACTGATAGAATAGATATAACAGATGGGATAAGGAGCGGTGACGATGCGTTTGAAATGCCGTCCGGCGGAATTGAAAAAAGAGCAGCCCTGCCGTCTGTGCGGGCGTCCGGTGCAGAAGGGTTATGTGATCAGGGGTGTCATTAAAGGCTGTGCCTGTGAAGACTGCTATGGCAGAGTCTATGGCCCGTTGTCGGAGACGCTGGCTTTTCATATCAGCGATATATTTACGAAGGATTTCTGGCGGCCGCTGCATATTGAAGATGGCGTGGTGATGTTTCCGGGTCTGTCCGCAAAGAAAATGCAGACTTTTAATTATGTGATCCGCAAGCTTCTGCCCGTCCTGCTTCTTGCGGCGCTGATATTATCGGGACCGGATATTTCGATGATTCAGCGGATCCCCGGGCATTTACTGGAACTGTTGGATCAGTTGGTGGCGCTGGCCAAAGGGACAGGCGGACATCTGTGGGCGGTTCTTTTACATCTGCCGCCGGTTCTTTTGCATTTCAAAGATGCAGGGCTGCGCATTGTGATGGCTGTCCCGCATTTGGTGCTGACAGTGATCGATTGGATCAGGAGTCCTGGCGGAATGATTTAGTACAATGAAAGTGGAGGCAGTATGTTTGAAAAATACGGTATTATCATAACTTTTTCGATTATTCTTTTCTGGATGGCCGTTGTCTCCGGTGTCCTGTATCTTTTAGGCGTCTGCCTGAAATTTGATAAGGGGCGTCTGACAGCCATCAGGGATATATTCAGGACATTCATTGCATTCAGCCTGCTGTTTTTCATTGTGGCGTGGCTGACACAGTAGAGGAGGAAGCATTGTATGAGTGAGAAAGAATTGAATACAAATGATTTTGAAGATGATATTTCTCTGGCGAGTCAGCTTGGCAGAACACGCAGAAACAGGAGAATCGTTTCACTCAGGGAGCAAAGTGAGGCTGCCAGAACAAATACTGACGAGGAAAGCGGATCGGATGCCGGCAGCGCGAAGGAACCGGTGCGGCACACGGTGCAGCAGGACGGACGGCGTAAAATGCGGATCACGATGCTTGGCATTTCCGGTTCCGGTAAAACGGCCTTTTTGTCGGGCGTCTATCAGACCATGATGATGGGCAGCTATCACGGCCTGACCCTGCTGCCTTCGGAAAGTACGGATGAGGCGTTTCAGCAGATCGGCCAGATCGCGGATATAGCGCTGGTGAACCGGGAAAATTATGAGTTTGCCCTTGGTACTGAGGAGACGACGGTTTTCCCGCTGACCCTTGAGGACTGCGGCAAAGAAATCTGTGATTTTGATTTCACCGACTACAGGGGCGGTGATGTTTTTGATATATTGAATGCCAGAGGCGATGTTTCATCAAGCGCGAAGGTGCTGCGCAATCAGTTGATGCTCAGTGATGCCATTTTGATCTTTGCGGATGCGCAGCTTCTGTGCCGGGGCAAGAGTGTTGTGGAATGGCAGAAAGCGACAGGAGCAACGATGATCAATCCCTTGTTTAACATGCTGGCCAGAAGTATGGGAAACCGGCCGCTGACGGTGCTCTTTGTGCTGACGAAAACGGATGACGAGAGCATTCCTTATGATATGAAAGCCAATCATTTTGCCCGGCTGGCGGAGCGGGTGACGCAGGCATTTCATATGGTTTATCAGGTCGTTCAGGGGCATATTGATGACGGATGGAGTTTTGGTATTGTGCCGGTGTCGGCTGTAGGTGAAGGCAATTCTGAGACGGTCAGAAGAAATGTCAACGGGCATGAGGTTCGTCAGTCCGTGGTGAAGGAAGGCTGTGCGCCGGAGCCGTACAATATTGAAGCGACCATGATCTATACGATTGCCTGTATTTTGTCCCAGTGGAAAAAGGCGGCCAATGAGGAAATTGAAGACCTGACGGCAAGACTTGTGGAAGAAGGCCGGAGCAATACATTGATCTGGAATATTTTTTCAGATATGAAGAAGGTGAAACGGCCGCAGGAGAAAGTGGCCGCTCTGTTGGAAGAAATTGAGACGAAAAATCAGGATATTATGACGCTTGATGCGCATATTATGGATTTAATCGACAAGACAGGCGCCGGGCGGGTGATTCAGAGACGCAGGGATCATCTGGATATTTGAGAGGAGCTGTGGGATGAAAATTGACGTTCTGTTAAAGACCCGCGGTTTGAAATCCGATTATCGCTGGGTGTACTGTCCTGAATATGTGGACGAAATTTTTGATGATAAAATGTCTTTTCTGATTCAGATGGTGCAGAAGTCTTCCATGAAAGATTTTTTGCTGAAGGAAGGACTGCGAAACATTTATTTTATTCATGATGAAAACGGCTGTGCTCTCATAAGGGGCGGGTTTTCACAGAGTACGGATATGTATGGGCGCACGATTTATGCCATAGAGGGCATGGCCTGTCCGGCCGAGGAGAGCCGGGCGTTCTGGTATGCGCTGCCTTATCTGATCGATCGTCTGGCGGGCGTGCCGCTGCTGCGTGATCAATGGATGGGTGACCAGCCGGAACCGGGAAAGGTTCAGTGCCGGCAGATCAATTTTTCTTCTCTGACTGAAGATTGCCTGTTTATGGAACCGGCGGAGCCAGGAAGTCTGTGGCAGCAGATCGTGGATAAATCCCATTGCATGGAGAAACTGGCAATGGATATACAGACTTCCGACAGTATGTTTAATTTTGTGTATGGAACAAGAAATAAAGCTTTTTATCCGGTGCCCATGGGGCGTTATTATACGCCGGAGGAAGTGGACGGGCAGCCGCCTGTTGGGATGTGGGCAGTGGATCCGGCCATTCATCCGGTTGTGGATGAGATGGAGAATCTTTTCAGGATAGAAATTCAGATAGGCAGACAGGCACGGCGATTCGAGGCCTGCCTGGTGGCGCGGGATGCCGCAGGGGAGGCTATTGCGGAGACGGAACCGATGACCTTTGGCAAGGACGGGATCGACATTGCGCAATTGGAGCGGGCCAGGATGGCGGTGAACCGGAAACTGTTCGGCGTCGGTTACAGCAGAGGGAGGAAGAAAACACAATGATCATCAAATATACACCGTTTTCAGAGTCCATCAGTCTTGATAAAGAAATCCGGCAGCTTGAATTTGCGGAGGATGTTATTAAGCCTTATTTTATGATGTCGCTGCGCTATCACGATAGTTATTATAAAGATCAGCCGGAAGGGAATACGATCTATTTTATGAATTTTGATGCGTGCAGTCTGCTGTTTTATTTTTCGGCGGGAGCCAGATCTCATCGTATCAACGGATTTCGAATTGCGGCTGCCCAGCGGAAAAAAGCCTGGCTGTTTATGCTGTCCCTCATTCAGTCCCTGAGAAATTACGCGTTTAATCAGGAGGGCAAAAAGGCGGTTTTTGACAATGATTTTCTGGAAAATACGGCAGATCTTGAAGATGCCATGATTGACACACTGGTACCCTTTCATTTTATTGTATCTTCCATGCCGGAGCATTGTTTCCCAAAATGCGGGGAAATACGCATGTTTAACAGGCATCATTTGAATAAAGTGGAAAAGAGTTATTATTATGTGACGAGAAATCAGATCCGGCAGACGACGATTGCGCTGGAGGACTATGATCTTTTATCTGAAATTTTCTGGATTCCGGCATCAAAATCGGGTAAAAAGTGGCATTTTGAATATTATACTGGTATAATGAGTGAAGAAGGAAGGAATAAAGGAAAATACAGAGTGATCCGTCGGGAGACGGAACTTCCGGGCAGCAGCGGATGCTGCAGTTACAGGGAACTGAGAACGGAGATCGTACAGTTGGCCCGGGAGAATCTGTAAGCAGACGGAGGATAGACAGCAATGAACAGGATGCCGGTGGAACGAAAATTGGAGGAACGCCGTCAAAAACGAATGGAAGCCAAGAGGCGGATTCAGGCTTTGTACGAAGTTGTGTCGATAAATTTTCAGGAAAAGAGCAGCGAATGGCTGCAAATGATTGAGGAACTGGAAGCCTATGCGGCGCCGGCCATCTGGGCGGTGCTGAACAAATCAGCCTTTAATACGGCCACAGCTTATGAAGCGATTACGGAGACAGCCAGAGAAGCCATGTACAGTGAAAAGGTTTTTGAGGGGTACAAAAAAATGCTGGTCGATAATCCGGATTGTATGTTTTCTGATTATTGCAGGGGCATTTACCGGCATAAGGCGCTGAATTATCTGGAGAAAATGATCAACCGTTCCAAAATGGAAAAGGATATTGACCAGCTTCCTCTGGCCGCGGCGGATGAGAACGAGATGTTTGTCGGTCTGGAACTGAGTGAAGCCGAGCGTTTTTTGAAATATTATGTGGATGCAGTCACAACTTCCGACGCCAATCCATTTCATATTATATTGTTATGTTACTCAAAGATACTGCCGGTCATTCTGCATCTGACCAATTGTGATTCAGCCGACAAATGGGCCTGGGCTCATATGCAGCATAAGAATATGGGTGCATTATCCGATGAATTTGTACGTGTATTCAACAGTACGATGCGGGCCATACGGGTCAAATGGGGCGAGGCCTACTGTAAGGCGCTGACCGAACCATACACGGACCGGTCGGGCCATGTGGCGCCGCTGGCGGAAGTGGTTTTGACAGATGAATTTGAGCAGAGTTACACAAAGAACTGGGTAGCCCGTACCAATGCCCGGCTTCGGAAACAGATCGTCGCCAGGGTACTTCGGGAAAAGGACGAAGACCTGATGCAGCTTGCAATGCGGTATACGCAGGGGAAATATAATATTTAGCCCTGTGTTCAGGAAAGGAGGCTTCAAAATGTTAGATGAGAGATTGATGGACGATGTTTGCGCATTGGCCGAGAAAATGAGCCAGGGAGAATCGCTGACCATAGAGGAACAGAAATTGTACGATGATATTCAGGAGGATGCGGAGGCTTACCGCGCATTCTGTCTGTATACCGCTTTTATAGATGTGCCGGTTATGTATATGGACGCCAGGAGACAGAACATTGAGCGTTTGTCCCGTGAAAAAATCGATATATCCAGATATGTCACAGGGAACAGGCAGAACCAGCGGACTGTTTTAAATGATGAATGTGATGATATAAAAAACGATCATTATAGTATGAAGCACAGAGAAATTTCCTGGTGTTGCCATGTTGATTGTCGCGATTCTGAATTTGAAAAATAAGATATAGCCGTTCCTGTCTCTGGTAAAGGTAGAACGGCTATTCTTATAGTTGGTTAACTATTCACCGGAACGGGTAGCGTGCACCTACTCGTCGAGTCAAATAAAGAAAATGCCCGTTGCTATGTCATTATACACATCCTGACTGCAAAGGGCATCATTGAGCTAACAGGGGGAATCGAACCCCCGACCTACGCATTACGAGTGCGTCGCTCTACCGACTGAGCCATGTTAGCCTACCTTGACCATTATACCATTTATTTTAAAAATAGCAATATTTATTTTGAAAAATTTTTGCAGAAAAACATGAAAAAATATGATTAACGTCCAGGTGGATGATTCGGGATAAAAGCTGTAAGGGGGCATGGCTATGGCATTGATGATAATTGGTCTTGTCGGTCTGATCTGGTTCTTATTGCCGGTATTTACCCATGGGATATGGAATATTGGCAATATCACAGGGGTCGGTGTGTTTATAATAATTTTACTTGCCGGTGTTTTCAAAAAGAGATTATCTGCGTTCATCGCGCAGTTGTGGCAGCACATGCCCGGGAAAGTTATTTTGGCTGTGGCAGGGGCAGTGGTGCTGATGGTAGTGGCTCTGACTATTGTAGAAACCGCCTGCATGATATCTGCGGCCAGGCGAAAACCGCAAAGTGATGATACGGTGATCGTTCTTGGCTGTCAGGTCATAGGGGAGCGGCCGAGTCTGATGCTTGGGGAACGGTTGGAGGCGGCCTGTGACTGGCTGAGTGAGCATCCGGAGGCAGTGTGTATTTTGTCTGGCGGACAGGGAAGCGATGAAGCCATTTCCGAGGCCGAGTGTATGTACCGCTACCTTGTGGATAAAGGAATTGACAGCGGGCGTCTTTATATGGAAGACCGGTCGACATCCACACGGGAGAATCTGGCATTTTCCCTTAAAATCATACAGGAGAATGATTTGAACAGCCGGGTGGCCATTGTGACCAATGAGTTTCATGAGTACAGGGCTGCCAGGATTGCCAAAGGGTTGGAAATGGAATGCGCGGCTGTTCCGGCGGCTACAGAATGGTGGCTGTTGCCAACCTATTATGTCAGAGAACTTTATGGTATACTCTATGAATGGTTATTTTAGATGGAGGCAGTTATGATGAAGAAAATACTATGTCCGTATGATTGTCCGTCAACCTGCGGCCTTTTGGCGGAGGTTCAGGATGGGAAGATCGTGAAAGTGAAAAATGATCCTGAGCATCCGGTGTCAAAAAATGGCATTTGCAGAAAGATGCAGCACTATGAGAAAAATATTAATTCAAAAGAAAGAATTCTGACACCTCTCAGACGTACCGGCCAAAAGGGAGAGGGGCAGTTCAAGCCAATTAGCTGGAAAGAAGCCGTTGCAGAGATTACGGACCGTTGGAAAACGATCATTGAGCAGTATGGGCCGGAGGCGGTTTTGCCGTGTGTGTATTCCGGGGTGATGAGTGATATTCAGCGCAATTGCGGGGATGCCTTTTTCAATCGAATGGGTGCTTCGGTTCTGGTGAAGACGCTGTGTTCATCGGCAAAGGGCGCGGGCTATGACGCCGTAATGGGAAAAACAGGCTGCCTTGATCCGAGAGAGTTGAATGATAGTGATTATTATATTATCTGGGGCAGTAATCTGGCGGCGACCCGATTACAGACATTGACGGATCTGGTGAAATCGGGTAATAAAGATAAGAAAAAGGTACTTATTGATACATATGCCAATCCAACGGCCAGATATTGTGATGAAGTCATATTGGTGAAACCGGGGACCGATGGTGCGCTGGCACTGGCCCTGATGCATGTGCTGGATGCGGAAGGGCTGACGGATGAAGCTTTTCTTGAAAAATA
>CAYURX010000010.1:0-33009 GCA_964447245.1 uncultured Coprococcus sp. | reverse complement strand
ATCCGCATAAAGATTCAGCATCTGCACAGTTCTCTCCTCGGCTTCCCCGGCTGTTGCATGAGCCGTATGACCTTCCTGCCATAAAAACTCTCTCGAACGCAGGAACGGACGTGTCTCTTTCTCCCAACGCACAACGGAGCACCACTGATTGTAAAGCTTCGGCAGATCTCTGTAAGACTGAATTTCCTTTTCATAAAAATCACAGAATAATGTCTCCGATGTCGGACGCACACACATTCTCTCCTGTAATTCATTCAATCCGCCATGCGTCACCCATGCCACCTCAGGCGCAAAGCCTTCTACATGATCTTTTTCTTTCTGAAGCAGACTTTCAGGAATAAACATCGGCATATAAACATTTTCAACGCCTGTAGCTTTAAAACGCTGATCCAGTTCACGCTGAATATTCTCCCAGATGGCATAACCCGCAGGTTTCAGGGCCATACAGCCCTTAACGCTTGTGTAGCCGATCAATCCGGCCTTCGTTACCACATCTGTGTACCATTGCGCAAAATCTTCATCCATGGAAGTAATCGCACGCACCATTTTCTTTTCCTTCGCCATAATCTGTCAAACCTCCTATTTCATGTCCGCGCCGGTCAGACATCCAGTCCATCGTTGGTCTAATTATTTGACAAACGACGGGCCAGGTCTTTACAAACGCACAAAAGGGGAAATACTCTTTGCTGTCAGCAAAAAGCATTTCCCCTTCTATCTACTTCCGCTGCCAGCCATCAGGCTGAACAGGGACCAAATTCAATCGGCGGTACCACCCTATTTGAAGCAATCAATTTGTCGCTTCCTCTCAAAGTAACCCGTAACATGAGCTCAAACGCTGTATTTTCATACAGAACTCCGAGGCAGGTTCATCCGATTCCATGCAGATATCTCACACCAATGATATCCTCTCTGTGCCATATCCTGCGGATTACTGACCCTCATCAACGTCAATTATATGGAACTACTTTAAATATTTTATGCCAGTCCCCTCTATTTGTCAAGCCTGTTTCGGTCTGTCCGCTTTCAATCTTCGCAGTTTTTCGATCAATGATGATGGATTAATAGGTATAGGCACGCGGTGCGCCAAGTCCCAGCATTTCACGGGCCTGGGCAGGCGTGGCAACCGGGCGGCCCAGTTCATTGGCGATCCGAACCGCACGTTCAACTAACTGTGCATTACTTTTCGCAATTTCACCAGGCGCAAACATCGGATTATCCTCCATACCGACACGCACATGATGTCCCATAATCATAGCCAGGGTAATCATGGCATTCTGAGCCGCGCCGATACCAATGACACTGAACAGACTGTTCTTAGGCAGCACATTCGTTGCGTTCAGCATGGATTCTACAGTCGGAAACGTGCCGTTACCGCCGAACAGCATCTGAACCCACAGCGGTTCTTCCGTAAAAATGCCCCGTTTCATCATCGGCAGAATATACTGGAAAATATCATATTCACTGTATACCTCCAGTTCCGGTTTGATCCCCCGCTTCTGCATTTCATCAACAACCATCGGCGCGTCACCCATGGTCATGATATAGTTCAATTTTGTGATACAATCTTCGTCACGGCCGGACAGCGGCGCCTTGCGTGCTCTCAATGGCATATAGGTGGAACCACATGTCAGATCGACACTGGAGATTTCCGGCAGGGCATCAAGGGATGACAGCAGATTCGGTGACGGCACCAGTCCGTTTATACGCATCATAGGCAGACTGAATCTGATCTTCTTTTGTTTCAGGAAGATTCGGATTCACTTCAGCCCCATGAACACCACCTGTAATAGCACAGGTAATGATCACCGGCGGCATCTTACTCAGACCGGATCGGGCGACCTTTGCTGCATATAGAGTCCGAAATTATTGTAAGATTTTCACTAATATAACAGGTTATTTCCAAACAATACAGTTATATTAACGAATAAAAGTCTTTATATAGACAGATTTTCAATATTGTCTATATATAGATATTTCTATCAGTCTATACAATTTTAAGGGGGTATTTTCATGGCAATCAATGTTAAACGCATTTTCTCAGATGCTTTGCTGGAACTGGTCAACGAAAAACCACTGTCCAGGATCACCGTCACCGACATCATCAACCGGGCAGGCACTGCCCGACAGACATTTTATAATCATTTCCGTGACAAAAATGATCTGATTTACTGGATCTTCCAGCGCGCCCTGGCCAAAGACGGCAGCCTGCTGGAAACAGACGGTTATTACGCTTATTTGTCAGAACTGTGCCGGACTGTTCAGCGCAACAACCGTTTCTATACCGAAGCCTGCAAGATCGCCGGACAAAATTCCCTCTCGGAAGCCATTTATTTACAGACGTACAAATATTTCAAACAATATATTATTAAAAATTATGGCAGTCAGGTCATTGATGACCTGCTCGAATTTGCGCTTAAATTCAATGCCTTCGGCAATAGTTGTCTCTTTGTCCAGTGGGCCGGAGAAGGTATGCCGGGTACACCTGAACTGCAGGCAAAATATGCCATTCACTGTATGCCTTCCATCCTCAAGCAATATATGCCGCTGAAGGATGAGGAACTCTTATTTTAACATCGGCCATGTCCAGGGAGGTGACTCTATGCGCATCAATCATTCAAAGGGAAGAAACGAATATCTTCCGGATCATCAGCGGCTGCAATATATCCATGAAGGCCATTTGCGGTGCCGGAAATCAGAAAACAACGATCATCGTCCATTTCAGCGGCCGGATCATGAACAGATTGTTCAAATATGCCACAATGCAAAAGAACTGAGTGTTTACAGCAACGCTACGTTAAAAAGCGCTGCCGCTGTCTTTGGCAGCCAGATTGCGCCGGCTCCCGGCGGCATCCTGCTGTTTGATAAAAACGGGTATCTCGTTCGCTGGTACGGTTCCGAACAGTTCCGAAAGTGGTGTGCCGGTTTTGATATCCGTATCGGCGCCTGTTTCCAGGAGGAAGCGGCAGGTGTTACAGCCGTCAGTCTTGGACTGCGTTATAATACCGTCATCCACACGATTGGCACGGAAAACTATCTTCCCGCCTATCACGAACTGGCCTTTTATTTTTCACCAATTGATGCCGGCCAAACACATGGCCCCCAGCAAATTCAGGGTGGCATTGCGCTGCTTATCCCTGCCTCAGAAAATGGCCGCTTTCTGGACAGCTTTCTCAATGCCGTTGTCCGTGAAGTAGAAATACAATATTTCTGGTTCCGCAATATCGTCAATTATGAAATACCGGGCAGCAATGGCTCCATCCGCCTCGACCAGAATCAGGGGCACAACAAGGTTGTCAGCATCAGCGACGGCGTTTTGAAATTATTCCATATCCGGCATTTTCATTTTTACTGTGATTTACAGGATCTTCTGAGACATTCTCCACAAAATGAAAAATTCTGGGAAATCATTGATCAGCAGCTCGAAGTCAGGGACCAGCTCATCACCATCTGCCTCGGAGGCACCACTCAGCGTGTATCCATCAGCAGCTACCGTTACAATGTGACCCGCTTCCATATTACGGGACTCGTCATTGCCCTTACTTCTGTTCAGAAGCTTAACAAAATGATTTCCCGGTTTACAGGAAATAATGCGCAATATCGTTTTGAAGATATTGTCGGTCAGGATCCAGTCTATGTCAGTGCTCTCAATTATGCCAGAGCCGCCGCTGTTTCCGACAGTCATCTTCTTTTAATGGGAGAAAGCGGCGTTGGCAAAGATATTCTGGCCCAGGCCATTCATAATAAGAGCCGCCGCTGTGACGGTCCTTTTGTCGCCATCAACTGCGCCGCCTTCTCAAAAGAATTAATTTACAGTGAGTTATTCGGTTATGAAGATGGCGCTTTCACCGGCGCCCGCCGCGGCGGCAATCTCGGAAAATTTGAACTGGCCAATCACGGCACCCTCTTTCTGGATGAAATCGGCGATATGCCGCTGGAATTACAGGCCGTATTGCTGCGTGTTCTGGAAAATGGCGACTTCATGAAAGTCGGCGGCAGCCAACTCACCCATGTGGATGTGCGCATCATTGCCGCCACCAATGTGGATCTCAGTCAATGCATTCTAAACCGTACCTTCCGGGAGGATCTTTATTACCGGCTGGGAGCTTTGCGCATCACCCTTCCGCCGCTGCGTGAACACCGTGGAGATATTTTTCCCCTGGCCGATTATTTTCTGGAAGCCATCTGCGCAAAAACAGGCTGTCCGGTTCCGGCTCTCACGGAAGATGCCCGCCGCTTTATGCTCTCCTATGACTGGCCGGGCAATATCCGTGAACTGCGTAATGCGCTGGATGGCATCGTCCAGATCTACAATGGTCCTGTGATCGATAAAGAACATTTGATCCGTCACTTAACTCCCGGCTGCAGCCGCATGCCGTCTTATGAACCGGCAATAATTTCCGAAACCACCTGTCCACAGCCCCCAATAGGCGCTCCGCGACGCGGCCGCAAACCAATTACATGCAACAAAGAAACGATTCTGGAAACGCTGCGCCTGTGTGACAACAACCGAAGTGAAGCCGCCAGGCGTCTTGGTCTTTCCCGCAGAACCTTTTACCGCAAACTGGAAGAATACGGCATTCAATAGTTCAAATGACATAAACCGGATTTACGATAAACACCAGGTGTGTCAAAATAGAATGATTGATATCATTGTGACACAATTTATACCCATATTGGCACATCCATCAAGTCATACATGTACTGAAAACGGCCGTAAATGGCCGTTTTTGCGACTCATCAACTATCTGGCATGAATATTGCTGTCTAAATATAATAAATCAACATGAAAGGGGACTGCATTTATGAAATCTATTACTTTTGAAAGGAAAAACAATGTGGCAGTGATCGCTCTGAACCGCCCGCCGATCAATGCTTTTGACCGTGAAATGTACCGGGAGCTTGATGCCGCTTTTCAGATGGCGGAAGAAGATTCGGAGGTATTATCCGTCCTGCTGTGTTCTGCCAATGAACGCTTTTTCAGTACCGGCAATGACATTAAAGACTTTGCGGCGCTGGCCGGCGGCGACAGGGCGGAATGCGAGGATTATGTTGCCGCGGTAACGACCGGAGGCAGCGCCGTATTCCGATGTTCCAAACCCGTAGTCTGTGCCTGCAATGGTGTTGCTGTCGGTGCAGGATTCTTCTGTGTCATGGGCGCGGATATTATTTATTCCGTAGAAAATGCCAGTTTTGGTCTGCCGGAAGTCAAGATGGGCGTTGTGGGCGGCACCCCTGAGGCCAGCTATTGTATGCCTCAGAATCTGCTCAAGTACATGATGCTCACCGGTGATACAGTCCCGGCCAGTGAACTTTACCGTCTCGGCGTGATTCATGAGATCGTTTCTCCTGAAGAATTAATGGATAAGGCCTTTGCCATGGCTGAAAAATTAGCCAAATTGCCGCCGATTGCCGTGCGCTTTACCAAGCAGTCCATCAAGAACAGCCTGCGTCTGAATGATATTCTCAGTGAATTTGCGCCATATGACCGTGCGCGCACACTGGAACATTCCTATCATCCGGACTTTAAGGAAGTGGCTGTCGCCTTCATGCAAAAACGCGAACCGCATTTCACCGGCCGCTAACGGCCGCTGCAATTAAAGTCAGCATCCATACAACGACAATAAACAGGCAGCCCGATTCAGAGCTGCCTGTTTATTTTGTGCAACAAAAAAGAAAATGTACCATAATGTATGATTGATACGTTTGCCAATTTTAAGCAAACTACCTTATGAATGACTGCAGATTTTACAGATTTTTAATTGATATTACATCGTCTGTATCCGCCAGATGCTCACCGATCAGTTTTTCCATCCAGATCATATCATACCAATGGTCAAATTTATAACCACACTGATGGAATCTTCCCACCAGCCTGTAACCCAGATGTTCATGAAAACACATACTGTCATTCGTCAGATGTTCGTCCGGTTCATCCGTATAAGCAATGCAGGCATTCAGATTCAGAATGTTCTGCCGCTTCAAAATATCTTCCAGAGCCAGATATAATATTTTCCCATAGCCACAGCCTTTTTTGTCCTGCGCCATATAAATGGACGTTTCCACCGCCCAGTCATAGGCCCGCCGTTCATGGAAAGGGGATGCATAGGCATAGCCGACCTGCTTACCGCCAAGTTCCGCCACCAAATATGGATAACGCTCAAGAGTGCGTGCAATCCGCTGGCGAAATTCTTCCACCGAAGGCACTTCATATTCAAAGGTAATGGCTGTATGTAAAACGTAGGGTGCGTAAATATCCAGCAAAGCCTCCGCATCGGAGGCTTTTGCCATTCTGATCACTAATGAGTCTCCCTCATATTGCTCTGCATCCGATTCTTTTTCCTTAAAGAAATCAAATATTCCCATACCTCTCCTCCATGACATTATTATAGCACAGAATTATCAAGCTGTTCAATGATTTCCCGTATCATCACAAGGGCCAGCGGCCCTGTAAAAATTCCCCACAGTCCAAATAACTGTACGCCGATCACCGTTGCCATCAGCATATAGAAGGGATGGATATTCAGTTTATGTCCCATTAATTTTGGTTCCAACAGTTCACGAATGCATACGGTTACGATGTAAAGTCCCAGAAGCCCAAGGGCCTGTATGACTGATCCTTTCATCAGCCTCAATACTGCCCATGGTACCAGAATCATGCCGCTGCCTAAGATAGGGAAAGCATCCAGAACCGCTATACCGATTCCCGCCAGTACAGGATGCCCCAGTCTCAATATAAACAGACCAATGGCACAGGCCACTGCCATAGAACTCATAATAATACTCTGAGTCTTGATGAAACTGCCTGCCACTTCTGATACTCTCCCGAATATGCTTCGGATTTCTTTATAAAAATAGCTTTCTTTGATATCATTGAGCAGCGCATATTGATGCCGCATCAGCAGTACCGCTCCGATAAATCCTATGAGTAGTACAACGCCAAGGCCGGCCAGCCCTTTGAGCAAAACGACTGTCCCGTCTGCAATGAATGTATATATTTTTTCCTGGCTCGCCGCCTGCCACTGCGCCATTGCATCCATGGCCATCAGCCATGTCCTGCCCGGACGGCATCCAAGCCAGCCATCCACCCGACGGCACAATTCCTGTCCCATTTCCAGCAATTCCTCTTTAAAAAAATCACCCTGATACAGCCATTGATAAAGATTCCTGCACAATGCTCTGCCAACTGTATAAACAACGGCTGTCATTACACCAATCAGCACTATAATTAAAATCACTCCTGAAATTCTCTCCGGCAGATGCATATGCTTTTCAAGCCACTTTGACACCGGCCGCAGCAGGCAAAAAATGGCATAAGAGAATACAAAAGGAGCTGCCAGCGGCAAGAGATATCTGATCATCAGATAAACTCCCGCGGTAACTCCCATTATCATCAAAAAGCGGCGCATCTTTGCACTTTTCACAGGCATCACTCAACACTTCCATCGTCATATTCTATCATTCACAACCATTAATATGACCCAATTACCGCCTGTCTATGTATCTCCAATAATCAAAGATTCTATATCATTTTCAATGGCTGCCTCAAAAAGCTTCGTTTTTTTCATTTCGGGGAAAATAGCGTTCATCTGCTTTAAATACAGTAATATCAGGAGAATATACTATTTTATGTTCCGTTTGTCACACATTTTGAGTTTTCTCCCTATCTGGTTTCAGTCATCTTTTATATATCAAATAATACCTGTTCTGCTATAGCTGCCGCATCTTTAATGCAATCCGGGCATGAACGCAGCACCTTTCCCGTCTCTATACCTTTCAAATCCTTACAGATGAGGGCCTTATTCTGTTCTGCAAACCGTTTGACGATCTCTTTGGATATTTTATACGTTGCACCCTTGCTGTCCGGTCTGACAAGATTGCCGCTGCTGTGTTTCATGCCAGCCAGCACACAGGCACCTGTGACAGCTCCGCATGTCCCCTGCATACCGCCCATGCCAAGTCCTAACGCTTCTGTCATTTTAAACATTGTTTCCTCATCCACACCGACAAGATCACAATAAGTGCAGGCCACCGATTGTGCACAATTATATCCTTTATCATGTCTTGCAATCGTTTCTTCCACTCGCGTTTTCATTCGTTTTCTCTCCTTTATTAACTAAAGCATGACTCTGCTATCTGGTCATGCCTTAAATTTTTACTCAATTATTCTTTATGAAATTTTTGAATTTCCACTTCATTAAGCTCTGCTAATTTAATACCTTTTTTACGGGCATATTTTGTCATCGCCCGCAAATCCAATTGCATAGAATCTGCATTTTTATACGGATTACATCTGGCTATATAGTCCTCGGCAATTTTCTTTTTCTGAGTAAAACTAAATAACTTCGTCTGTCCATTCATAATTGTACACCTCCATAATCTTTGAAGCTGCCTTATCATCCAAAATAAAATGATATGGATAATTACTTCTTGGAAAGCTCTCCGCACCAAACTCATTTACATAATATTCAAGTATCCTTTTATCCATCGCTTCTGCATGAACGAATCCCTCATATCCTAAATCAACAGATCTTTTGGCCGCAATCGCAAACAAATGACCTCCAACACCTGTAAATTTCTGTCTGCCATATTGCCACACATTATTGTCAGGAGCAGTACAGGCCCAATGTATATACACAGCCTGAGCCACCCTATCATCCCTGAGTCCGATCAATCCTTGAATATCTGTAGTGCCTTTTAGCACCAATGCATATATTTCAATATTCTCCGGCATCCTGCTCCAATTCACATACCAACCGGTTCTTTTATTAAATTTAGATAGATAGCTTTTCCTTTTTAATCTTAATACCTCTGTTTCATAAATTTCCCCGGTCAATACAGACTTTAAACACGGCGTGAGTTCATCAATGTAAAACGTAATCATATTCTTATCCTCTCTCTCCATAATATTAATATTATTATCTCTTGACGTATATCAAGCGGAGAAATGATAGCATATGATTTCCCGTTTTCTCTCATGGTATATTAAGTCTTTTCAAATGTATATCTCAATTATAACATATCTCCAACAAATTACAACAATCAGGCCCTCGCTTTATTTTACTGCAAAATGCTCTGTTATCTGCGGCCCCGCCGGTATCTCAAATACTAGCCTCTTTTTTGTTACCGGATGTTCAAATTCCAGGCGCCATGCAAACAGCGCCAACTGATACCATCCTGTTTTTCCGGTAAATTCAGGATTGTACCGGGTATCTCCCCACAATCCTGCTCCGGCATGTGCCATCTGAACGCGGATCTGGTGATGCCGCCCTGTGATCAGATGAATATTGACCAGTGAATACTGCCTGCCGCCTTCAAATTTTGTCCGCAGCACCTTGTATTTCAAACGGGCCAGTTTTGCACCCTCCGTCTTTTTATCCGTTACAGTTGTGCTGTTCGTCCGGCCATTGCTCACCAGATAATCTTCAAGCAATGCTTCTTTTTGTTTCAACGTTCCGGTCAATACCGCCAGATACTCTTTTTTCATTTTATTCTGACGGATCTGCTCACTCAGCTTTTTCGCCGCCTGCTGCGTTTTTGCATAGACCATGACCCCGCCAACCGGTCGGTCCAGCCGATGCACAACGCCAATATAGGGGATACCCTGCGCCTTCTTCTCCCGGACAAGATAGTTTTTCAGATAGCTGACCATGTCCATCGCTGCAGAACGATCTTCCTGCGACGCCATCCCGGCCGGCTTCTCCACCACAATGATCTCTTTATCCTCAAATAGTATTTTAACTTCCATGTCTCTTTCCCGAAATATGACTGTCCAAATGTTCCAGACGGACAGGGTAAAATCTGTATTTTCCCTGTCCATTATTAGTATACCATCTCTTTTTTTGTTTTTAAAGCACAACCGACATCAATCCGGCGTTTCCGTCAAATAAAATCCCCCATCATAGGAGCCTTTCAGTATATACCGGTAGGATTTCCCATATTCGGCAGACAATAGCTTCTGGCTGCAGACAGGATATTCATGATCTTCCTCATCGCGTACGCCCAGGGTCAGGGTTATGCGCCCGACCTCCTCATCCGTCAATCGTTCCTGTAAAAAATCCGTATCTACAACTAATGACATATCGACTTTCGTGTCAGTGTTTCTGAATTTTTTCCCAAAAAACATGACGCCGCTTGCGCGGCACGTATCATCCACATAAAACTGATAAGCGATCCCGCAGACATCGACCCCTTCATCTGTCTGGTCTTCCACCGTCAATTCAAACCCAAACGGTATCTTGCCCATTGGATCTGCTTCAATATAGGACGTTTCATCCAATAAAATCCCGACCCGAATCAGCATTTTCTGCAGATATGCCGCTGATTGTACACAAGTCTTAATATCATATCCAATATATGCCGAAGCATCTTCTTTTGTAATCGTTTCAACTTTCTGGCCTTCATCAGTCACATAGTCCCATGTGACTGAATCCAGATTACCAATCAATGCCAGCAACGCACATGCATCGGCAAACATCCTGTCTTTTGCCGCGGCTTTCTTTTCCGTCTGTATCGGATGCTGGATGATCAGCCGCCAGTCATAAGGTCTGGCAGATGTTGTCAATTCATTTTTATAGCTGCCAAACTGATTTTTAATACCAATCACATCCGCTGCTGCATTGCAGGCCACTATATCTCCGATATAATCCGTCCGCATCTTATAAATTTCCGACGCTTTCCTGCTAATCAACTCATCATCTGACCATACAATGACACCGTTTATAGATATTTGCCTGCAATTCTTTGCTCTCGTCGAGTAACTAAATGTACTGCCCGAATAATTCCGATGGGTTGCATACACCTTTATATCAGCGCAGCCATCTTCTTCTGTCACTTCAAGCCGCGGATAACCCAGTTTATAATCACTGAACCGCATCTCTACATCTACCGTCTCAGACTGATCAGGTTCCTGTTTACTAATGGTAATTTCATAGAGGACATCATCAATCGTCGTCTCTTTCCCCACCTGATAAATATCATGATAAAGAAAAGCCGCAAAGAAGCCAAGCAGCAGCACAATAACCAGGATAATGTCAAAGCGCTTCTGTCGCTTAATTTTTTTCAGGAAATCAATATCTGCTTTCATCTCGTTTTTATCTGCAGACGGCTCTGTTTCATCCGCCTGCATACGCTCATACACGTTCCGGCAGCTTTCACATTCATCTAAATGTTCCCTGATGGCCTGCGTCGTCACATCGTTCGTCAATCCATCGATATAACTTGGCAATAAATCCTGGACGATCTCACATCTCAATTTTTCACACATCCTGCTCCATCTCCTTTCTCAGCTTTTCCTTTCCCCGGTAATAAGTCACTCTGGCCCAGTTCTCCGTCCTTCCCATAATTTCCCCAATCTGCGCAAACGACAAATCTCCGAAAATTCTCAGATACATAACCTCCCGGACCGGATCCTCCATGGCATGCAATTGCTTCATGACCGCCACCCTTCCGCTCTCTGAGATCACCAGTTGCTCCGGTGTCTCTGCCCAAATCACAACGTGATTCTCAAATACTTCCATCTGCGGATGCCTGCGCCGGTAATTCGACAACTGATTTCTCGCAATGGCACACAGCCAGGTAGAGAAACGGCAGGTGCCGTCAAACCGTTCTACACTTTTGACTGCCTGATAAAAAGTTTCCTGCGTCAATTCTTCTGCCAGACCGGCTTCTCGGGTAAGTGACAACAGATAGCGAATGCCATTGACAAATATCCGGTGGGCGGCCTCATATACTTTGAAAAGAATCTACAGACACCGGAACAGGTAAAAACGATGATCAGCAATGTTCAGCAATATAGCCGGGACCGTATCGGACTTCCCATGTTCATCAACGTCGATGAAGAAGGCGGCACCGTTTCCCGTTTCGGTAATAACAGCAGCTTCTCCCTTGGCCGGATCGATGATATGAGTGTCATCGGTGCCGGTGACGATCCGGAAGCCGCTTATCTGGTCGGCAGCCAGATCGGAAGTTTTCTCTATGAGCTTGGCTTTAATATGGACAATGCGCCTGTGGCCGATGTTCTCAGCAATGAAGCCAACACGGTTATTGGCCGACGCTCTTTTGTCAGTGATTGCAAAACTGTATCCAGTATGGCAATTGCAGAACTCAATGGTCTGAAAAGTGAGGGCATTGTTGGTGTATACAAGCATTTCCCTGGCCATGGCGCAACGGAAGCCGACACTCATGAAGGCTATGCCTATACCAATGCTTCCCTGGAAGAAATGCTTGGCAATGACCTGGTGCCATTCACAGATGGTATTCAACACGATGTAAAAGTCATCATGGTCGCCCATATCGCCTGTCCGAATGTGACCGGTGACAACACGCCGGCCTCTCTTTCATCTGTCATGATCACTGATATCCTTCGTGGCAAGCTTGGCTACGAAGGCATCGTCATGACCGACGGGCTTAATATGGGTGCGATCGCCAACCAGTATTCATCTGCTGAAGCCGCAGTGGCCGCAGTCAGTGCCGGTGCAGACATTCTATTAATGCCTGCAGATTTTGAAGCCGCCTACCACGGTATCATTGCAGCCGTAAACGACGGTACAATTTCAGAAGCAAGAATTGATGCATCTGTCAAACGCATTATTGCTTTAAAAATGGCTATGTAAGATTTTATTATCAATTATCAAAGCAGGGATACGGCCGGGTGCACTTGCTTCGGCCATATCCCTTTCTCTGTCGTATAGATCGACCCCTTTTATTATACAAATTTTCTCTAATATACCGTTTCTAACTTTGAATCAATATATTGGTTTAGACCCCTTTTCGTATTGATATCATACTTCGCCGCTATATCTTTAAAGTAACTTTGAATTGCTTCTTTTTCTATCAAAACATCTGATGGATCACTGCTGTCATATCCGGCTCTGGCTTCCCGCCATGGCTTTTCTGTATGTGTAATGGCTTCTAATGTTTTCCCGCTATATTTTCCAAATGTCGCAATGACCAGATCAATGACTTTTTTTTCATTTTCAGAAAGATTCTGATCTTTTCCAACAAGTAACGCAAATCGATCATCGTCTATTGGATTATATTTAAAATTTCTAAATAGGTAATAAACATTTTCAAATACCGGTCCATGCTGCCATGCCACACAATTCTCCTCAAAAAATGGCCGCTCATGTATAGCCATATACAATCCCTGAATGTAATACAAAATTTTCTGTAAAGCCAGTGGCGTAACTTCCTGCATCTGATTAAATATATACGCAACACATGTAAGCATCGTGTCAGACACATTAAATAGCCGCTTTAATTCTTTTATTTGCTTCACAGCTTTTCTATATGCTGTTTCCCCTACTTTATCTCTATTCTGATCCAAAAGGCGCATCATATAGGCCGGATTGGTTAAGGCTTTCATCATAATAGCCGAATATGCTTTAGATGGTATTTGTCCCTCTAAATATCGGGAAATCGTCACTTCACCAAAACCTAATGCCAAAGACAGCGGCGCTTTGCCAATATTATAAATCTTCATGAGTTTATAAATATCTTCTATTGAAATAATGCCTTCAGACCTGCGGTACTGTTCATCCCGTTCTCTGATATTCAAATCTATAAAACCAGGAATACTCATTTCTTCCCCACATTCGCTGCAATAAGCTTTTGTCAATATAAACTCATAGGCTTTGTCACGTATGATTTCTTTTACAGTCTCTTTCCGAATTTTATATTCAGTTTCTTTCCTACACGCAATACAAAAATCAAATCGCCTCTCATTTGCCACAATTTTTCCTCCTTTACTTTTTGTTCAGGACAAGGTTCTCTTTTGTATTTCATAAACAATTATCTAAATGCATATTTCAGAGCATACGCCTGTCTATGAAAAGATATGACAATGACAAATTTGTTCTCTAATTGATTGAACTTTATGTACAGAGAAACGGTTGAACTGCCTTTTTCACTTCTTTCAGATAGTCATCTATTTCCTCTATACTCTTATCCAAACAAATCCCCCTTTCGTATATGATAGATTTTTTATTTTTTTTCATCATTATTATACACCAAATGATAGTATTTTGTCAATATCCTATCATCAATTATTAAAACAGGGATACGGCTGGGTGCATTTGTTTCGTTTCTTTCTTTAGTTTGGGTATAAAGAGCCGCTATTGCTTATTCCAGAATCAAATATCTTTGCAAACAGTTCAGTCTCAACCTGTTTGATATCGGAATTTTCTGCAGATCATCACAAGTGAAACCCTTGAAAAACGCCGGTACTTGGTTTTCTGGAATGCAATGAACAGAAAACCTTAGTATCCGTTGCGTTTTTCACGGAGTGAGAACGTGTTTCAATTCCTGATTCAATTCGTCATTTTTTATACTTTAAAGCGATATCCTACACCCCAGATCGTCTCGATATACTGCGGTTTCGACGTGTTAAATTCAATCTTCTCACGTATCTTTTTGATGTGCACTGTGACGGTTGCGATGTCTCCGATAGATTCCATATCCCAGATTTTATTGAAAAGCTCCTCTTTCGTAAATACATGATTCGGATTTTCTGCAAGAAACGTCAGCAGATCAAATTCCTTTGTCGTAAATGCCTTTTCCTCACCGTTAATGTAAACACGTCTGGCCGTCTTATCAATTTTGATTCCACGGATCTCTATGATCTCATTGGCTTTTACACCGCTGCCAACCAGCCGCTCATAGCGGGCCAGATGGGCCTTCACGCGGGCCACCAGTTCACTTGGGCTGAATGGTTTCGTCATATAGTCATCCGC
The DNA here is from genome assembly GCA_964447245.1 of uncultured Coprococcus sp. Lineage (GTDB taxonomy): Bacteria > Bacillota > Clostridia > Lachnospirales > Lachnospiraceae > Coprococcus_A. Next base: position 18,280 of record CAYURX010000010.1, on the reverse strand, counting down.
CCCAAGGCCCAGTCCGCGAATCTTATCGATATCCTCCTTCTTGGCGGATACCATGATAATCGGGGTATTTTTCTTTTCACGGACCTTTTTGCATATTTCAAAGCCATCCACATTCGGCAGCATCAGATCCAGGATGATCAGATTGAAATCTTCTGTAAGGGCCGCCTTCAGCCCGCTATCACCCGTATGCTGCATCTCAACTTCAAATCCGCTCAATTCCAGATAATCTTTCTCAAGTTCTGCAATCGCAATCTCATCTTCCACAATTAATATCCTACTCATAAATGCCATTCTCCTTATATTTTCTTAAAACAAAGCACATCGTTGTTCCAACACCTTCTGTACTGACGGCCCATATCTTGCCGCCATGCTCCTCAATGATTTTCCTGGCGATGGACAAGCCAAGTCCGCTGCCGCCTTTAGTGGAAGTTCTCGACGCATCCGTCCGGTAACACCGGTCAAAAATCAGCGGCACCTCCTGTTTGGCAATTCCCCGTCCATTATCCTCGATTTCAATTTTAACAAATTCCGCTTCTTCCATGATACGCAAACTGATGACCAGTTTCCTGTCGCTGGCATATTTTACCGAATTGCCGATGATATTATTAATGACCCGCTTCAACTGTTCGGGATCAGCAATAATCACGGTATCCCTGTCCGCATAATTGAAATAACCAAAATCCACACCCTGAGATTCCAGATCAAGGCTGATTTCCTCCACACAGTCCTGGAAATAGGCATCCACATTAACCTTGGCGAATGAATAATTCACGGAATTGCTGTCCAGCTTTGCGTACAGGAACAATTCTTCTATCAGGCTGTTCATATCATTCACTTTATTATAAATGGTCCTGATATATTTATCCTGCTTCTCCTTCGTGTCCGCAACACCGTCCATCAGCCCCTCTATGTAACCTTTAATTGCGGTCATCGGAGTCTTTAAATCATGGGAAATATTACTGATCAGTTCCTTACTGTCCTTCTCATACTGGATATTGCGCTCAATCTGGCCTTTCAGCTTCAGGCGCATTTCCTCAAACGCCACGCACAGTTCCCCGATCTCGTCGTCCGCCTCCGCCGTTACGCTGAAGTTCAGGTTACCATCCTTGATATTCTCGGCTGCTACCTTCAGCTTGTCCAATGGCCGTACAATACTCCGGTATAACCACAACATGGCAACGGCACTTCCCACAAACAAAATAATCACCGATATCAGCACCATATTCAGGATCAGCGTCCGGATCTGCGGCATCACCTGCTCTACATTCGTATAGATCAATACCTGCCCCTGCGAACCGTCTGAATAGGTAAAATTCAACTGCTGAATATGATAAGGCTGATCGTTGACAATATAAATACTCTCACTTTTCTCACTGCCCGGTTTAAAACTCAATTCATCATTATAACCGCTTTTCTCCGGAAGTCCTGAATAAATATTCTCCCCATTCTTCTTAACCAGCAGGTAGGACGAATGGTTGCCCAAATCGTCATTCAGTTCATCCAAATAATCCATATCCGCCAGCCTGTCAGGATTCTTTGCAATCACCTGCTGCAATTCCTTAATCGTTGAAGCCGTCATATGCCCAAGCATACTCATAGGATTGACGATCATTTCGTAACTGGACTGGTCCAGATCATATTTGCGCTCCATGGAACTCAAACCGATCTTCGTCACCCCAAAGACAGTTATGAGAATCAACAGTACCGGAAGCACAAACACAAAGGCGTATGATATTTTAATTCTCGTTGATAATTTCACAGGTTCCTCACTCGCTTTCTACCCATAGTATACCACATCCCATGTGTTCATTTGATAAAGATGCTGAAAATTTTATGAAAAAAATATTAAAGCGCGCACCTGCTCCATTCAGATACGCGCTTTTAAGTTCATTAAACAGCCCTGCAATTATGATGCAAGATAAGCCTTCAATACGTCGACTCTATCCAGCTTCTCCCATGGCAGATCCAGATCATTTCTGCCAAAATGTCCATAGGCGGCCGTCTGTTTGTAGATCGGTCGTCTCAGATCCAGCATCTGAATGATGCCGGCCGGCCGGAGATCAAAATTATTTCTGATGATTTCCACAATTTCACTGTTGGATAACTTGCCGGTACCAAATGTATCAACCATAATCGATGTCGGATTGGCAACACCAATCGCATAAGACAACTGAATCTCGCATTTGTCGGCAAGACCTGCAGCAACAATATTTTTAGCCACATAACGCGCGGCATAAGCAGCGGAGCGGTCCACCTTTGTACAGTCCTTGCCGGAGAAAGCGCCGCCGCCGTGACGGGCATATCCGCCGTATGTATCAACAATAATCTTACGGCCTGTTAAACCACTGTCACCATTTGGCCCGCCGATAACAAAACGGCCTGTTGGATTAATAAAAAATTTTGTGCGTTCATCAACCATGTCTTCCGGCAAAATCACATCAAAGACATATTTTTTGATATCTTCATGAATCTGTTCCTGGCTCACTTTTTCATCGTGCTGTGTTGATAATACAACCGCATCCAGGCGAACCGGCCTTCCATTCTCATCATACTCGACAGTCACCTGAGTCTTGCCGTCCGGTCTCAGATACGGCAATGTCCCATCCTTCCGAACCTTTGTCAACTGGCGGGCCAGCTTGTGGGCCAGCGCGATCGGATACGGCATATATTCCTCAGTTTCGTTGGTGGCGAAACCAAACATCATCCCCTGGTCACCCGCGCCAATAGCTGCGATCTGCTCCTCAGACATCTGATGTTCTTTGGCCTCCAGCGCTTTGTCAACACCCAGGGCAATATCCGGTGACTGCTTGTCCAACGCAACAAAAACGCCGCATGTGTTCGCGTCAAATCCCATATCGGTGCTTGTATAACCAATTTCACGAACTGTATCCCGGACAATTCCCTGAATATCCACCTTAGCATGGCTCGTAATTTCACCCATAACCAGAACAAATCCGGTATTGGTACATGTCTCACAGGCCACACGGCTCATTGGATCCTGTTCAAGCATGGCATCCAGAATCGCATCTGAGATCTGGTCGCACATCTTGTCAGGATGACCTTCTGTCACGGACTCTGATGTAAATAATAACTTTTCCATTATATCCTCCTTAGATTTTAGACATTTCTCTCATAAACCAAGCTTTATACGAATATTTTTGCGGTACAAAAAAAATCCGCACAAGCGGACCTGATTTAAATCAAATCCTCTTATTGTTCGATGTTACTCGCTCAGGTTGGCACCTTCCTCATCGGGGTTGCCGCAATATCACAGATCCCTGGTCTCCATTGCTCTGAATAAGAGAAATTGTTATGTAGTTTGCTGGTAACTAGAATACATGAAAACAATCGCAAAGTCAATAGGGGCAATGCATACAAATACTTGAATTTGTCGCCGCTTTCCCTACGGACACACCGGTCTGTATCACAAATAGTACCTGTTTTATTTTTTTTATTCCCCGTCCTGGATTCACTGCCGCAAAAAAACAGACCGGAACACGATAAAAACTAAAGGTTCCGGTCTGTTGGCTTTCAAACAGAATAACACACTACCTAATATGCAGCCAGACTCATCTTGCGCATCATCCGGTCACGGTCCGAACGGTCTTCCACATCCACTTTTTCAATAATACCGCCAAGGCTGCGGATCTTTTCTTCAAAACTCTCATAACCACGCTGAATATACTGAATCTGTTCAACGCAGGTACAGCCGTCTGCTGCCAGCCCTGCAATGACCAGAGCAGCGCCTGCACGTAAATCCGGCGCAGCCACAACTGCACCTGTAAATTTCTGAACCCCTGAAATAAAGGCCGTATTGCCCTCCACTTTGATGTTGGCGCCCATCTTGGTTAATTCATCGGTATACTTAAAACGATTTTCAAAAATCTTCTCTGTGACAAGGCTTGTACCCTCAGCCAGCGAAAGACAGACCGCGATCTGCGACTGCATATCCGTCGGAAATCCCGGATACGGCATCGTCTTGACGGATGTTGAAGCCAGTCTCTTTGTGGCCACCACACGAATAGAATCACAGGATTCTTCAATCTCAGCACCCATTTCCAAAAGCTTCGCGGAAATGGACTCCAGATGCTTCGGAATCACATGCTTGATCGTCACATCACCTCTGGTTGCAATGGCCGCACACATAAATGTCCCCGCCTCGATCTGATCCGGAATAATCTCATGATCCGCGGCCTTAAAGCGGCGTACGCCATTAATACGTATCACATCTGTACCCGCTCCCTTGATATCGGCGCCCATCTGATTCAAAAACTGAGCCACATCAACGACATGCGGTTCCTTCGCGGCATTCTCAATAATTGTAGATCCCTTCGCCATGGAAGCCGCCAGCATAATATTGATCGTTGCACCGACACTGACAACATCCAGATAAATATGCTTTCCAACCAGTTCATCGGCTGTTGTAAAAATCATACCTTTATCGATCCACACCCTGGCCCCGAGCGCTTTAAAGCCCTTCTGGTGCTGGTCAATGGGACGGCTGCCGATATTACAGCCTCCGGGCAGAGCAACTCCCGCCTCCCTGTATTTGCCAAGCAGTGCCCCGATCAGATAATAAGAAGCCCGGATCCTGCGAATATAATCGTTATCCACCGCATGAATACGGATATTCCGGCCATTGATGGTCACCACATGTCTGTCCTGCGGGTCAGGATAATGCACCTCGGCGCCAATTGACCGTATGGCATTCAAAAAAACATTAATATCATTGACATCCGGCAGATTCCGGATCGTTACAGTCTCGTCACACATAATGGCCGCAGCCAGTATGCCCAGTGCGGAATTCTTGGCGCCGCCAATCTCTACTTCTCCGACCAGCGGATTCCCGCCTTTAATTAAATATTGTTCCATATCGCACCTCAAACACAGTCATTCTATATAATTGATATCTACTCTCTATCTCGATGATTCGACAAAATTTCCCAAAAAGGCATTCCCTGAAATTGATTATATCACAAACTACACTTTTGTAAATCGCTTTTTACTTTTTCATAAAAATTATTAACGATTTATTACAGCAGCACGCGCATTTTTATGAAACCTGCCCGTTTTTTTCAGACATCCGGCCAGCACGATCAGCACACAGACCATACTGATGACTGCTCCCATATAAAATCCCTGTGGTCTGTAATGCATCTCGATCCGATGCTCTCCGGCCGTTATCCGGCATCCCATCAACGCCTCTCCGATGGCCTCTTTCTGAGCCTCGCTGCCGTCAACAAGGATTGTCCACCCCTCATCATAAGGTATGGACAGCATCAGCATCCCGTCTTTTTCCGCATGGATCGTTCCTGATAAACGAGTACTGTCAAATTCTGTAACAGCCCACTGGCCCCCTGACAACTGCCGGTAAACATTGTCAAATACCTCTCCGTGAAAGGCATACATCTGAAGCTTGACGTTACCGCTGTCATAGGCATCGTCCATCGGGAAATCCAGTGTCACCACCTTACCTGCGTCACAGGTACCAAGATGCACAATATGCCCTCTCTGATCACTGTAAGTCTCCGTCTTACCGTCAATGATAACCTTCAGGCTCTCACAATGACTGGCCTCAAAATAAAGATAGATATCCTGCGGATCGCCAAATACCAACTGATAAGTCAGACTTCCCTCGGACTCCGTTCTGTCGTAGAAATATTTGTCTTCTCCTGTCCCCGTGATCGTCCCTCCGGTTATTTCCGGTTCAGGAACAGTCAGCGGCGTAAACAATGCATCTTCCACATCTGTTGCCAGCCGCACAAAATCATTCTGCGTAGGAAAAGGATCACCCTCCACAATCTTCCAGTCCGCAGTCTCCTCATTCACCATATAGCCCACGGCCAGACTTTGATTGTTCTCATAAATATATTTATTCTCCGTCTCCTCACATAATGTCATATTTGTAAAAAACATTTCTTTATTGCTGATCACATATTTGATTGCCAGCATGGCATCCGTCAGCGGAGTCGTCCCTTTATAACTGTATTTATTGCCGCTGTTATAAAAGCCCAGGGCGCCCATCAGCTTTTCCATCCGGTCATCGGCCGTGGAAGAAAAGAACGACATTCCATCCAGGTGATGCCAGGTAATATCATCCCGGCCGCGGATCTGAGCCAGCTCCACCCGGTAAAATGTATCTTCTGCCTCATAGTTTTCCCGGATTTCGGCCACTTCCTCCCGGTCCTCCGTATAATTCGTCCGGTTGACCGTACCATTCATACACAATGCAAAAATAGCGTTGCCCGCCAGTTCCACCGTCAGCAGCGTCAGAAGGATCTGCTTTGGCCGGATCCGCCATTTTTTAACATTCAGCGACATATGCCTGTGATGGGCGGCCAGAAGGATCATATAGACCGCCATCAAAGCCCCTGTCACCGCCATGGTATAAACCGGTATTTCCTCCTCGCACAGCCAGAGGCACAGTCCGAACAATATGCCTTCTCCCAGGAAAAAGGCGCCGTACAGCCGCAGATCTGTCAGCCGCAGCGTCTGCCATGCGTCATAGGCCATGACAACGATCATGAAAATATAAATGAATGAAAATCTTCCCGGCAGATTATTCGGAAAATGCAAACCATGCCAGATATAGTCCAGCACATTAATATTCAGGCTCACAAGTACAAAAGCAGTCACAAGAAGACGAGCGATTTTTTCTCTCAGGCGGATATTTTTGGCCACGGTATAAAATACAACCAGCATACCAAGCAGCACGCCGCAGTAGACATTCGGCGCACCCGTCAATTGCGTCGGTTCCACAAAAGCGAACTGCTGCTTAAACAGATCAAAAAAGCTTCTGTAAAACTTAAATTCAGATGGCTTTGAGCCCTGGGAGCTGTTGATCAGGGTATAATATGTCGGCAGCAGATAAACGGCCGCCATGCCTCCCGCCAGAACAGAGCATCCGGCAAACCTGATCCCTCTGGCAAAAAACATTTTGATCCCGCCCCTCTTCTTTGCAAACCAGACGACAAAGAAATAGAGCACCACAAAAATACAGATCATGATCGCCATATAATAATTGCAGAATATGGCAAGCCCCAGTGTCAGCGTATAGAGTCTTCCGTCCGCCTCATTCACCAGCCGCTCAACACCCATAAGGATGAGCGGAAACAGAACGATACTGTCCAGCCACATGACGTTCCAGTTGTAAGCCAGCGTAAACCCGCCCAGCGCATAAAATCCGGCGAATATGACGGTGGCGTAATCATTTTTCCCTGAGCGGCGGCGCAGATAGCGGTAGGCCGTCCAGCAGGAAAGTGAGATCTTAAGAATGATCAGACTCTCAAAAGCTTCGATCATCATGGAAGCCGGAAAAACAGCAATCAGAAAATTCAGCGGACTGGCCAGATAATAGGCCTGTACTGCCAGAAAATTAAATCCGAGGCTGCCGTGCCATGAATACAATAAGCTGTCGCCATGCCAGATCTTATCATGCAGTTCCGAGAAAAATGGTACATATTGATGATAAGAATCAATGATCATCGCAGCCTGATCGCCAAATGGAAATACACCCATGGCAATATAGGCAATCAGCACAATAACAACTGGTATCAACAGCGCCAGCCCGTCATAAAAGCCGCGCCGCTCATACAATCTCTGCCCGCTGTTCCTGCTTCTATAATTATTATTATTTCTTTTATAATTACTATTCTTCATATAATTTTCCACACGCTTTCAGGGCATCTTTGATTTTATGGATCGCTTCTTCCAACCGACATCCGCTGACATCAACGGTCAGATCCGCATATTTTTCATAAAGCGGCGTCCTTTCACAATATAGATCATAAAGTGTTGAACCTTTGCGAATTACAACTCCCCGCTCACGCAGATCGCCCAACCGCCGGTAAAGTGTCTGATAATCCGTTTGAATATAAACAATGACACCGTGCTCCGCCATATGCATCAAAGCCTCATCACAATAGCAGGCGCTTCCGCCCGTCGAAATCACTGTCCGGCTGGCCGAAATATCACGGTTCACCTGATTCTCAATGGCCAGAAAACCGTCAATACCATACTTATCAATCAAATGTTCCAGAATATCCCCTTCCTGAGTCTGGATCAAAAGATCTGAATCTATAAAACGATAGCCGAACATTTTCGCAATGACAACACCGATCGTACTCTTGCCCGCGCCCGGCATACCGATAAAAACAATATTTTTCACACTTTTCATCCCTTTCCAATCGCTTTCACTTTGCCATTGTAACATCCCCGCCACAAAATCTCAATCTTTTATTTCTGACGATTTATTTAAGCTACAATACGGAATTGTAATTGTATCGGATAAGCTGTATAATCACTTTATGAACGGATATCAAATGTACAGATTTAATATACCAGTTGAAAAGGGGATTTAAATCATGAGTTTTCAAGATGAGTTACGCATTAATTATCAACCAAAAAAACAATACAGTTTCAGCAAGACGCGAGTAGACAGAGCAGCGGAAGAAATAGTGACAATAGTGAAAAAGAACATGTTGTCACAGGTTAAAATGGGGAATATATACGAAAAAAAGCGCGGCATATTCGGTCAAAGAGAACGACATGACAAAAAAGAGTTTAATGAGTTGTTCAATAGTCTGAAAGCAAAATGTTTGTCTGAAGGTATAACAGTTGAAATAGTAAAATCAACGGCTTTACACGACGATTCATTGGAATATCTTTTTTCCTCAGCGTGTTAAAAGTCTGTTAATCAGGATTAGACTGAGCATAAAAATCAAGTTAAAAGATATAAATAATAAAGGTGTCATACATAATGGAAAAGATAATTTTTCATATAGATGTGAATAGTGCATTTTTAAGCTGGACAGCCATCAAAAGGCTGAGCGAGGGGGATCCTGTCGATTTGCGTACGATTCCGGCGATTATTGGCGGTGATATGTCGAAACGTCATGGTGTCGTGCTGGCTAAATCCATTCTGGCATCTCAATTCGGCATCAAAACCGGCGAACCCATCACCGATGCTCTGCGCAAATGCGCCGATCTGACCATTGTTGGGCCGGAACATCACTATTACAGCCAGTGCAGCAGACAGCTCATTAAACTTCTGGGCCGCTTTACGCCAACGATCAGCCAATACAGCATTGATGAATGTTTTATTGAATATGTCCCTGTTCCCGGCGACGGCGGCGATTGTGTCAAAGCCGCTCATATTATCCGTGAAACCATTCATAATGAACTTGGTTTTACTGTCAATATTGGCATCTCCACGAACCGTCTACTGGCCAAGATGGCTTCGGATTTTGAAAAGCCCGACAGGGTGCATACCCTGTTTCCGGCAGAAGTCCCGGAGAAAATGTGGCCCCTCCCTGTTCGGGACCTTTTTATGGTGGGCCGTTCCTCAGCGGATCGTCTGAACCTTTTAGGCATCAAAACTATCGGTGATCTGGCCCATACAGACCCGTCCATCCTGCAGGCCCATTTAAAGAGTCATGGCCAGACCATATGGGAATACGCCAATGGCCTTGAGCGGACGCAAATTGATGCCCGTACCAAAACTGACACGACCAATAAAGGCATCGGCAATTCCACGACACTGTCTTCCGATGTGACCACAAAGGAAAGCGCTTTTAAGGTGCTTCTTGAATTGTCCGAGTCTGTGGCCGGAAGGCTGCGCAAAGCCGGTTCACTGGCCGGGATGGTCAGTGTCGAAATTAAATATCATAATTTTGAAAATGCTTCCCATCAAATGCAGCTTACGGTTCCCTCTCAGTCCACACAGGCCATCTATCAGGCTGCCTGCCGTCTGTTTAGTGAACTGTGGGACGGCACGCCCGTCCGGCTGCTGGGTATTCGCACTTCAAAGCTCAGCGACAGCCGAACACGGCAATTGAGTCTGTTTGATTATGAAAAAAATGAAAAGCAGGAGAATCTTGATAAGGCCCTTGACAGCATCCGGCAGCGATTCGGCAGCCAGGCCGTCATCCGGGGCAGTTTTCTCGAAGAAACCCGCAGGGAAACGCCCTATGATTAACCCAGCTTATGATACCCACCGGTTGGCATCGAGCATATACAGGAGGGCATTACAGATGGCGGCGGCAATATTGCTGCCGCCTTTGCGGCCTCTGGCCACAATATAGGGCACATCCGTTGTCATGATCAATTCTTTTGCCTGCACCACATTAACAAACCCCACGGGCACACCGATAACCAGTTCCGGACGAATGCGTCCTGCCTCGATCATTTCATAGAGTTGAATCAGGGCCGTCGGCGCATTGCCAATGGCAAATATGAGAGGTCCGCTCATTTTTGCCGCTTTTTCCATGCTGGCCACTGCCCGTGTTGTCCTGTTTTTCTTTGCGGCTGCTGCCACATCTTCATCGGACATGAAACAACAGACTTCCCCGCCAAATTTTCCCAGCGCTTTCTTGTTAATACCTGCCCGTCCCATCTGGGTATCAGTCACGATGTTCGCACCGTTTTTAATAGCCGCAAGCGCCTTTTCTACCGCTTTTTCCGAAAAGCACAGAGTATCCGCGTATTCAAAATCCGCGCTTGTATGGATCACACGCTTGATAATCGGCGCCTGCAGTTCATCCAGCACACGGCCGCCCAATTCTTCTGTAATAATCTCAAAACTCCGTTTTTCTATATCCATCGGCAGAATATTTTCTATTTCCATCTTCATGATAATCCTTCCTCCAATATCCGGTAAACCGTCTCCATATCAAGATTTTGCCGGAGCTCTGCGGCCAGTTTGTCATACTGCTGTTCTTTATAACTGTTTTCATCAATGGCATCTATCGCTGTCTCCGGCAATCCCTTTCCGGCCAGCAGCATCTTCACAATGGCCTGCTGCATTCCGGCATCGTCAAAAATACCATGCACATAGGTGCCACAGACATTGCCGGACTGACAGCCATCCTCAATCACTTTTTCCGGCTGAAACCGCTCTCTGATATCTGCAAATCCCCTTGCGCCCTCACTGTAGTCCGTATGGCCCATATGAATCTCATATCCGCCAAAATCCACATGAGAAATCCCGGACCACGATCCGGTCAGTTCCCGCACCCGTCCTCTCACCTGGGTCCGCACTTTCTGCGGTTCAAAGACCGTGTGCACCGGCAGCAGCCCCATGCCGCGCATGATCCCGCCTTCCTCCACACATACGGGGTCCGCCAGTTGTTCTCCAAGCATCTGATAACCGCCGCAGATCCCCATCAGAGGTACCCCGTCGGCAGCCAGCTTGAGTATGGCCGCCTCCAGCCCCGATGCGCGAAGCCATTTCAGATCATTCATTGTATTTTTGGTTCCCGGCAGCAGCAGCAGATCCGGATGGCCGAGATTTCTCACATGATCCACATAGCGCAGCGTGACACCCTGCAGCCGTTCCAACGCATTAAAATCCGTAAAATTCGACATTCTCGGCAAACGGACAACCACAATATCCAGAATGCCATGGCTCTCCTGATGGATGAGCCGCTCCGCCAGACTGTCCTCATCGTCAATATCCACATGCATATAAGGCACAACGCCCACCACCGGCACCGGGGTATAATTTTTAAGCATCTCAATGCCCGGATCAAGAATCCGCTTATCTCCCCGGAATTTATTGATAATAAGTCCCTTTGTCATCTGCTGTTCCTCCGGTTCCAGCAGCATGAGGGTCCCCACGAGCTGCGCAAACACACCGCCTCTGTCGATATCACCCGTCAGCAGCACAGGCGCACGCAGCATCTTTGCAAGGCCCATATTCACAATATCCTCTGATTTCAAATTAATTTCCGCAGGACTCCCGGCCCCCTCCACAACAATAATGTCGTAATTTTCTTCCAGCGCATGATAAGCTTTCATAATATCCGGCACCAATGTTTTTTTATACCTGAAATAATCACGGGCCGACATGTTCTGCCGGACTTCGCCATTGACAATAACCTGCGACCCCATGTCGGAGGTCGGTTTCAGCAAAATCGGATTCATCAGAACGGACGGCCGGATACCGGCAGCTTCCGCCTGCATCACCTGGGCCCGTCCCATTTCAAGCCCTTCCTCCGTGATAAATGAATTCAGCGCCATATTCTGTGATTTAAACGGCGCGACACGAAATCCATCCTGTCTGAAAATCCGGCAAAGACCCGCCACAAGCAGACTCTTACCGGCATTCGACATGGTTCCCTGTATCATGATCACTTTTGCCATACGCAGTCCCTCCTTCTATCTTTCCATCCCTGTTATTCCCGCTGTTTTCTGCACAAACGCACTATTTAAAGGCTTCCTTACACAACGCCTGTACCAACCGCTCATTTTCCTCATGGGTACGCACTGCGATCCGATAATAACCTTCCGTCAGTCCCTCATAATTCCTGCAGTCACGGATCAGCACCCCATGGACCAGCATCCGGATATGCAGCCCGTTTATTGCCCTGAAAAATATAAAATTAGCCCCATGGCCATAAATCTTTATGATCAGGCCAGTCTCCCGGATACGCTCAAGTTTTTCTAACAGCCAATGCTTTTCCGCCGCAAGATACTGCCGGCTTTCTTTCAGAAACTCTTTTTCTTTCAGGGCCGCAAGTCCGGCGTACTGCGCAGGCAGGGACACATTCCACGGCTGCAGATTATCACGCATCGCATGCAGACAGTTTTCGTTCCGCCCTATAAGATACCCCAACCGAAGCCCTGCCATGGCATAGGATTTTGTAAAAGCCTTAATGACAAGCCCTCTGTTATATTTCAGACATTCGGCTATGATACGCCTTTGTCCGGCCAGTTCCTTTTCATCAAGCAATTCGAGAAAACAGACATCAAGCACCATCCATATCTGATAGCGCCTGCACAAAGCAAGCACCGACTCCATCCAGGCTTCACCGGCCAATTGTCCCGTCGGATTATTCGGCTGGCAAATAAACAGCATTTCTACAGGACTCTCCGTCTTCCTGCTCTCTCTGATACGGCGTTCCATCTCTGTCAATGTCCGCGCCGTCCCTGCAAATTCATCTTCTTCCCGCAAATCGATCCATTCGATCCGGCTGCCCGCCACCCGGAGGGCCTGCGCATATTCCGCAAAGGAAGGCGCAAACAGCATGGCCCCCTTCGGTCTGATTGTCCGGCACAACAAAAAAATCAGTTCCGCCGCGCCGTTGCCGCACAGGATCTGGGAATCCGAAAGGTCAAGACCTGTCTCGTTTTCAGCCTCAGCAATCGCATGCACGAGCTGTCTGTTTTCTGCTTCCGGGTAATGACACGCCTTGCAGACGCCCTGTACAGCCGCCTCTTTTACGGCAGGCGGCATACCAAGAGGATTAATATTCGCTGAAAAATCCATGACATCGCCATATTCATATATATTGCCGCCGTGCTGATGTCTTTGCATATCTTTTTCCTCCATCTGTCAAAAATGTAAGTAAATGAGACCTCTGGCTATTAAACATAAGACCAGGCAAATGATACTGGCTGTATACATTAAACGGTTGGCCCGGATGATGTCCGTATCTTCAATCGGCCGCCGGTCGTCCCCTATATATGGCTTATGGTATAATTTGCCAAAATACCATGCGTCCCCGGCCAGACGAAGCCCCAACGCCCCCGCGCAGGCCGCTTCCGTCTGGGCGGAGTTTGGACTGGCGTGGCACTTTCTGTCTCTTTTGAATATGCGGTATGCATTTTTGCCATCCATACCTGTTATAAAGGCCGCCCCTGTTATCATCAAACCGGCAAGCCGTGAAGGAATGAAGTTTACCGCGTCATCCAGTCTGGCTGCTGCCCGTCCAAAATACAGATAACGGTCATTTTTATAGCCGACCATGGAATCCATCGTATTCACCGCCTTATAAAAAAAGGCAAAGGGGGCGCCGCCAATGGCCATAAATATCATCGGTGCGATCACTCCATCAGAAGTATTTTCAGCAACCGTCTCAACAGCCGCACGGGCAATGCCCGCATCATCAAGACGTTCCGTATCCCGTCCGACGATCATGGCAACGGCTTTTCTTGCCCCCTCCGTATCGCCATTATGAAGGGCCTCATATACTTTCATGCTCTCATCCTTCAACGATCTGGCCGCCAGCAGTTGATAGCACATCACAGACTCTAATACTATGGAAAGCCATGGATGAATCATCCATGCAAGCTTCAGGATAATGGCTGAAGTACCTGCTGCCATGCCTGTCACCAATACGACTAAGATAACGCCGCCCATCCATTCTCCCTGATGACTGTCCGGCAGCAGACTGCGCAGACCTTTCTCCAATGCGGCGATCAAATGGCCGATCAGACAGACCGGATGCCATGGGTTATGAGGATCGCCAAACAGGCAATCCAATAAAAATGCAGTTACAAGTAGAATGATCATTCTCATGTCTTTGGCGCCTCTATTTTCGATTGCACTGTCAGAAACCGATTCCCGGATACCCATTGATCCGTGTCAAGCCGGACAACATAACCGCAGCCATTCTGCGCCTGCCATTCAAAATAATCCCTGTGCGGTCTGGCATAACGGTCAAGAATAGCCATCAGTGACCCGCCATGGGCGACTAACCCTTCGACGGCCGTCCATACACCATCATGATGCAGACAGCCATCATGATATTTGCTCACCAACTGTCCCATCATGTCATCAAAAGCCACAATGACTCTTGCCTGAAATTCCTGAAGTGTCTCACCGCCGGGGAATCCCGCCGTCCCGCCGCTGTCGATCCATGTCTGATAGGCCGGCTGTCCATTCAGTTCCTGATAATTCTTATATTCAAAATCTCCAAAATCACATTCCTGCATGCCGCCAAGCACATGCTGCTCCGCCGCCGGAAACAATATCTCAGCCGTTTCCACACAGCGCCTCATCGGGCTGACATAAACTGAATCCAACTGCGGATACATTCCGGCTGCCTGCCTTCCGGCTAAGATCCGGCGTCCTTCAATGCTCAGTGCCTCATCTGTCCGTCCCACGTATTTACCAAGATAATTCCCCGGCGTCATGCCATGACGTACCAGCCATAATTCAACGATCATTGTCAAAACTCCTTTACTCCGGTATTATTTTCAGACGTATCATAACGCCAACGGTCATTGACTGCGTCTTTACTTAATCCTCTGCCCGATACCGCATACAACACGCACGACTTCATCAGCTTCCCCGGCCAGCCAGCAGCAGACCCGTCCGTGTATTTCCCTGTATAATCTTTCTTCTCTGTCCATTGGCACGATCCCGCTGCCAATGGTATCCGTAATCACGATTAAATCTTTTTTACTTTCGACTAACTTCTGTATGGCTGCCATCGGATCTCTGTTTTCGGCCATCCAGCGTTTTACCAGTAAATGAAAATGATTCACTGCTTTTGCCCGATTCAACATATTTTCATCACAGTTTGCACCGTCTGCCATATCCTGTATACCTACATGCCAGTACTGCCTGACCCATTCCGTCTTTCCCTGATACGCACCGCCTGTTACCAGCTTCATCCTAACCCATTCCTCTCATTATCATCTGGTAGTTCGTTCCGCCGCTTACCTGTTGCCCGGCCGGACAGCCTATATAGCCATCGCGGATAAATGTTCCGCGGCCATAACAACCAACAGCATGGCCAGTTCACAGCTCTGCAAAAACCAGCCGGCCAGATCCCCCGTTGTTCCCCCAAATTCTTTCATGGCCATATGATGATACCATACAAATACCATCATCGCCGCTGCCGCACAGGCAATGGCACCTGCCAGCCAGATCCAGGCCATCATGAGTACTGAGCCTATAGCGATTGCCATGAGTATGGCTGTAACTGTCTTTTTTCTGGCAGGTTCCCGGAAAGCCGCCAGCATCCCGTTTTCACGGGCTCCCTTAAAATTCACTGCCGCCAGACCGCTTAAAGCCCGCTCCAGCATGAATCCCAGAGCCAGTATTTTTATTCCCTGATGCCCGATTTCACTCCATGCGCCTGCCGACAACAGCAGATTCATGCCGCAGCCAATGACTGCAAATGCGCCCACATGGGAATCTTTTAATATGGCTAACTTTTTTTCTCTGTCTCCATAAGAACTTCTTGCATCTGTTGTATCCATAAAACCATCCAGATGAATACCGCCGGTAATGAGTAAAGGTATCACCGTGAGCAAAGCGCCCTTTAAAAGGCCGCCCGCCTGACCCCAATCTAACAAATAAAAAGCGCCAAGTTCTACAAGCCCAATGACAAGCCCCACAAAAGGGAACCAGCAGAAAGCATACCGCATATTTTTTTCATTCCATTCCACACGCGGCATCGGCAGTTTCGAATACATGGCAAAAGCAATAATCAATGACTGCATACCGCCGCCCCCTTTACATTTTCCGGGCCGCAGGGCTTTAATACCAGCGGTATCGTATAAACTACT
Organism: uncultured Coprococcus sp.; assembly: GCA_964447245.1. GTDB lineage: Bacteria > Bacillota > Clostridia > Lachnospirales > Lachnospiraceae > Coprococcus_A. The sequence goes on along the minus strand of CAYURX010000010.1, from coordinate 1,981 downwards.
TCCACCACTTCATCCGCCATGGCCGCCAGCCGGGCATTCAGCCGCCCAAGGCACCGCCTGTAATTTTCTGTGCCGTCATCGTAAACCCGGCCATCTCCAAATACATCTATCGTTACAATGATAAGATTCGCCGTCAGTCTTTGCATTGCGCGAATACCGTCAAGTATTGCCGCCTCCGTATCCGCCCCTGCTGCGCCTTCGCCAAATAGTTCATTGGCGGTCAGATTTGACATACATTCCAGCAGCACCGTCGCCCCGGCAGCCTTTTCCTGAAAATATCTTTCCTCTTTGCCGCTGCCGCAGCACAAGCCACCAATATCCGTGTAACGCTCAATCGTTTCAAAACCTTTGCCGTCTCTTAGATCACGATGTCTTTGAATCCGTTCTTTCGCATCTTCTCCGAAGGGCATCATCGCCGCCAGATAGAGAAGGGGTGTATCCATTTTTCCGGCCATATCCATGGCCCTCTGTTCCGCATATTCAGATTTTCCGCTGGCGCTGCCGCCAGTTACAAGCAGCATCATCGGATGCTCCGCCTCCATTCCATGATCAATCTTCAAGCTATTATCCGTTCCGTACCCTACAATCGTGGGTTTCCAGTAACGTACTGCCTATTTTTCAAAATGTTCATACTGTTCCACATGAATTTCTTCAAAGGTACGCATATCATGATAAACAGCCAGTCCCATTTCATAAAGGCTGAATGCAGCCGCCGCGCCTGTTCCTTCGCCAAGACACATGCCCGCGTCGATCACCGGTTCCAGATGAAGATATTTTAATACCCTGCGTGCAGCTGGTTCCGCGGATACATGGGAAGCGAGAAGCCAGCCTGTGCATTCGCTGCTGATTAAGGATGCACAGAGGGCTGCAGCCGCAGATATATAACCGTCCAGCACGATCGGCACACCGTAGATCGCTCCGCCCAGACACAGTCCGGCCATCCCGGCAATCTCATAGCCGCCCAAATGCGACATCAGTTCAATGGCGGCCTCCGCCCTGAAAAACTGTCCTTCTGCGATCTCTGTCTCTTTCGTTGCTTCCCAATAACGCCCAATCGCTTTTTCAATGACCGCTATTTTCTTCTGAAACCCTTCGTCCGATAAACCGGCTCCCCGGCCGGTTACTTCATCAACCGGCAGATTCAAAAGCACCGATACCAGGGCGCTGCTGGCCGTTGTATTGCCGATTCCCATTTCGCCCATTCCAATAATATCATAATCCTGCCCTGCCAGTTCACCAACGATCCTTATGCCGGATAAAATTGCCTGAATGCAAGCCGCCTGTGACATGGCTGGTTCCACAGCTATATTGCCGGTTCCGGCTCCCACTTTACAATTGTACATGACCATCGGCTGCAGCGGCCCTTCGTCATAAGTCCCGCCATACATCCCCATGTCGACAGGAAAAATATCCGCCCCTGCTCTGGCTGCGATAATATTCACACTCGTCCGTCCCATTGTCAGATTCTCCGCCACAATGCGGGTCACATCGCTGCCTGTCTGCGTCACGCCCTCGGCTGTCACGCCATGATCGGCGCACATGACTACAATCGCCTTTTTATCCATTTTCACATCCGCCGTTCCGCGGATGCCTGCCATTTTCACAACGGCTTTTTCAAGCAGGCCAAGGCTGCGCAAAGGTTTTCCGATACTGTCCCATCGCTCCCAGGCTGCCGCCATCGCCTTCCCGTCCGGCTGTCCGATCATGCATAACTGCTGAAACAACTGGGCTTTTAACATTTTTTCATTCAACATAGAACCATCATCTCCACATCTGTACGATCTATAAATATCAACGATAAAAGCACGTTTTCTTTTCATAGTCATTATGACACAAGAATCCATTTTCCACAATCATAATGTTTTCATCCTTTTCCTTTTAGGCGCAAAAAAGGCGCATGATTGACAATTTATGGTTCTTTCTTCTGTTTGGGTATTTGGACGCTATTGCATATTCCAGCCAAAAGACGCCATGAAACCGT
>CAYURX010000009.1:0-33538 GCA_964447245.1 uncultured Coprococcus sp. | reverse complement strand
GAAAATTTCGGCATATTTTTTCTGCACTTATCTATGGGTCGGCTGAATAGTTACAAAAATAAATAATAAATATACAAATCAGACAAAAAATCGTTGATTTCCTGATAAAATTGTGCTATTATTATTCGGACGAAAAATGTAATAGATGGGGTGTTGTACAAATGGAGGAAGCGAGGGCGCTAGTAGCATGTTTAGATAACTGGAATGTGATAACCATTATCGTCAGGCTGATTCTGTCCATGGTTTGCGGTGGAATTATCGGCCTGACGCGAAGCGTAAAGCGAAGGGGTGCCGGATTTAAGACCCATTCGCTGGTTTGCCTGGGGTCTGCGCTTGTTATGATGACGGGGCAATACATATATGAAAATTTCGGGGCCATTTCTGATATTGCCAGACTGGCGGCACAGGTCGTCAGCGGTGTGGGTTTCCTGGGTGTGGGAACCATTATGGTGACACGAGACAATCATATCAAAGGTCTGACAACAGCGGCCGGACTTTGGACATGCGCAGGTATCGGACTCAGCATCGGCATTGGCTTTTACAGCGGCGCCGTTGTGACGACGGTACTTGTATTGTTTATTTACAAGTTTATGGGGCGGATCGATGAAATTGCCTATGAGCATTCAAGAGTTCTGGATGTGTATATTGAATTTGAATCCCGGAGAGTCATTGCCGCTTTTTTGTCAGCAGTGAAGGAAAAAAATTATAAGATCATTCAGATGGAGCTTAATAAGTCCAAGAAAAACAAGGATGAGATCGTCAATGCAACGCTGGTATTGGAAGTGGCGGAAAAGCTTAAACATGATGCTGTGATTGACGAATTGAATCAAATGCCGGGTGTTGAATATGCTGAGGAGATTTAAAAAATAGTGTTTACATTTGTGTGAATTTATGTTATTATTTTTATAAATTCAACACAAAATATGAAGCTATTTGTTGAATAAGCACAATTACGGCTGTGCGCACATGGGGAAAATATGCACAGCTCAAAAAGGAGGAATTAAGGAATGAAAAAATCCAAAAAGTTGATGGCTGTTACAGCCATAGTTTTGAGTGTTGTCCTTGCGGCAACAGCTTGCGGTAGCAGCGGTTCGGGAGAGACAAAGGCTCCGGAGACGGAAGCTGCAGGTACAGAGGCAGCAGGTGAAACAGAGGCTGCCGGAGAAACAGAAGCTGCAGGAGCAGCCGGAGACTTAAACAGCAAGACGCTGGATGAGATTACAGAAGCAGCGAAAGCTGAAGGTGAGGTTGTATCTGTTGGTATGCCTGATGAGTGGGCTGACTGGAAGTCCTTATGGGATGAGATGTCCAATACTTATGGCCTTTCCCACAATGACACAGATATGAGTTCTTCTGAAGAACTTCAGATGTTTGCAACAGAGGGCGAGAACGCCACAAAGGATATGGGTGATGTCGGCTATGGTTTTGCAGGCCAGGCTGTATCCGAAGACCTTGTTCAGGGTTATAAGACTTCCTATTGGGACAGCGTTCCTGACTGGGCGAAGGGTGAAGACGGCAAGTGGATGGTTGCCTACACTGGTGTGACCACATTCCTTGTTAATACAGATCAGGTTGATAAAGTACCGACATCCTGGCAGGATATCCGTGAAGGCGACTATAAAGTTGCCCTTGGACCTCTGAGCGGCGGTAACGCACAGGGTGCATTTATTGCTTCCGCATATGCTTTCGGCGGTGATATGAACAATCTTGAACCGGCATTTGAGTTCTGGACAGAATTAGCCAATGCAGGCAGAGTCAATACACTGGATATTACACAGGCAAACTTTGAATCCGGTGAAATTACAGTGGGTGTTGTATGGAGCTTCCAGGGTATCCCTTACAGCAAGAATATCAGCCAGTATAACATGACGGCAGTTGTTCCTTCTGATGGATGCCTTCAGAATGGATATGCATCCGTTATTAATAAATATGCACCTCATCCAAATGCAGCAGCTCTGACAAGAGAAGTAATGTTCAGTGATGTAGGCCAGACTTATCTTGCACTGGCCGGCGCTATGCCTACAAGAGAAGACTTCGTGATCGCAGACGAATATGCAGATCAGGTTATCAGCAAAGACGATGTTGCCAATGCAGTTCTGATTTCAGATGCAGATGCTTACTCTGCAGCCTGTGAGACAGCAAAGACACGTTGGGAAGAAGAAATTGCTCCATTGCTTGTACAGTAAATAATTTTTATCCATGCTGAATTTATTCAGGGGTGCAAATCCTGCACCCCTTTTTTACTTGAAAAAGAAATAATAGCAGCAGACAGGGGTTGAATCAAATGAAAAAGAATACATATATTTATTTACTTGCGCTATTGCCTTTCCTGATTGTTGCGATGCTCTATGAGATTGTACCTTTGATCACGGTTATTCTAAAGAGTTTTCAGCCAGACGCAGGATCGGGCTTTACTCTTGAAAATTACCAGGCCGTTTTTTCAAAATTGCTTTATCAGAAGGCGATTATGAACAGCATTAAAATATCTTTGACATCTTCAATTGTGGGAATTATTATTGCCTTTCTTGGTGCTCGTGCCGCACACCAGCATCAGGGAGCGCTGAATCATATTTTTATGACTGTTTTAAATATGGTTTCCAACTTTGCCGGTATCCCATTGGCATTCGCCTATATGATCCTTCTTGGAAACGCGGGTCTTATTGTGAGCATCGGAAAAGAATTCGGGGTTGATGCATTAGCGAATTATAACTTATATACAATGAATGGCATGAGTCTGATTTATATTTATTTCCAGATTCCATTGTCGACCCTGCTTCTGATCCCGGCTTTTGACGGTGTGCAGAAACAGTGGAAAGAAGCCTGTACCCTTCTTGGCGGAACTCAGGGTATGTTCTGGCGGAAGGTGGGGATTCCGGTATTGATGCCGAGTATCCTCAGTACTTTTAGTGTTCTGTTTGCCAATGCGCTGGCCGCTTATGCGACAATTTACGCATTGATGATGGATAATATTGCTTTGCTGCCGGTTCAGATCGCAGGTTGTTTCACAGGCGAAGTAAAGATACGGGCCGGACTTGGCGGCGCCTTATCCGTTGTGATGATGGCGGTTATGGTTTTGATGATTTTGATTACAAATGCTTTAAGCAAAAGATTCCAGAAGGGAGGCAATAGACGATGAAGAAAAAAAGTGCGGGCCCTGTCGCGGTGATGCTGCTTGTAATGATTTATCTGCTGATTCCTCTCGTTGTCTCCATTATTTATTCGGTGTTTGAAAAATGGACGGGTATTGTACCTGAGGGATTCAGACTGGACAACTATGTCACGTTGTTTACGGATCCGGATTTCCTTGCGGCAGTCGGACGTTCCATTGCCATGTGTATTGTGCCGATTTTGCTGACCATTGTGATCGTTTTGCTGGCATTATTTGTAACAGCGATTTATTTTCCGAGACTTGAGAAATATGTGCAGATTATCTGTATGATCCCATATACAATTCAGGGTGTTATTCTTTCTGTCAGTATCCTGTCTTTATATGTCGGTTCCGATTCGATTTTGAGTAACCGTCTGGTCATGCTGATGGGCGCCTATAGTGTGGTTATTTTACCTTATATTTATCAGGGTATCAGAAACGGTATGCGGGCAGTGAATATGCCGACACTGATCGAGGCGGCTGAGATGCTGGGAGCATCCAAGATTTACGCTTTTTTCAGAGTTATTGTACCGAATATTCTTTCAGCAATTATTGTATCGTCACTTTTGGCCGTTGGTATTATCTTTGGTGATTATGTCCTGATTCGAAATCTTGCCGGAACTTCTGCGCCGAATATGCAGATTTTCCTGTATCAGACGATGAAAAGCGACAGTACAAAGGCCAGTGCCGTGTTTGTAATTATTATGTTCGTGACCTTTATTATTACGGCCGTTGTTTTATTGTTAAAGAGCCGGGAGGGCAAAGGACGAGCAGCAGGAAAGATAAAGGAGTGATGATACATGTCATATATACGTTTTGAAAATTTAAGTAAGAGTTTTGGCAAAAATCTTGTTTTGAAAAATATTGATCTTGAAATAGAAAAAGGTCAGCTGGTAACATTGCTTGGCCCTTCAGGGTGCGGTAAGAGCACATTGCTGCGCTGCCTGGCAGGCCTTGAGACCGTGACTTCCGGTAAAGTTTATCTGGATGGCAAGGATATTACCAATGTCAATCCGAAGGACAGGGATATCGGTATGGTCTTCCAGCAGTACAGCCTGTTCCCGAATATGACTGTTGGGCAGAATGTGGCCTTTGGTCTGAAACTTAAAAAGGTATCAAAGGAAGAAACGGACAAACGTGTGAAAGAGATCGTCGATATTGTTGGTCTGTCCGATCACCTGAATCATTATCCTTCACAGATGTCCGGCGGACAGCAGCAGCGTGCGGCGCTTGCCAGAGCTATTGTGACGCATCCGAAGGTATTACTGCTTGATGAACCGCTTTCAGCCATTGATGCACTGCTCCGTCATTCCCTTCAGGTGGAGATCCGCCGTATTCAGCAGGAACTGAACATTACGGCTATTTTCGTTACTCATGACCAGGAAGAAGCCATGGTTATGTCTGATAAAATTCATTTGATGTATCAGGGCATTATTGAGCAGTCCGCCAGACCGATCGATATGTATACACAGCCGAAATCCAAGTTTGTTGCCTCTTTCATTGGCCATTACAATGTACTGGAGGCTGATAAAATGGCGAAGGTCTGCGGCGAGAAGATTGAAAGTGACAATATTGCTTTCAGACCTGAGATTATCGAGATCAGCCACAAGCCAATTGACAGGCCGGATGCGTTTATGATGAAAGGCAAGGTCGTTGTCAGTTTGCCTCATGGCAATATCCTGCGTTACGCGGTGATGTGCGGGGATGTTCAGATTGATGTGGATGTGCTTTTTGGCGGAACATCGCCGTTTGAGACAGGTGATGAAGTTTATCTGGCCGTTAAGAAGGATGAATGTATTTATCTTTAATTAATTATCTTTCAATATTTATTCCGAATTATTCACAGCCACCACACACTCAAGCCACAGACCAGCTGCGCTATGCGCATCCGTCGCTGCTTCGCAGCTTCTGTCTGAGGCTGTGCGGCGGGTGAATTTTATTCACCCAGCGAGTGAAATTCTGCATTCGGCTTACAAGCAAGCTTGACGCCCGAATTGCAGATTTCACTTCGCTGCTGTGAATAATTCGGGTTTATTTTTAAAATTATTTGAAAATGAACCGGAAGGGATCAATTATGACGAAAAATTTTGCGCACAGGGGATTTTCAGGCAAATATCCTGAGAATACGATGCTTGCTTTTAAAAAGGCTGTGGAGGCCGGATGTGACGGTATTGAACTGGATGTTCACCTGTCAAAAGACGGGGAACTGGTGGTTATTCATGATGAACTGGTTGACAGAACAACCGACGGCTGCGGACTTGTTTCGGATTATACATTGGCTGAACTTAAAGCGCTCGACGCATCCGCGGGCTATAAGGGCGTCTATGGAAAAAATGAAATTCCAACCTTGAAGGAGTATTTTGAATTTATCAAAGATACGTCCATTGTGACGAATATTGAATTAAAAACGGGTGTTAATCCGTATCCGGGAATTGAGGCCAAAACTTTGGCAATGATCGATGCTTATGGCCTGCGTGACCGTATCATCATTTCTTCCTTTAATCACTATTCGGTGCTGCGCATGAAGGAAATGGCGCCGGATATGCAGTACGGATTTCTGGAGGAGAGCTGGATCATTGATATGGCTGAATACGGCGCCGGACATGGCGTACAATGCCTGCATCCGATTTTCAATGCGGTCGATGAAGCCTATGTAAAGGCAGCCAGGGATAAGGGGTTGGCAATCAATACATGGACGGTCAATACGGAGGAAGATATCAGGAGAATGGCTGAACTTGGTGTTGACGGTATCATCGGCAATTATCCGGATCTGATCGGGAAGGTTTTGCACAGGTAACAGCGAAGGGAGGCGAATACCATGCAGACGATACTTAGTGTCGGCATAGACGTTGGTACGTCGACAACGCAGATCGTTTTCAGCCGTTTGGCAATGGACAATTCTGCAGGGTATTTTTCGGTTCCCAGAGTTGACATTGTGGACAAAGAAGTTGTTTATAAAAGTAAAGTTTATCTCACACCGCTGAAGACGGATGTGCTGATCGACGCCGATGCACTGAAAGAGATCGTGGCCGGGGAGTTTGAGCGGGCCGGGTACAGGCCGGAAGATACAAGCAGCGGTGCTGTGATTATTACGGGGGAATCGGCGAGAAAAGAGAATTCGGATGCGGTGCTCCACACTCTGTCCGGTTTTGCGGGTGATTTTGTTGTATCCGCAGCCGGGCCGGATATGGAATCCCTGATTGCAGGTAAAGGCAGCGGCGCATGGCAGTACAGCATGGATCATCATTGCCGTGTGGCGAATCTGGATATTGGCGGAGGAACAACGAATGTGGTGCTGTTTGATGACGGACAGACGGTGGCCAGGGGATGTCTGGATATCGGCGGCCGGCTGATTTGTCTGGATGAGACCGGAAAAATCCGTAAGATAAGTCCTGCGGCGGCAAAAATCGCGGCGGCGGCTGGTGTACAGCTGCGTATCGGACAGAGGGCAAACGAACGTCCGCTGATGGCAGTCACACGGAAAATGGCCGGAATATTAGAGAGTTTCCTTGGACTGTGTCACGAAGACGAGCTGATCAAAGAGATACAAACGCCGGGAAGCAGTGACATGACAGTTACAAATGCTGTGGATGCCATCTGTTTTTCCGGCGGCGTTGCGGATTTGATCTACCATGAGGGCAAAGAGATCTGGCAATATGGTGATATTGGCGTTTTACTTGGAAAAGCCATAAGAGAGAGCCGGTTGTGTCAGGCTTTTAAGATGATGGATCCGGGCGAGACGATCCGCGCGACGGTCGTTGGCGCGGGAACTTACACAACAACGATTTCCGGCAGTACCATCAGCTATTCCGGTGATATTTTTCCATTGAAAAATATTCCGGTGATCAAGCTGGACAGCCAATTGCAGCAGGAATGTTTTGAGGGGCGGGCGGCGCTGATCATCGACCGGATCAAATGGTATCTTGGTCAGAATGATGCCAGCCGGTTTATTCTGGCGATGGATGGCAAACGTGATCCGGGTTATGAGGAAATGAAGCGGGCGGCGGCGGCCATCAGACAGGTGATGGATGCCGTATTGGCGCCTGGTGATCCGGTGCTGTTGGTGATAGAGAATGATATTGCGAAGGCCATGGGCCAGATGCTGCGGCAGCAGCCGGGTATGGACAGGCCCGTTGTGTCTATTGACAGTATCAGAGTAGAAGACGGAGAGTACGTGGATATGGGTAAGCCGCTGATGAACGGCATGGTGATACCCGTTGTGGTAAAAACATTGATTTTTGGATAAAACGGATAGAAAGAGGGTGAGAATTTGAAACTGGCAACAGTGCTTTCAGGACAGGCGTTTCTATTTCGCTCAATCAAAGAAGTCCTGGCAAAAGCCAATGAATTAAAGTCCGGAGATGTGCTGGCCGGTGTGGCGGCTGCGTCGGATTTGGAGAGAATTGCCGCAAAAGAGGTGCTCAGTCAGCTTTTTCTGTCCGACTTGAGGAATCATCCGGTTGTGCCGTACGAGGAAGATGAGGTAACGCGGATCATTCAGGATCAGGTAGATGAAAATGTTTACAATAGAATCAGGAACTGGACCGTGGCGGAGCTGAGAGAGTACATCCTCAGTCATGAGACGACGGAGGAGGATATTCATTTGCTGAGCAAGGGCCTGACCAGCGAAATGGTGGCGGCGGTCTGCAAGTTGATGACCAATATGGATCTGGTGTATGGGGCCAGCAAGGTGCGGGTCCCGGCCCATTGCAATACGACCATCGGGCTGCGGGGAACGTTGTCGACCCGGTTGCAGCCGAATCATTCCACAGATAATGTGGAGGGCATTACGGCTTCACTGTTTGAAGGCCTGAGTTATGGCTGCGGGGACGCGCTCATTGGCCTGAATCCGGTGAATGATACGGTATCCAGTCTTTCAGAGGTTCTGAAACGGTTCGATGAAGTGAAGCGTCAGTTTGAGATACCGACGCAGATCTGTGTGCTCGGCCATATTACAACGCAGATCGAGGCTGTCAGAGGCGGCGCCCCGGCTGATATGATTTTCCAGTCCATTGCCGGAAGTGAAAAGGGCAACAGAGCTTTTGGTTTTAGCGTCGATACGGTGCGTGAGGCCATGGCGCTTTTGAAGGAAAAAGGCACGGGTGAAGGGCCGGATGTCATGTATTTTGAAACGGGACAGGGGTCTGAATTGTCATCGGATGCCCATTACGGCGCCGACCAGGTGACGATGGAGGCCCGGTGCTATGGCTTTGCAAAAGCCTTTCATCCATTTATGGTCAATACGGTCGTTGGATTTATCGGGCCGGAGTATCTCTATGACAGCCGGCAGGTGATCCGTGCAGGACTTGAAGATCACTTTATGGGAAAACTGACCGGTATCCCGATGGGCTGTGACTGCTGTTATACGAATCATATGCAGGCTGACCAGAATGATATTGAGAATTTGTCCATGCTGCTGGCGGCGGCCGGAGTGAATTATATTCTGGGCGTGCCGACAAGCGATGATGTGATGCTGAATTATCAGACCAATGCCTATCACGATGTGTCGACGATCCGTGAGATTCTCGGACTGCGGCCGATCAAAGAATTTGATCAGTGGTTGGAGAAAATGGGGATCAGTGAGAACGGCAGGCTGACAAAATATGCCGGCGATCCGACAATTTTCACACAAAGGGGAGGTGGCCGATCATGAAAATAGATGAGGCGCTGATTGAGAAAATTGTCCGGGAAGCTGTGGCAGAGCTGGCGGCGGCAAAAACGGCAGAAGGAGCCGGGAAGCCGCAGCGGGAAGCAGGGCAGAACACCGGTCAGGGTGAGTGTCATGATGTGGATATCACGGAAGATATTACATCGAGGGAAGTCAAGAATCGGCCGCTTTTGGATAAGCCAACGGATCCGGAGGCGCTTGCACGGATGATGCGCCTGACAACGGCCCGGATCGGTGTCGGATGTGCCGGACCGAGGCTGAAGACGCAGACGCTTCTGACCCTTCGGGCCGATCATGCCAGCGCCAGAGACGCGGTGATGCTGGATGTGCGGCAGGAAGTCATTGATCATCTGAAATTATTCAGTGTGCAGACGTGCTGCGGGGACAAGAATGAATTTCTGACCCGGCCGGATTTAGGGCGGAAACTGAATGAGGCGGCCATTGAGAAGCTGCGGACATCATGTACCATGAATCCGGATGTGCAGTTGATCGTTGCCGATGGCCTGAGTTCAACGGCGATCAATGCCAATATAGAAAATGTGCTTCCGGTTTTGATGGATGGTTTGCAGGCAAAAGGACTGAAGGTGGGAACGCCGTTTTTTATCAGATATGGCCGTGTGGCTGTGGAAGATCAGGTGGCGGAACTGCTTGGCGCCAAAGTTGTCTGTATATTTGTCGGTGAGCGGCCGGGGCTTGGTTCGGCGGAGAGTATGAGCGCCTATCTGGCTTATAACGCGCGGATCGGTATGCCGGAGGCACGGCGGACTGTCGTGTCAAATATTCACAAAGACGGAATTACGGCTGTCGAAGCGGGCGCTTATATGACGGATCTCATAGAAAAGATCCTTGAGCGGAAGGCCAGCGGTATTGAGCTTCAGAATTGAAATATCCGGGAAGGAGACAGGTGACAGGAATGAGAAATGATCCGGTGAAGACGACGGTTCTGAGTGTGCGGCTGATCCCCAATGCGGACAGGCATCTGCTGGAAGCCATGAAGGTGCAGGACGGGCACCGGAGTCTGGGACTGATCACGACAGATTGTGACGATGTGTCCTATGCGGCCCTTGATGAGGCGACAAAGAAGGCCCGTGTGGCCGTCGTCTATGCCAGAAGCATGTATGCCGGTTCAGGCAATGCCAGTACGGCGCTGGCCGGTGAGTTTATCGGCATTCTTTCGGGGGAAGACCCGGAGGAAGTCAAGAGCGGTCTTGCGGCCGCTGTCCGTTACATAGAAAATGACGCTTGTTTTTACAGTGCCAATGACGATGACAGTATTGTCTACTTCGCCCAGTGTATCTCAAGAACGGGTTCTTATCTGTCTGAGATGGCGGGAGTACCCGAAGGAACGGCCATGGCCTATCTGATCGCGCCGCCAATGGAGGCGATCAATGGTCTGGATGCGGCGCTGAAACGGGCGGATGTAGAGATGAAGGTGTTTTACGGGCCTCCGACGGAGACAAATTTTGCCGGAGGGCTGCTGACGGGTGACCAGGCAGCCTGCCTTGCGGCCTGTGAAGCTTTCAGGGAAACGGTATGTCAGATCGCGGACGTACCGGTTGAGAGGATAGAATAAAGAAGGTGATACAGTATGGAATTTGACAAAGATCTACAGTCGATCCAGCAGGTAAGATGGCTTGTGGCAAAGGCAGTTGTTGCGCAGAAGGAATTGGCAAAAATGTCTCAGGCACAGGTCGACGCCATTGTGAAAACCATTGCTGATGCCTGTGCAGGGCAGGCTGAAAGGCTGGCGAAAATGGCGGTGGAAGAAACAGGATTTGGTATCTGGCAGGACAAGGTCCTGAAGAATCTTCTTGGTTCAACGATGACCTGGGAGAGTGTGAGGGACATGAAGACGGTGGGGATCATCCGTGAGGACCGTCAGAAAAAAATAATCGAGGTCGGTGTGCCGATGGGTGTTGTGGCAGCGTTGATTCCTTCGACCAATCCGACATCGACAACCATGTACAAATCCATTATTTCAATCAAGGCAGGGAATGCCATTGTGATCAGTCCGCATCCGAATGCAAAAAACTGTATTATAGAGACGGCGAAGATCATCAGTGAGGCGGCCAGAAAGGCCGGCGCGCCGGACGGTATTGTCCAGTGCATTACATTGCCGACCATGGAAGCAACAGATGCGCTGCTGAAAAACAGAAGCATCGGTATTATTCTGGCGACGGGCGGCGAGGCCATGGTGCGGGCCGCGTACAGTTCCGGTAATCCGGCCCTTGGTGTCGGACCGGGCAATGGCCCTGCTTATATTGAAAAATCAGCGGATATACCGAAGGCGGTCAAACGGATCATGGACAGCAAGACATTTGATAATGGTACGATCTGCGCGTCGGAGCAGAGTATTATTACAGAGCGGTGTATCGAACAGCAGGTCATTGATGAAGTGACCCGGCAGGGCGGTTATTTTATGACGCCGGATGAATCCGACAAGCTGGCCCATTTCATTTTAAGAGCCAATGGTACGATGAATCCGAAAATTGTCGGAAAGAGCGCCGAAGTGCTGGCCAAAATGGCGGGCATTGCCATTCCTGACGGAACGCGGGTGCTCATATCACGACAGCGGACAGTCGGCAGGGACAATCCGTATTCGAGAGAAAAATTATGTCCGATCCTGGCATTTTATGTGGAGGACGGATGGGAGGCCGCCTGCAGGCGTTCCATTGAGATATTAAATAATGAAGGCGCAGGACATACGATGATCATTCACAGCGAGGATGAGAGTGTGATTCGTGAATTTGCCCTTCAAAAACCGGTTTCCAGACTGCTGGTCAATACGCCGGGCGCTCTTGGCGGCGTCGGCGCGACGACGAATCTGCAGCCGGCTCTGACCCTTGGCTGCGGTTCTGTGGGCGGCAGCGCCACATCGGATAATGTGAGTCCGCTGAACCTGATCAATATCCGCCGGGTGGCTTATGGTGTGAAGGAACTGGAGGAACTGAGAGCCGCCAGTCCGGTTTCGGCACCGATAAAGGCGGCGCCGACATCATCGCAGGCAGCGTCATCCGTTGCGGCAGCAATCAGCCGGAGCGGGGAGCCGATGGATTTCAGTACCGAAGATATTGAAAAAATCACAAAAATGGTGTTGCAGCGTCTGGGAGCGGCATCGACTCAGTAATGCAAAGCAGGTTCTGAGCGTATGGACGAAGCGGCGTATACACATAGATATGATTGATGAACAGGATCAACCGGGATGAGATTCCCACAAAGATATGAAAGACATGATGGAGGTAAAAAATTATGGCAGAGAAATTATTAGCATTAGGTATGATCGAAACAAAGGGTCTTGTAGGTTCTATTGAGGCAGCAGATGCAATGGTAAAGGCAGCAAATGTCAATCTCATTGGTAAAGTTCATGTCGGCGGCGGTCTCGTAACTGTTATGGTAAGAGGCGACGTAGGTGCTGTCAAGGCGGCAACAGATGCCGGCGCAGCCGCTGCATCCCGTGTCGGTGAACTGGTATCCGTTCACGTTATTCCAAGACCGCATGATGAAGTGGAATACATTCTTCCTACGCTGACAACTTCCGACAGATAAATCAAATATAAAATAGCAGGTGAGCACAGATGGAAATATTGACAGATATAAAGCTGCGCGCCCATTGGTTTAAAAATCATGAAGCGACGTACTGCTTATCAAAAGGCACCATGCTGACGCCTGCGGCCAGGGATTTTGTCCGGGAACACGGCATTCATCTTATATATGAAGGTGAGCGGCCGTCTGAAGAAGAGGCTGTCTGCGGGGACGGACAGCCGGCAAAAGTAACGACTGCCTGCGGGGACGGGCAGCCGGCAGCAGCAAAGGCGGCTGTCCGCCGGATGGACAAAGAGCAGGGATACCAGGCCATGCCGATGGCGCCGGTTCCGAAGGGGCCGGACGCAAAGCCCCGGTATGTGGATGGAAGTACAGGAGAAAACCTCAGTGTCAAGCCTGAAAACATGACCCATCTGCATGGCAATGTGCTTGTGCCAAAGACCCATCCTCAGATCGCTTTCCGGGGGATGCTTGACAGCCTGGAGGCAAAGATCATGGCCGTACAGGTCATGGCGGGAAATGACGGACTGCATGAACTGACAGATGCGCTGGATGAAATGCTGGCTTATGTCCGCCGTATTCTCAGTGCGGAAGTGCTGGATACGGAATTGGAGGAGATGAACCTGCTGGGGCTTGGCAGCGACGGCCTGCGGTACGAATCCCATCATATTCAGGAGATTTACGGGATCCCGCATACAATGCCGGATTACCGGATGGGACGGATCTGTATTGCCCTGAATGAACTGCGCACTTTTGTCCGGGAGGCGGAACTGGCGGCAGCGAAGGCGTTTTGTGATGGCAGCCAGTGTGTCCGGCCGGATATCATTGAGGCTATGAACAGACTGAGCAGTGTTGTCTATATTCTTTTTTGCAGGCAATTGACCGGGAAATGGCCGGGGAGGCAGTCGGAGGAATCATTGCCGGGATTTCTGGTGGAAGCATCGGGACGGCATGTGCATCTGACGCAGGAAGTTATTGATATTCTGTTTGGGGAACCGCTGCATGAGAACAGCCCTTTGAGCCAGCCGGGACAGTATGCGGCCAAAGAGCGGGTCAAACTGATGACAGCCAAAGGCGAACTGGATCGTGTGGTCGTGCTGGGACCGCCAAGAGACGCCGTGCAGGTGGAAATGTCATTGACAGACGCGCGGATTCTCGGGATCGATATACCGGTCAATCTGTCCGGTGATTTAAGGGACGCAGGAGATGTGATCCTTGTCGGGCCAAAAGGTATTTATAATGCCGTGGGTTCTGTCATTGCTTCAAAGGCGCATATTCATATGAAACCGGAGGACGCTGCGCTGTATGGCGTTGAAGACGGGGATCATGTGGCTGTGCGGCTGGAAACAGAACGTCCGGTGACGATTGATGATGTTGTGATCCGTGTGAGTGAGAAATTTTCTCTGGCTATGCATATGGATTATGACGAGGCCAATGCCTGTCTGTTAAAGAAGGGCGATTTGGGCCACATAATTAGAAAGTAATGGATGAATATGGATGAAGCATTAGTGAAAAAGGTAATAGAAGAAGTGCTGAAAAGTCTCCGGGAAACAGAGCAGACGAAAGCAGGGTGTAAGGATGGCCTTGACCGGCTGCTGGTGATTGGGGATGTGGACGATGTACCCCAGTCCATCGCTGAGACGCATGCGCTTTTTTCAATCGAAGATTATGCACATGACGGCAATATACACTGGTATCAGAAGCTGCTCATTACAAAGCTGACGCTGACACAGTTGTCGGATATTGCGCAGGGGCGGGATGGTTCGCCGGAAGCATGCGCAGTTATCATGGGACTTTTGAATGGTGTGGAAGTCTGTATGCTGGAAAATGCTTTGCCGCACCGGAAGTATGCCGGAAGGAGCAGCAGCAGAATTTATGAAGTCATTGAAAATAATGCGAAAATGATACAGACCTTTGGGGTCAAAGTGCTGAAAAAAGCACGCCCGGCCCAGCCGGAGAAGGCAAGACCGCCGAAATATCAGGCGCCGCCTGTGCAGGTGCCAAAGGGCAGCGCCCATCCAAACGGGGAGCGGCTGATCACGGAGGCAGTGGCCAGAGCGCTGACCGGCAGCGGTGAGCAAAGTGTCTGTGTGGCAAAGGATGCCATCATCACGCCTTTGGCGTGGGATATTTTTAATCAGCATGGTGTGCATGTGATCAGAGAAACAGGCAGGTAGAATAAAGGAGAAATTCTGATGCTGATATGTAAAGTTGTGGGCCATGTATGGGCGACAAAAAAAGAAGAAAGCATGAATGGTATGAAGCTGATGATCGTCCAGGAGATTGACAATGACGGGAAGAATCAGGGCAATACCTTTGTGGCGGCCGATGTGGTGGGCGCCGGTATCGGTGAGCAGGTGCTGACGGTCAGCGGCAGTACGGCCAGAAAAGTGTTCGGGCGTGACGATGTACCGGCGGACGCAGCGATCGTCGCAATTATTGATAAGCTGGAAGTCAACAGGGAAGTGGCCCGTGACAGTGAATAGAGGTGCATGTCATTGGATTTAATAAAGAAAATATTTGACGCGGGTGTGGTGGGCTGCGGTGGCGCAGGTTTTCCTACCCATGTCAAATTAAAGGCAAAACCGGAAATATTGATTATTAACGGTGCGGAATGTGAACCGCTGCTGCGGACGGACCGTTATCTGATGATCCATCAGGCGCCGAAGCTGATTGCCGGGATTGATCTGATCTGCCGGGAATTGTCGATCCCTGATGCCTGTATTGCATTAAAAAGGACCTACACCCGTGAGATACAGGCGCTTTCCGAGGCCATTGAAAAAGCGGGTTCGAAGGTGCGGCTGCATCTGATGGACAGCTTTTATCCGGCGGGGGATGAGCAGGTTGTTGTTTATGAGGTAACGGGAAAGGTGGTTCCTCCGGCGGGGATCCCGCTGGATGTGGGCGTGATCGTTGACAATGTGGCGACGGTGGCTGCAGTGGCTGATGCCGCGCAGGATATACCATTTACGGAAAAATATTTAACAGTGACGGGCGAAGTTTGCCGGCCGGCAATTTTGAAGGTGCCGGTGGGAACTTCCTTTGCCCGTTGTATAGAGCTGGCCGGAGGACTGCGCTCAGACCGGGTGATGGTCGTGTCCGGCGGACCGATGATGGGGTTGCCGATGTCTTATGAGGCGGCGATGGAGAGTCATGTGACAAAGACAACATCAGGCATCCTGGTGCTGCCGGAGGACGGTGCCGTGGACAGACGGAGAAAGACAGAGATCAGGCATATGCTGAACCGTGCCAGGGCTGCCTGCATCCAATGTTCATTTTGCACGCAGATGTGTCCGCGGCATATGCTGGGGCATCCGCTGCAGCCGCACCGGATCATGCGCAAGATGGCTGTGTGCACGGATATCAGTCAGGTGTTGGATGATTATGATATCCGCCAGGCTGCCATTTGCAGTGAATGCGGAGTCTGTGAGGTTTATGCCTGTCCGATGGGGCTGCAGCCGCGGGTGATGAATGCGCTGCTGAAAGGTGAACTGGCGAATGCAGGCATCCGTTATCAGAGGGATGCGGATACCTATGAGGCGAATGCAAACCGTCCGTACAGACGGGTCCCGACAAAACGGATTGCGGCAAGGGCTGGCGTATCGGCCTATTACCATATTGAAAATCATGTTTATGTGGAAGATACGCCAAAGCGTGTGACGCTGCCTTTGAAAATGCATATCGGTGTGCCGTCCGAACCGGTGGTAGCTGACGGTACCCATGTAAAAAAAGGACAGTTGATCGCAGTCTGCCCGGATGGAAAACTGGGGGCCAATCTTCATGCCAGTATAGAAGGGGTTGCCCGTGTAACGGAAACCGCCATAACAATTGCAGAGGTGTAGGTATATGTTTGAGACAATAGGATTTCTGGAATTAAACAGCATTGCAAAGGGTGTCGAAGCGGCAGATATCATTCTGAAAACGGCGGAGGTCGATCTGATATTTGCAAAGGCCGGATGTCCGGGCAAATATTATATACTTTTTACAGGCGAAGTGGCGGCTGTGAAAGCTTCGCTGGATGCGGGGGCGCAGATCGGCGAAAACTACACGGTTGACCAGTGCGTGATTCCACGCGTGCATCCGCAGGTGATCCATGCGATCAACCTGGCGGCGATGCCGGAAACGATGGGCGCCATTGGCGTTATGGAATTTTTCAGTGTCACAGCTTCCATTTATGCAGCGGATGCGGCCGTTAAGGCGGCGGATGTTGATCTGTTGGATGTCCGTCTGGGAACGGGTATCGGCGGCAAATCATTTGTTGTATTAACCGGCGAGGTGGCAGCCGTCCGGGAAGCCATCGAGTGCGGGATTACAACGGAGAATGCGCAGGGAATGCTCGTTTCAAAGGTCGTTATACCGAATCCGCGCAAAGAAATATTTGAATCGCTGTTGTAGAAGGAGAGGTGCGCCATGCAGCAGGAAAAGCAACGAATTATACAGGAGTATGTGCCTGGCAAACAGGTGACACTGGCCCATGTAATTGCCAATCCCGATCAGAGTCTGTACAAAAAACTTGGCGTTATCGGCGAGCGCCATGGAGCGCTTGGCATTATGACCATCACACCGAGTGAAGGTGCGATTATCGGCGCGGATATCGCCATGAAAGCAGCCAACGTAGAAGTTGTTTTTGTGGATCGTTTTAATGGTTCTCTGATTATTAACGGCGATGTGGCAGATGTGGAGACAGCCGTCCGGGATGTGCTGGATATGCTTGAGAATACGCTGCATTTTTCACCAACGGTTGTAACAAAATCATGAAAAAAATTATTTTAATTGGAAATGTGGCCTGCGGTAAGACGACCATTTGTCAGTATTTGAATCATATGGAACTGAAATACAAGAAAACGCAGGCCCTTGAAGTTTATAACACGACCATCGATACGCCGGGGGAATATCTGGAGAACAGGGGATACCTCCGGTCGTTGATGGTCACTTCCACAGAGGTGGAGCAGGTCATTTTTGTGCAGGATGCCAGCCGCGACCAGTATTATTTTTCACCGGGCCAATCCAGCGCCTTTTCGATGCCGGTGGCTGGAGTCGTTTCAAAAATCGACATTGCGACGCCGCAGCAGATCAAAGATGCGACAGAACTGCTGGAACTGGCCGGGGCCAGCCCGATCTTTCATGTCAGCCCCGTAACGGGCGAGGGAATGGACGCATTGGCGGCGTTTCTGGAAGCGGATAAGGAAAATAGATAAAGAATTTGAAGAATCCGGTATTGTCCCACAGTGTGAAAATGTGGGTCAATACCGGATTCTGATCGGGCTGGATTTGGGGTAAATCATTTTTGTGTTATATTTCAGGCCTGGTAATAATCTCCATAAATTTCATCTGAATGGAATTATCCAACTGCTCCAACAATGCCTGATTTTTTTCATATACACCAAGGACATTAGAAACATACACTAATTCATGGTATGTCGGATTTTCAGATTGTCTGGCAAACATAGCTATAACATCAATTTCTGTTCCATCTTCACAAATAATTTTGAATACTTTATTAACCAAATATTTGTTATAGTTTCTGGCGCCAGAGATTATCTGTGCTCTTAATTTAGCTTTATGTCCAATTGATAATGGACACATCTTTTGATTTCTCATTTGGTCTCCTACATATTTTGAAAGAAATAAAACAAAAGCAGGAGATGATTTGTCTCCTGCCTTTAACTGCAAGTTTCCTGCTGGTTGTCAGCCTCGCATTGCCTGTAGCAATGCAAAAACGGATTTGGATTTTTAGCAACTTCCAATTGTTCACAACTTCATGCCGGTTGTCGGCCTCACATCACCTATAGCAATGCAAAAACGGATTTGGATTTTTAGCGACTTCCAATTGTCCACAACTTATGATGCTTGCACATCAGAACATCTCTGTCCTTAATATAAGTATATGTTAAACGAACAAATATGTCAATTAGTATTTTTTTCATGCCAGGGTTTTTATGAAGCATTTCATAATGCCAATGTCTTTTAAAGGATAAAGGAAAACAGATAAATATTGTTTGACAGCACAGGTATTCGGATAATTCAAGGCTATGTATTTTTTTGTTATAAAGTATGTGTAAAGAATATGTCAAATGTCATTGTTTAAAATGTCTAATTTATATAAAATAAAGAGGGAAGTATTGGGTAAAATGACCTGTAAAGAGATTGTACTTAAGAATTTACAGGAACAGATTATTTAGGTGAGAGGAACACATAACTTTAATGCTTTTTGTTTGTACGATCAAGCAGGTAGTCTACTGTGACATCATAGTAATCTGCTAATTTGATAAACACCTCAACCGGAATATTAATTTTACCTAGTTCATATTTTGAATAGGTTGTTTGTTTGATATTCAGATATGCGGCCAGTTGTTCTTGTTTTAAATCATTATCTTCACGCAAATCGCGTATACGGTGATAAGGAGAAGAAATTTCATGGATTTTGGGCATAAATCGTCTCCAATCATATAGAGGATTTTAAGGTACATTTGTATTATAGAATAATCTTAACATGACAATACCGGTATAGTCATAATAAGACTATGTTGGTGTTATCATAACCTCTAATTCTAAAATTATTATTTCTTTTTATCCGTTCTTCCAAGTAAATAGTCTACAGACACATCATAGTAATCTGCTAATTTCATAAAAACTTCAATTGGAATATTAATTTTACCGAGTTCGTATTTTGAATATGTCGTTTGCTTGACATTCAGGCATGCAGCTCATTGCGCCTGCTTTAATATATGATCTTTGCGCAATTCAATGATACGGTGAAAATATGTAGGTGTTTCCCGTGTTTTTGACATAAGATATTTCCTGAATAAATTATGGAGATTATTGGTTTATCAGATGTATTTATTATAGTAAAGCAATAAAAAACTATTGAAAAATAGTCGTAATACGACTATAATTAATATAAGTATTGCGTTTGTCAATTTACTACATCATTTTACTTAGGAGGAACTTGTTATGAAAGAAACAAAGAAAAGAATTCTTTCGATATTTCTGTGCCTGATGATGGCGTTGGGGCTGATGGCGGTGCCAATGCAGGCGGCAGAAGCTTCGGAAACGACAGTGACAAATCAGGCAGTCCTGGATGACCGCAATGGTGTTTTGGAGGTTGTTCAGGTTGTTATCATGAATGGCAATGTGATAGCTTACGGGCGGGGAACCGGATTCCTTGTTGGTAATGATAATGGCGCACAGACAGTAATTACCAATCATCATGTGGCCAATACATTCCCTCATGATGATACAAACCTTAAGGCTGCGATCGAAGCCCTTTATACACAGGAGTTAGGCCAGGAAACAAAGCTTCCGTCAGATGTCAAGCTTTCAACGGAATTAAGAATCATTGTTAAGCGTGATGTCTATGTGACAGCAGAAATTGTTAATCAGAGTGAAGCGGGAGATTTTTCTATATTAAAGCTGTCCCAGCCAATTTATGACAGAGAGCCGCTGACATTTGCTGACAGCAGCACAGTCACACCAACTCAGCAGGTTTATGCACTCGGCTTTCCGGCTGCAGTAGAAGGCAGCATTGGCGGTAAGGTAGGAGACGCAGTACAGATTGATGCGGTCTATACGGCTGATGATGTGACCATTACAACAGGTACGATTTCCAAAATCTCAATCAGTGAATTTACAGGTGCGCCGATTTCAACAATCCTGCATTCTGCGACAATTTCTGCAGGTAATTCGGGCGGCCCGCTGGTAGATGGTGATGGAAACGTTGTCGGTTTGAATACATATGGTGATGAGACAACTTATTTCTATTCGACAGAAAGTAATGAAGTAGTTGATGTATTAGAGGCTCTTGGTATTGATCATAAGACGGTTGACGGAGGAACATCGGAGAGTGAAACATCTGAGCCGGATACAAACGCCCCTGAGACGCAGACAGCAGCGACAGAGACAGAAGCTGTCAGCCCGTTGCTGGGTGATCTGCAGGGCGCAATTTCTGCAGCGGAAGCAGCTGATACGACAAATATGACAGAAGATAGTGTTGCAGCTTTAAAGGCAGCGATTACCAATGCGAAGACAATTGCGAATAAGGCGGGTGCGGCAGATGCGGACATCCAGAGTGCAATTGATGAATTACAGACAGCACAGAATGGACTTACAGAGCAGAAAGGCTCAAACTCAACAATGATTATCATAATTGCAGCGGCAGCGGTTGTTGTTATTCTTATTATTGTGATTATTGTGGTTTCTTCAGGAAAGAAGAAAAAAGAAGAAGAACGCAGACGTGCGGAGCAGGAGCGTATGCGCGCGGAAGAACAGAGAAAGAGACAGAGCGCCGGAGGTAGCGCAGGTCAGTGGGTACAGCAGAAAAATGTAAATAACTTCTCAGGCAGTGACGGCTCGGGAGAGACAAGTGTATTGAATGAGGGAGCCGGAGAAACAACAGTTCTTGGCGGCGGCCAGATGATCCCGCCGGCTTCGCTGATTCGTAAAAAGAACGGTGAGAGAATTACCATTTCCAAAGCTGTATTTAAGATTGGTAAAGAACGCAGAAAAGTTGATTATTGTATTTCGGATAATACCAATATCAGCCGGACCCATGCGGATATTGTCTTTAAGAACGGCGGGTTCTATGTTGTTGACCAGAATGCAACAAATGGTACCAGTGTCAATGGTTCAACTGTGGCGGCTGGTCAGGAAAGAAAGCTGAATAATGGCGATGCCATCAGACTGGCTGATGAAGAATTCCAGTTTAAAATGTAGAGAAACGGGTGGATGATTGTATGAATTTTATGATTGCGGCACATAGTGACGTAGGAATAAAGAAGAATACCAATCAGGACTCATTACTCATTAAAGTTGCACAGACAAACCAGGGACGGGTTTGTCTGTGTGTCGTATGTGATGGTATGGGCGGTTTGTCGAAAGGCGAACTGGCCAGTGCGACAGTCATAAAAACCTTCGAGAACTGGTTCGAAATCAGGTTTCCGCTCATGCTGGAGCGAGGGTTTAATCCTGATGAATTAAAGCTTGACTGGGACAATCTGGTTTTGGAGCAGAATCAGAAACTGTCCGGCTATGCGGCCAGACAGGGGACCCGAATGGGCACGACGATTGTGGCACTCCTGATTTATGGTAATCAGTATTATATTATGAATGTTGGAGATTCCAGAGCTTATATGCTGAGCGACTCACTGTATCAATTGACGAAGGATCAGACGGTTGTTCAATACCAATTGGATATGGGAATGATTACTCCTGAACAGGCCGAAGTACATCCACAGCGCAATGTATTATTGCAATGTGTCGGAGCTTCAGAGGTTGTGACGCCGGATTTTTACAGTGGAGAAGTCCTGCCGGATGCCGTATTCATGCTGTGCAGTGATGGTTTCCGCCATGTGATTTCTGAGGAAGAAATTTACAGGGCGATGAATCCTGCGGCTGTCAGGAATGAACAGCAGATGAAAGACAGTGCAGTGAGATTGACGGAATTGGACAAGCAGCGGATGGAAGTTGACAATATTTCCGTTGCACTAATAAAAACTTACCAGGAGGACTAGAAGATGCTGCAGATTGGTTCAATGGTTGATGGTAAGTATAAGATTCTTAATAAAATCGGACAGGGCGGAATGAGTGTTGTCTATCTGGCGCTGAATGAGCGAGCCAATAAGACCTGGGCGATCAAAGAGGTTCGAAAAGATGGCGTTCAGGATTTTGCGACGGTCAGGCAGGGATTGATTGCCGAGACAAATATTCTGAAAAGTCTTAGCCACAAATATTTACCGAGCATTATTGATGTTCTTGATGACAGCGATACATTTCTGATAGTTATGGATTACATTCAGGGAAAATCGCTGAAGGAAATTCTGGCAGAGAGTATTCAAAATGACGGTTATCCGATTTCCGTGGAGGATGTGATTTCCTGGGGCAAACAGTTATGTGATGTGCTTTATTATTTGCATACAAGACCGGCTCCGATCATTTACAGGGATATGAAGCCTTCGAATGTCATGCTGAAACCAGATGGAGAGATTTCACTGATTGATTTTGGAACGGCACGTGTATTTAAAACCGGAAATTCAGAAGATACAACTTGTCTTGGAACACCGGGATATGCGGCGCCTGAGCAATACGGCGGTAATGGACAGTCGCGTCCGCAGACAGATATTTATTGCCTGGGCGCAACAATGCATCATTTGATTACAGGTCGTGACCCTGCGGCTACACCGTTTAATTTTCCTAAAATCACACAGTGCAGACCGACCTTGCTGGATGAAACACCAAGAGATCTCAGAAATATTTTGCTTGGACTGGAAATGATCATCGATAAGTGTACACAGTATGAAATCAAAGACCGATATCAGTCCTGTGCTGAATTGAAATATGATTTAGAGCATCCGGAAGAACTGGGCCTGCCGTATCGGAGAAAGCTGAAGAATAAAATGATGCTTTTTGGCGGGTGTGCGGCCATGGCGGTTCTCTTTGGCGTTGGCTCACTTGTGGGACTTGGCCTTGAAAAGAGTACGCAGCGGAGTGGGTACGATTATTACGTCAGTGAAGCGGCAACGGCATCGTCTGAGCAAAAGACAGAGCTATACCGTGAGGCGGTGAGCATAGACCCGACAAAATCGGAAGCGTATCTTGAAATGCTGGATGTTATGCTGGAAGACAATGTATTGTCTTCGGATGAAGTGATTGAAATGACATCTATGCTGAATAATAAAGATAATAATCGTTCTCAGGATAATAAAACGTATTTGCAGGCTAATGATGAAGCGGGGTATGTGAAATTATCCTATCAGCTTGGAATGGCTTATTATTTTTACGGCAATAATGGCGCCGGGGATAAGCCGTCGTCGGTCGGATGGTTTGCGAATGTTGAAAATGCCGATATGTCGAAATTAAATTTTGACAATGACAGTGATAATAACAATAAAACGAAGTGGCAGCAGAGGGCTGTTATATTTGGCAGAATTGGTTCTTATTACAAAACAAAGCTTGGACAGATCAATCAGCTTGGCGATGCGGAAGTGTCCTATGCGGATTACTGGTACGATCTGATGGCCTTAATGGACGCAAGTCTTGTAAGTAATGAAGCAAGTGATGATAAGATTACGGAACTGCGTTTGTATAACGAGGTTGCGGCTCAAATCAATTCAAGAGTCATGGACTTTAAAGGAGAAGCGAATATTGACAAGGCGACAATGGAGAATGTATTAGATGATATTCTGGCACGGGTCAATGCCATGACTCTGGATCAGAAAATCGGGCAGAACCTGAAAAATACGATTCTGACAACGGTTGAAGGGGCCAGGAAAAATATCACGGCAGCCTTCGCTTATGATTCGCTGACAAACGGTTCAACTGAGGGAGGGAATAACTAATGAATAGTCAGAACTTCGAACAGATGATGAACCTTTATCACAGTATTAATTTGTATTGCGGAATTGTGGCAGTTGTGTTCCTGCTATTGGCTGTATTCCTGTTTTTCTGGCTGCGGATACCTACGGTGTTCAGTGAACTGAGCGGTCGCGGAGCGAAAAAAGCGATTAAAGAGATGGTTGCTGCTGATGACGGAACCGGTCAATTATCATCTTCACGTAAAATCGGTGAGGATGGCCGTCGGCACAGGAAAAGAGAGACCGGACGGATCGGCCGTTCAGGAACCGGAAGGCTGCGCAGGAATACGGGCCATCTGTCCGGTGGATTGAAAACAGACAGGCTGATGTCGCCGGTTCAGGAAAATCCGGCAGAGATGGCGTTTTCGGAAGGAAGCCAGCCGACGGGTGTGTTGGACAGCGGCGGCCAGGCAACAACATTGCTGGATGACGGCGGTCAGGCAACAAGTGTATTACAACGTCCTGCAGATATGGATTATGTATCTGCCGGTAATCGGGGCGAGACAATGGTACTTGATGCCGGGGCAGCAATGATGGGCGGTCAGTCAAAGCCTGTGTCATCAGTTGGCTTTGTGATTGAGCGCAGCATTGTTGAAGTACATACCGACGAGGTGATATAAGATGCAGCAGGTGAAAAGGGGCCGGATTCTCTTTAAGGCTGCCGTTATTGCGTATAGTATATCATCAGCATCCATATTGCTGCTGCCATTCTCTGGAAATGATGGTGAAGGATTGTCAGCGATGGGCTATATAATAGGCATTCTGTTTTGGGCAGGTCTGCTGGCCGGTGTTGGCTGCTGGTCGGCCGCCTATATGGGCTGCCGCCAGAAAAAAGGCATGCAGACAGCCATCAATACAGAGAAGACAGGTATGATTTGCTTTTTTCAAAACAGACAGGCAGTCATAGCGGATATAGTGCTTATTGTATCCGTGGCGGCCATGATTGGCAGTATGGTTATCAGTTTCGGCATGTGGCTGAATCTGATCACAATGTTTCTATTGTTATATTCTTTTCATTTACACTATTTATTTAATGGAAGATTATATAAATTTTTGTTTAAAAAACGAAGAAGGAGGGAGCGAAAAGAATGATAAAGAAAATCATTCAGAAGTCACTGGCTGTGCTGCTTGTTGCGGCCATGGTTGCAGGAACTGTATTTTCAGATAATGTGTTTACATTAAATGCTTATGCAACAGAAGCCAGTGGCGGAGATTCAGGAAGTGGAGAGTCAGGAGGTACTGGCGGTTCGGGAGACTCCGAAGATTCAGGAGACGCAGGCGCTTCGGACAGCGGAGTTACGGGACCAACAATAAACGATGTGGTACTGACCTTTCGATTGCCAGCATCTGCAGACTTAGACGGGTTATTAGTAAACGACGTGGGCTTAAGCGGAACAAAGGTAAAAGCTTATTATCAGGCGCCTGGCGGAGAAAAGAAGGAAGTAGGGCCGGTTGCTTTTACAGATAGAGAGGCAAAAGTCACGGTTAAATATGCAGCAGATGATAGTTATACATATGGCTATGAGCTGGTTGATGATAATTATAAGATTGAGCTGAAGCCAACTGCTCAAAAGATAGGAGATGTTATTAATAAAGGAAATGAGATATCTTTAGGTGTAAGTGCTATTGCATTGACTCCTGATTATACAATAGGTGCCGTTGGGGGGCCGGATTCTCTGGAACTCGAGAGTACAGGTGAATATACAATCAGTACTGGCTCACCGACATGGGATGATCAGGTTGAATGGTCGATCAGCGAAACAGATAAAGATATTGTCGGATTTGTGGATGCCTCGGGTGCTGCAGCAACTACAGCAACAGGCAACTCCTGTCGGCTAAAGGTAAAAGCAAGCACGATGCCGGATGCGGTTACAGATGAATTAAATGTTACCTTGACAGCAACCGGACCAGGTAATCAGAGTACAAAAAAAGATATAAAGATAACAAAAAAAGCAACGACGCTTTCACTGACTTTCACCCCTGAAATGACGGATGGAGTTGGTGGAGCCTGGAATGCAGGGGTAACAATCAAGGCAGAACTGCTTGCAGGCGGGCAGCCTATAGTGGGTGATATCAGTCTTGAGATTAAGAACGAGGACGGTATTGCTGTTGATGGTAATTCTATAAAAAAGAATGATGATGGTACTTTTACATGGATACCTGGCAGCAGGCAAAATTATAAAGTGACTGCCAATTATAGTGGTAGTGACATATATAGTGCACCTGACAAGCAGGAATATACATATACGCCAGGTAAAATATCACAAGACTTTTCTTTTATAGGAAATGACGATGGTAGGATTGCAGAGGTAGCCTATGGAGATACATTCTATATTAATCCGGAGGCAATCGCAGCAGATGAAGGTAAACCGGCTATGTCATCGGAATTTTCATTTGAGGTGCCAGATACATATAAGGGTTCAATTACCATCGGATCAAAAAAAGTAGAAGGCAAAGGCTATCCGGTGACGGTTAATACAGTTTCTGATACAGGCGTGGAGATTAACGTTAAGCAGAATGCTAATGATAATTATAATGAATCACAAAAAACGTTTACAATTGGTAAAATTACGAAAAAGGAAGTAAAGCTTGCAAATGTAAAAGCCGATGAGAATCGTGTTTACGATGGCACAACGATAGTTAAAGTTACAACAGATTTGGTGGCAAATTATAATGGTGAATTAAAGACAATAAAAAATATTGAGGCTGATGGTACGACTCAATCTGCGGATGCTGGAAAGGATAAGCCTGTAGCAGTGACATTCGAATTGTCAGATGATTTGGCACAATACTATAATCTGTCAGATACAGATGCAAAGCCAGATAATGTTACGGTAACTATTAACAAAAAGAAACTTGGCCTGACAGTCGGTAATGCTTCTATGGAGTATACAAAGACAGGCAATGTGGAAGATCTAAAGTATGAAAATAGCGTTGAACCGATTACAGTTAATAGCGGTGATTTTGTAAATGGAGAAGATGCCAATAGTCTGGAAGAAAAAGGATTTACAATACCTGCGGTAGTTATTGACGCAACAAAGATTGGAACAACGCCTAAAGAAGGAATCTTTGAAAAAGCCCTTGTTGCTGATAAGGATACTGGCAATGCAACAGCCAACTATGAGTTTGATTTTGAAAATCAGACAGAGGGGACGCTGATTTTATTGCCGGAAAAAGTGACTGGTGATAAGCTGAAAGATTATGTTAATTTAAATAATGGCAGTACGCATGTTTATCAGGATGGCAATAAGGTTTATTATGCATTAATTCAGGACGAGTCAACGATTGCAAAAATTGTGCCTGCAGGAGTGTATACAAAAGTTTATCAGGTAAATGGAGAAAATGATACAGAAGAATTAAGTAAGAAAAACGAGATTACAAATAGCGGTTATGAAATTACTGAAGACAGCAATAAAGAAATCTGGCTGCGACTGAGTGACGCTGATGGGTCTCGGTCAACAGCACCATTTAAAGTAACCTTTAGTAATGATGCAACAGTGCCTGATGTGAAAATCGAAGTTGTTGGCGAGCAGACTTTAATTGGACAAATATTGAATACAATTACTTTTAATATTTTCCGAAATAAAGATGTCAGCCTGAAAGTTAATATCAGTGACGGGGATGCATCAGGGGTGAATCCGAATGCGACACATTATTATAAAGTGCCTACAGAGGAAGATTTGATCATTACTATTGACAACTATAAAGATAAGCTGAATGGAACAGATATCACGAAGGATGTTGAGAATGGTACAATCACACTTCCTCAGGAGGAAAATGGTAATTATGTAATTTTTGTTTATGCAGAGGATATGGTTGGCAATGGTGTGTTGTATAATGCAGATGGAGTGGTGATAGATACAACATTTGAAAATGCAATTACTATTAACTATCCTCAAGATGTAGAATATTTTTCCATTAAGAATGGCAGCGATGGAACAGAAACGTCTAAAGATTATTTTAAAACCGATGTAGTACTGGATGTTCAGGTTGAAGGTAATAAGGATGATGTTTTCTCAGGTGTGGATAGTGTCACTTATAGTATGACTCAGGATGGAGAATCATTCATTGAAAATAATGTGTTATTCCAAGCAGATGATGAGAAAAAAGAAAAAAGAACAATTGATCAATTGAAAAAAGATTTTTCAAAGGTTACAGGTAAAATTACGGCAAGTATTGACGAGAAAACAAGTAAGGAAATCCTTGTAAAGGTTAAAGCCGTTGATCTGGCAGGTAATGAGTCATATCAAAAAGAATCTCAAGAAGCATATCAAAGCAAAACCTTTGTTATTGATAAGCTTGCACCAGTGGTATCAAATACATTGTCCTATGACGAGAATGCATATGTTGATTCTAATGGAAAAATCTATACAAATAAGAATGTTACATTAAATACAACCATTACAGAACGCTATCTTTCCTATGACAATGTCATTTATACAATTGATGGAAAGGACTTAAGTCTGAGTAGTTTGCTGGCTGATGAAAGTAAATGGCCAGATTATGGTATTCAGAGCATAACAGCGGATTCGATTGGGGAAATTGCAGAACGAACCGATGCGAGTGAAACAAACATTACTATTGAATTTGGTAATGATTTGGATAATGGATTGGACAGGGATTATGAAGTATCGGTAAGTGTTAAAGATTTTGCCGAAAATCAATCTGTTGATGGCGATAAGTTTGTATTTACTGTTGATAAGGAAGCACCAACGGCCAAAATTGAATATTTTGCGGGCGAACAACAGTTGAAACTGCAGGATTCCGGCATCACTTATCTGGGTGAGGCGTATAAAGATGGGTTCACTGCAAAAATAACTGTAAACGAGAGAAATTTTGATGCAAAGAATATTATATTTACTGTTACAGCTAAAGATGCACACACAGATATTTTAGCAGCAGAGTGTAAGGATTTTAAAGCGAATGCAGAAAACAACAAGAATTGGGTACGGGAAAGCAACGCAGAACAGCAAATCTATAGTAACGTTTTTGAACAAAAAATTACGGATGATGCAAATTATGTGTTTAATTTAGCATATAAAGATCTTGCTGGTAACTCGGTGGAAGTTGTTGAAAATAAAATTACACTCGACCGTGTCAAACCGACCGGGGAGGTGAGCGTCGATGGCCTTTTGGGAGGCAAAAAGAGCTGGCAGAAGCTTCTTGAAGCGATAACCTTCGGACTCTACAGTCCAAGTTCTATTACGGTAACTATGACTGGGGATGACGTGACCGCAGGCAAGCAGTCCATACAGTACTATCCTTGCAACGAGAATCGCCTGCTCACCAGGGCAGATTTGGATGCGCTTGACAGTAAAGATTGGTTTACCTATAGTAAAGCTGTATCATGTGAAGCGAATCAGAATGTGGTTGTATATGAGAAGGTAACAGACCTTGCGGGCAATTATGATTATTTTAGTAGCGAGAATGTTATTATAGATAATACAGCTACCAATATTGTAATTACTCCTGATCCAGAAGCTCCGGGACGGAATAAAGGTGTTTATAATGCTGATGAAATCAAGAAGTTTGCTGTTACCGTGACAGATCCGATAGATCCTAATGGAACAAACAATGATGAGCAGTATGCCGGTATTAAGAAGATTAGTTATACGCTATTTAATGGTAATAAACAGATTGGTGGAGACTCATTGACGGTAGATGAACGGAAGCAGGCGCAAGATATAAATGTAGATATTGCTTCTTATGCTGATGGGAACAGAAACAGTAGTTACCAGTGCGAACTTCAAGTTTTAGCAGAAGATAATGTCGGTAATAAGTATGAGGCGTCTAAAGCAATTATCATTGACCCTGTAGCGCCGGTTGTTACGAATGAATGTACTTCTGAAGCTGAAAAGTTGAATGGCAAGTATTATAAAGAAGATGTTGTTTTGACAACGACTATAAACGAGAGATATCTTGATTTGGATAAGGATGTTTATTATCACATTAAAACGACTTCGTATACTGGTGGGAAAGAAACAACTCTTGATAAAACAGTAGTATTTGAAGATTTGAAAAATAAGGATAACTGGCCGGAATATGGTATCTCAGAGGTAACATATTCTCAGGATACTTCAGAAACAAGTGACGAAGCAAAGACGATTATTACCATTCATTTTTCTAATGACAGGCATTATGAGGTTTCAACAGAAGTCATTGACAAAGCCGGAAATAAAGGTTCAGCAAGTGCGGTTACATTTGTTGTTGACAAAACAAAGCCGACAGGCTCTGTGACAATTTCAGGTCTGGCAAATGATCAGGTATCAATGACATGGGAAAAGCTGCTCGAAAACATTACATATGGATATTTTGGTAATGAGTTTGTTACAGTTGAAATGGCCGGTACGGATATTACTTCTGAGTTGGAACCAATCCAATACTATATAAGTGATCATAATGTGAAGCTTGATAAAAGTGAATTGGATAACCTTCCGGTTACAGCGTGGGAAACTTATGAGGATGCACAAAAAATTATTTGCAGCGCCAACCAGAATATCGTTGTGTATGAAAAGGTCACAGATTTTGCAGGCAACTATGACTATTTCAGCAGTGAAAATGTTGTTATTGACAAGACACAGATGACAATTGAGATTGCACCTGATGCAAAGACACCTGCTTACAATAAGGGCATTTACAGTGCGGATGATGCTAAACAGTTTATCGTTTCGGTAACAGATCCGGTAGACCCTGATGCAGAAGCGGAGGGAACTAAGAATAAGGACCAGTACGCCGGTATCAAAAATGTCAGCTATGAGATGTTTGATGATACAAAACAAGGTTCTGTTCAGAGTAATGAAGCACTGATGAGTGATGCATTGAAGAACGGAACAACGAATCATGTGCAGACGCAAACCCAGACTGTTGATCTTAAAGAATATGTATCAAAGAATCAGGATCACAGTTACGATTGCACGATTCAGGTGATAGCTGAGGATTATTCAGGTAATATAAGCAATGCTGAGGAAACAATTACCATTGACCCTGTCGCACCGGTTGTGACGAATACATATACTTCTGATGCGGAAAAAGTAAATGGAAAGTATTACAAGGCCGATGTTACACTGACAACGACCATCACTGAACGTTTCCTTGATCTGGATAATGATGTTCATTACACCATTCATACGGTGAAGCATGTTGACGGAAAAGATGAGCAAGTGACCGAAACGGTGGCCTTTAAGGATTTGAAACAGCCTGCAAACTGGCCGAAATATGGCATTTCCAATTTGACATGGGAGCAGGATACATCTGATGAGGACAGAGACGGCGCTCAGACAAAGATTACGATTACTTTCTCTGATGAGAGAGATTATCAGATTGCTACAGTTGTAACGGATAGGGCCGGTAATCAGGCATCGGCGGAGAACTATGCATTTGTTGTTGATAAGACAGCGCCGAGGGTACAGGTTGCTTATAAGGCCTTAACAGACAGTGCAGAGCATGCATTTGCCGCAGGTACGAAAGATGATATTGCGTACCTTGGAGAAGCCTATACCAAGGGATTCGGTGTGACAATTACAGTTACAGAACTGAATTTCTTTACAAAATTGAGCAATGGCAGCAATCCGTTGGAAGATACTTATCTGCCGCAGTATACGGTAACGGCAAAGGATTCAGAAAAGACGGCTGTTCTGGAAGATGCTTGCAAGCTTTATAAGAGTAATGCCGTTAACTCGGCCCAGTGGTCTGCGAATGATATTGTCAGAACCTTTGAAGCAGGCGTTCAAAATGATGCCAATTATACATTTGATTTCACTTATACCGACCTTGCGGGCAACGCATGTGTATTTGTAGACAGTGAAGGTCAGGAACATGATACTGTTCCGACGGATTATATCACATTGGACAGAGTCAGACCTTCAGGTACGGTTTCAGTCAGCGGGCTTGTCAATGGTACAGGTAATGCCAATGGCGGCACACAGCAGACATGGGCTGATCAGTTAATCAGCACGATCACTTTTGGATTGTTTGGTAAGAACAATCTGTCATCAACCGTGACTTCTGATGATGTTACAGCCGGTGTTGACCAGACCTGGTATATGCTGTCATCAAAGACTTATGACTGGCAGTCCCTTGATAGTCTTGAGGCAAATAGCTGGACTCCTTATAAAGGAAAAATCAATCTTCCGGCAAACCAGAACGTGATCGTTTACGAGAAAGTAGAAGATAAGGCCGGCAACAGGAATTATTTCAGTTCAGCGAATCTCGTGGCTGATAATACGGATCCGGCTCCGGTCGTAACGATTACGCCATCCAAGCCTGCATGGGGTAAGGGTGTCTATAGTGCCGGTGATAATCCGGGCTTTGATATCCGTGTGGAGGACCCTTCAGTCAATGGTGCGTATTCCGGTCTGAAAGAGGTTACTTACAGAATTTATGATGGCGCAAATGGCCATGAAAATACGGGTACATTAGCGACATACAGCAATAAGGATCATAAGCAGATTTATACCGGGCATGTAACGATCAATCCGACAGAGTTCTATAGTAATGATGTAAGAGTGACAGTATCAGCTTCTGATTGGTCCACCAACCAGACCACATCGACGGAACAGAAGTTAAAGATTGATAATCAGGCGCCGGTTGTGAAGTTCAGCTTTGATCAGTCTGACGCACAGAATTCAAAGTATTACAAGAATACAAAGACATTGACGATTACGGTGAATGAGCGCAATTTTGATACTTCTTATACGCCAAAGGTGACAGCCAGCAATGGCGGCGGCTATTCCTTCAACGGATGGACGGTAAGAGGAGAGGTTGCAACAGGAACAGTGACATTCTCCGGTGATGGAGATTATTCGGTAACGTTTGACTGTTATGATCTGGCCGGTAATAAGTCCAATACAGAAAAAATGGATGAGATTACCATTGATAAGACTTTGCCGACGATTTCAGTAAGCTACGATAATAATAATTCCCAGAATGGCAATTATTACAAATCAGAGCGTACGGCAACGATCACAATTACAGAACATAACTTCAGAGCATCCGAGGTGAAAGTGACAGCAACAGCCAACAATGGCGCGGCAACGCCTTCTGTCAGCGGATGGAGCGGAAGCGGCGACAGACATACAGCAGTTATCCGTTTTGCGAATGATGCGGATTATACCTTTGATATTGCTTATACAGATTTGGCGGGGAACGCTTCGGCCGATTACTCGGAAGATAAATTTACCGTTGACCTGACAAAACCTGTCATTGAGATTACAGGTGTTAAGAACAAGCAGGCAATCAAAGGTACGGTTGAACCGGTGTTTAGGATCTCTGACAGAAACTTTGACGCCAATGGTGTGACTTACACGCTGAGAGGCGCAAATAAAGGCAAGATCGATGCTGGCAGCATGATTTCCGTGGCGGCAACGAATGACGGACAGATCGTAACCTTCAGAAATTTTGCCAATGATATGGATGATATCTATACACTGACAGTGAAAGAGGTTGATAAGGCCGGTAACGAGGAAACGCAGGAGATCACCTTCTCTGTGAACAGAAACGGTTCTGCCTATACGTTCAGTAATGAGACGCAGACCCTTTTGAACAGCGGATTTACAAAGGCAGCGCAGAATATTGTTGTTCATGAAATTAATGTAAATGAGCCTAAGAATATTGAAATTTCCTATAGTAAGAACGGAACGGTTGTTAAACTGGCTGAAGGAACTGATTACACAGTTGAGAAAACAGGCGGCAATGGCCAGTGGTGGGAAGTGATTTACACGATCAAAGCATCATGCTTCGAAGATGAAGGCGAGTATTCTCTGAACATTTATTCCGAAGATGAAGCCGGAAACACAACAACCAATAAGGTTAAAGGCAAGACATTGGATTTCA
>CAYURX010000008.1:0-35683 GCA_964447245.1 uncultured Coprococcus sp. | reverse complement strand
ACTGATGCTGGAAACGCTGTGTCGGCAGCTCGGAATAGGTCTCCCAACCGTTAGGGTCAGACTCGATCATCCATGTGTCACCGATATGGGTGAAGATGATGATCTCATTCTTGTAATCCAGAGAAAGCATTCTTACTAACTGGCTGATGGCACGATGTGACATACCGCTGTGATGCATAGGGCCATCGTTTGTCTTCCATGTTACCTGAAGGATGCCGTCTTCACGGTAAAGGTCTGCAAAATCTTTGAACCATTCTTTGTACTCGTCGAGTTCAGGCAGTTTGGCATAAGGTGCCATAGGCTTGTTGTTTTCGGACATAATTATGTACCTCCTGTTAAATAATATTGAATTGACAGTCTTGAAATAAAACGTCCACCGTTCAATTTCTTTTGATGGCTTAATTATACAGGAGTTTTAAAATAATGTGAAATGTCGATTTTGATAAGGCTTATGCAAAAAGTAAATAATCATTATCTGTGATGGTTATGTTGTTTTTACATAACCGTGGGGAGAATGAGAATTTCCATTTATGGCGGGCAAATGCTATACTTTAATCAACAGCAGGAAGACAATTGCTGCCGGAAAAAGAGTCATCATCCGTCGGCTGTGATATAGGCGGGTAATGACTCTGAATCCTCCCTAAAGGGTTATTTGAATGGCGGCTGATTCCTGTGATTGTCGATATATGTATTAAAGGCATCGAGAAACAGGGAAATGGAAGGGTTGGGATTCTTCTTCTTCCATATAAGATTCAGCGTTGTAAAAGCGAAATCATCTTCAAATGGCAGGGTTATCAGAGAGTTGCACATCGGCAGCAGATATTTCGGCAGCAGAAAGGCGCCCTCGTTGATACTGGCATAGAAAACACCCGTCTCGATATCCGGCACTTCACGAACAACGCGGTGCACGGCCCCGGCTTTTTTAAAGAGCTGCCGGTTGAATTCGCTCGTGATAGGGTTGGTCTCAGTAGACAGGTTGATGAGCGGCATCCCGGACAGGTCGGATATTTTTAGTGATTTCCGGTCGGCATAGATATGCATGGGATGCAGGACTGCATATAAGCTGCTTTTCATGATAAGGCTGCTTTCAAGACCGATCAGGTAGCCCTTATTGACATGGGTCACGATACAGAAGTCAAGGTCGCCATTATTCAATCCGGTGACAAGATTACTGAGGGTATCGTTGAACATGGTAAGCTTGATCTTTGGGTGGCTGGAAGTGAATCCAACGATGAATTCCGACAGGAAGGACTGGGAAGCGACAAACAGGAAACCAATCCTCAGTTCTCCGGTGGAGAAGGAGGAAGCCTCCTTCGCAAGAGTGATGGCCCGATTGTATCGGGAAACGATCTCCTGTGCTTCATGGAAGAAAAGTTCACCGGCGGAGGTCAGATGTACATTGTGAGTGTCGCGTATGAACAGCTGAGTGCCCAAAGTTTGCTCCAGATCATGTATATGGCGGCTTAAAGCAGGCTGCGTCAGATAAAGTTGATTGGCGGCCTTGCTGTAATTCAGTAATGTGGCTAATGTAATAAATTCGTTTAAACGGTTAATATCCATGGCGAATTCCTTTCTTAGATTAAAGCACATTTTTAATATTGGAACGCCATTAAGTATACCATGATTTGTTTGATTTATCAAGAATAGGTAGAATATACTCGAAAAAATTGTTATAATACATAAAAATGACAAGATATTTGATGAGGCATAAACGAGACGGGACAAGTATGATGAGTTTCTCTCGTTCGCGTGCGGTGGCAAATGGAAATGCGGGCATTACCGATTGCCTTATGTTTTCGCACAAATAAACTATCAATATACCAAACAAAGGGAGGAAGAAAAATGGCAGAGAAGAAAGCCGTAGTAGCAATTGCGAAAGAAGAAAATGTTCAGGCAAGTGTGACAAAAGTATTTGACCTTCTTGGCGGTGTAACGAACCTGATCAAGAGAGGCGAAACAGTTATTCTGAAGCCAAATGCAGGTCATGCAGCACCGGCAGAGAGCGCAGTATGTACAAGCCCTGAAACAGTACGTGCGGTCATCCGTGAGGTTAAGAAGGCTAAACCTTACAGAATCATCATTGCTGAATCTGCAGCTATCGGATGTGACACAATGGAATGTTTTGAAGTATCCGGTATTGCACAGGTAGCAAGAGAGGAAGAAGTTGAGCTTTACGATATCAAAGCTGAAAAAGACCTTGTAAACGTTGCAGTAAGAGGTTATCGTTCCAACATTAAGAAATGTAAGATCCCTCGTCTTCTGATCGAGGCTGACCATATCATCAACCTGCCGATCATGAAGGCTCATGCTTCCATGGTATTTAGCTGTGCATTAAAGAACATCAAGGGTACGGTACAGGATCAGGTTCATTCCCAGATGCATCAGCAGAACCTGACAATGGCTATGATGGATGTTTGGTGGGCAGTCCGTCCTGATATCAACATCGTAGACGCCATCAATGTAGCCAGCGGTTTCAGCCCACATACACCAACTCCTCTGGAAGTAGGTATCATCATGGGCAGTAAAGACCCTGTTGCTCTTGACCTGATCGCATGTGACGTTGTTGGTATCGATACAAATCAGGTTGACTATTTCCGTGCTGCTGAGGAAGCTGGTCTTGGTACAACACACCGTGAGCTGATCGATGTTGTTGGCGAAAAGGTTGAAGATGTATACAAGAAAATGTGGATTCCTTACCTTGGCGATATGAGCACACGCTGGCCGGAATATGATATCCGCTGCGAGGGCGCATGCTCAAGCTGTCAGGCATTGCTTGCACTGAACATGGAAACATTAAAGGCCCTTGGCGTTTACGAAGAAAAATCTGATATCTCCGTTCTTGTAGGTCCTAGAAATCAGCTTCCTGACAAGCCAAAGGACAAGATCGTTCTTCATGGCAACTGTACAAAGAGATATGCTGACAAGGGTATGTGGATTCCAGGATGCCCTCCGGGTGAAACAGGTCTTTACCTGACGATCACCGAAGGCCGTGTTGTTGACGGTGAGATTCCTGGTATGATCGAAAATGTCATCCGTCCTCGTATGGCTGCTGACCAGCCAAAGTGGAGAGCTTATGTAGATAAGCTGGCTGATGAGTTCTATTCGTCAGAGGAGAACAAATAAGTCTGGACAGGACAGACAGCAGGTTGTATAATGTACATATAATTATTGATGGGCCGGCGCCTGATGGGCCGGCCTATGTATATAGGAGAATGATAAAATGGCTTTTGAGTATGTACCATCGCCTCCTGAGTTTAAACAGCGGCTGAAGGAAATTTTTACGGATGAATTTATGCAGGCTGAAACAAACTTCAAGACCTTTGAAGGGTTTCAGTATTCCAGCGCTGTGTTCGTGAACTGGAAGGCTGACGTTATGGTTTATAACAGCGAGATTCTGGATAATTTTGTCAAGGAGAGTACAAGATTTTCTTCGTGGGAAGAAATGGTATGTACGGCTACAGACAGAGCTTACGGCAAAAAGTAAATAGAATCAAAAGAAGGTGCGTTTCAATTACTTTGTGAGAGTAATCAAATCGCACCTTCTTTTTATGATCAGGTATTATTCCTCCATAACCTTCAAGTCATCAGCGATGATGAGTGTAGGTTCGACCTGTGACTGAATATCTTCAGGCGTCTTTCCGGCACGAATCTCAACAAGCTTGAGACCTTCCGGTGTAACGTCGATGACGCACTGTTCCGTAACGATATGCTTGACACAGCCAACAGCCGTTAAAGGATAAGTACATTTCTTTAAAATCTTTGGTTCGCCGCTCTTTGTTGTCAGTTCCATGGCAACGATAACCTTTTTGGCTCCATTGCAAAGATCCATGGCGCCGCCCATACCGAAAGCGCGTCCGGGACTTGCCCAGTTGGCGATGTCGCCGCTTTCACTAACCTGAAGGGCGCCGAGAACGGTTGCAGCCATACGTCCGCTTCGGATAACGGCAAATGAATAGGCCGTATCGAATGCAGAGGCTCCCATAACAGGTACAAAGTTGATACCGCCGGCATTCTGGTAGGTATCGCAGATGGCAAGCTTTTTGGCAACAGGACCAACGCCGATCATACCGTTTTCCGTCTGGAAAGCGATGGTTGGGTCAACGTAATCGCTGCAGGCGCTTGGAATACCAATACCAAGGTTTACAGTGTCTCCTTCTTTAAAATACTGAGCGGCTCGTTTGGCGATAAATTGTCTGTTATCCATTTTACATACCCTCCAACTGTTTTCTCTTAATTCTTCCGATGATCTGGTTCTGTTCACGGCTGTCTGTATAAAGCATATCTACATACATTGCAGGTACTTTGACATCATCCGGTGAGATTTCATTCAAGTCACAGTACAGATCGCACTGCACGATAGAAAGATCTGCACATGTAGCCATAACCGGATGGGAAGCCGTACCTGTACCATGATAAGCAAGGTTGCCAAGGGGATCGGCGCGGCGGCATCTTGTGAGCGCTACATCAGCGTGGATGGCTTCTTCAAGAATGTAACGTTCGCCATTGGATAATGTGATGATCTGTTTGCCTTTTTCCATGTCCGTACCAAGACCTGTCTTTGTCAGGAAACCGCCGATACCGGCACCGCCGTCGCGCATTTTCTCGATAAAGCTTCCCATAGGGAAGAATTCGATCTCGAGCTTGCCTTCGGCATACAGCTTCTGTGCGGTCGAGTTTGTACCGATATGTGTTGTGATCATCTTATCTACCTGGCCATTATCAAGGAGACGGCCGATAGCAAGACCTGGGTTGCAGGCATCAATGGAGCAGATTGTAAGATGTTTGACACCGCTTTCCGCAAGCATATCAAGAAGATCCCAAGGCATGTAGGCTCCGGCCTGACCGCCGATCGCAATTGTCTGGCCATCCTTGAAACAGGCAATGATTTCTTCTCTGGTTCTGACTTTTCCTCTTTCAATTTCCATTTTTATAATTCTCCTTCCTTTTTTATCTGTTATTATCTTAACATATAAGATAAAAGTTTGTGAAATAATTGATAGCTCCAAGCCTATGCAAAATGTGCATAACCATCGTACATAATTGACACAGTAATTGCAATGTGCCGAACAGATATGCTGATCAGCGTGGCCGGCGGGTGTGTAATTCTGTGACAACTGTATTGATCCACGCTTCGACTTTTTTTACGTCCCCTTCGGACATTTTCTGTGGTTCATAAAAAAAACTGAGACCATCATAAGGGCTTTCACTGCTTGTCCTTACAAGAATTCCTTCTTTATTAAAAAAGCCGCCAACGCACATGGAATCAACACTGAAACCGGAATCATCGGGCTGTACGATCTCATCAATGATTCCGTGCATGGCATAGAAATCTTCCTCACCGCTGTAACCGTTGACATTCACAAGCAGCGCGCCTCTTTTAACTGTATAAGTGTCATATAAATGCATGATAGATCCCTCCAAAAAGCTCAGGCAATCTGTCGTAAAATGCCTGAATAAATCATAATCCTGAGATAAATATATTATAACATAGGGCGGTCGAATTTGGCTTTTTTTCATAAAAGGCGGTTATACTTTTTTCATATAAAGTCGTTCTTATCGGGCATAATCACTTTCTCTAATCCCCTTGAAAAAGTGAAAAATTATTAATAAAATAGAAACAAAGTTAATGATGTGTCAATGTAATTTAAAGAAAGGATGTAATATTATGGCAAAAACAATCATTACTGCTGCTTTAACAGGTGCGATCACACCGCATGGTTATGATGTTCCTGAAACACCGGAAGAAATCGCAGAAACAGCCTATGCGTGCTGGAAAGCAGGCGCTGCAATTGTTCATTTGCATATGCGTGATGACAATGGTGCAGGCGTTATGGACCCTGTAAAGTTCTATGAGACGATCAAACTGATTCGTGAGAATTATCCTGATTGTGATGTTATTATCAACTGCACATCTTCGGGTGATAACCGTGTATCCGATGATTCGCCTTACGGAAACGCAGTGCGTATGCTGCATCATGCAAATGTTCCGGGTATTGAAATGGGTACATTTGATGCAGGTACATTCAACTGGGGTATTCCGGGCGGTATCTTTAGCAACTCCCCGACATTCCTTACAACACTGGGCAACCTGTATCAGGAAAGAAATATCAAGCCGGAATTCGAAGTGTTTGATATGGGCATGATTCGTGCAGTTGGTGTTTACTGGAAGAAAGGCATCGTAAAAGCACCTCTGCATTTCCAGCTCTGTCTTGGCGTTGTAGGCGGCCTTGCAGCTACACCGGCTGATGTTCAGGATATGCTCGCTTATATCCAGCGCCTTCAGGCCGAAGGCAATCTTCCTCAGGAAGTGACAGTTTCTGCATTCGGTATTGGCAAAGGTCATCTGCCGGTTATGTTCTCCGCACTGTCTAACGGATGCCATGTACGTGTTGGTATGGAGGATAATGTTGTATACGGCTATGATAAAGAAGGCAAGAAGATCCTTGCGAACAACGTGATGCTTGTTGAGCGGGCTGCAAGAGCTGTTGAAGCTTATGGCAACGAAGTTGCTACTGCAGCAGAGGCACGTGAGATGCTTGGCCTTGCACCGCTGGACCGCGAAGCAGTTGTTAAGGCTTTGGATGCCCTGACTGTTGAAGATCTTGAAGCTGCTAAAAAGGAAGCTTCGGAAAAATACGGTACAACCTATTTCGCTGCAAAGAGCATGGGTTAATATTTTCCATATTTGAGCAATTATAATTTTTTTCTCCATAAGTAAACAAAGGAAGACAGGCATTGTTTTGGCCGGAAGGCAGGGAACAGGTTCTGTCTTCTTTTGCGTTCAGCGTCAATATTATAAGATGAATATTCATAATTAAGCTAAAGTATACAAAAGAGAGGATTTCTAAAAAGATTCTAAAAAGGATATTGCATACAATAAATAAAATGGTAGACAAAAAGGATAAAAAGTTATATAATTTATACAAATGAGCGTTCGGAGTTTTCAAGCTAGCGGTCAACGCTGAACGCCAGTTTTTAATCTGTGGTAGGGTTAAGGACAGAGGTCTTATTTCATTGATGTCTGATTCGTTGGACAGGGGTGGTAGCCTGAAAGCCGATGGGACGGAAGTGGGGTAAGACAGTTTTTATCATCGAACTGGTCAACCAGTTCAATTTTGATGAGAGAAAGGAAGATTTTATGGTACTAGAAGTTATTTTGGCGATTATTCCTATTGCGTGGTTGATTATCTCTATGGCTGGTTTGAAGATGGCCGGTTACAAATCATGTGGTATTGGTTTGATCATCGCTATTGTTGAAGGTATTGCTCTTTATGGTATGAGCGTTTCCGAAGCACTTACAGGTACAATTGAAGGTATCGTTGCAGCCGTATGGCCGATCTGTGTTATCATTGTAGGTGCAATGTTCCTTTATAATATGAGCATGCGTACAGGCGCCATGGACGTTATTAAAGGTATGCTTGCATCCGTATCCAATGATAAGCGTGTAGCTGCTCTGGTTATCGGATGGGGTTTCTCAAACTTCATGGAAGGTATTGCCGGTTTCGGTACAGCCGTTGCTATTCCAGCCGCCATGCTGGTTGCCCTTGGTTTTGATCCGATCACAGCCTGCGTTATCTGTCTGATCGGTAATGCTGCTTCTCCGGAGTTTGGTGCTATCGGTACACCGACATTGTCCGCTGCCAGCACTGCATTCCCGACAACAACTACAGGCGCAGCAGATGCAACTGCTTTTGCTCAGATGCTTTCCGAGCCGACAGCACGTTTGCTGATACCACTCTGTATTGTTTCGCCATTTGTTATCATCCTTCTTTGCGGTGGTGCAAAGGCAATAAAGGGTGTTGTAGGTATTACACTTGTATCCGCATTATCCTTTACAATTCCATTCTATCTTGTAGCAGCTTTTGTAGGTCCGGAGCTTTGCGTTGTTATCGGCG
This sequence comes from uncultured Coprococcus sp., assembly GCA_964447245.1. Lineage (GTDB taxonomy): Bacteria > Bacillota > Clostridia > Lachnospirales > Lachnospiraceae > Coprococcus_A. Next base: position 27,788 of record CAYURX010000008.1, on the reverse strand, counting down.
CTCTTGTATGTCTGGTCTGCACGATTGTTATGGGTAAGAAACACACGAATATTCCGGAAGAATATATGCTTGAGTCCAAGGAAGAAGCGGCCGCTTCTAATAAGCCTCAGATGAGCATGGTTAAGGCATGGCTGCCTTACATCCTTGTTGTTATCTTCCTGTTAGGTACATCCAAGCTCGTTCCTCCGATCAATACATTCCTTGGTCAGTTTAAGTCTTCCTTCGTATTCTATTCAGGCGAAGGCGGCGCTACAGTTTCATTATCATGGATTAACACACCTGGTATTTTGATGATTATTGCTACGATTATCGGTACAGCTATTCAGGGCGCAAGCATCGGCGACATGGGCGCAGAGCTTGGCAAGACTTTCAAGGGCTACTGGAAAGCTATGCTGACTGTTATCTTCATCATCTCCATCGCTAAGGTTATGGGTTATGCAGGTATGGTAATGGATCTGGCCAATGCTCTTTCCAACCTGTTAGGAAGCGCTTATGTTGTTATCGCCCCGCTGATCGGTGGTATCGGATGCTTCGTTACCGGTTCAGCCACATCCGCCAGCGTTATGTTCGCAACATTGCAGCAGTCCGTTGCTCAGCAGCTGAATATCAGCGAAGTATGGCTGATCGCTGCCAACGGTGCAGGTGCTACGGCTGGTAAGATGATTTCTCCACAGAGTATCGCTCTTGGTGTTGCTGCTATCAACCTTCCTGGTTCAGATGGTAAGATCATGGGTAAGACCATCGGCTGGTGCGCACTGTATATCATTATCCTTTGCGTATTCTGCTTCATTGGTGTATAAGCATTTAAAAGTTTTCAATTAGATTAAGAAGGTATTCAAATAAACCCATGGGGCAGTCTGTCGATGCAGGCTGCCCTTTTACTGACGCATTCTGTACATGTTATTATGAAAAAAAACGTCACGAAAAAAAGACAGACTGATGGTTGAAGATATTGTCACTTTCAACTATAATAGTAGGTAGATGCACACCGGTATAATGAGGAGGGTAATGATATGGAAACTTTGGAGAACAGGGACGGAGCTGCCGCCAAACTGGAAGATATTGAGATTATGGAGCCGAAGATGCTGATTCATGATGAATTGAAAGTCATCTATATCAATGAGGCTTTTGAAGAGGCACTGGAAAATCCTGATTCAGAGGAGAAGAAGCAGTATGAGGCCGAGAAGGCGGCTCATCCTGATTATGTGACCAGACTGCACAGAATGCCCGTGACGATTGAATTTATGAAACGCTATGCAGGTTTGAAGCGGGATAGTTTTATGACGGAATTGATCGAGAGGAAGGAACCAATCCTTCGGGCTGAAGGTGAATTGTATGAAGTATCATCGTTTTTTGCGTTCAAGAATATGTTTCTGGCCCGGTATCCGGAATGCCGGAATGTGTTTAAGGCCACACGCAGAATGAACGAATACGAGAAAAGAAAAGGATTATAAAAAGAAGGAACACGATTGCATATTCCAGCTAAAATACGCCCTGGAATACGCAATCGCTGATCTCATCAAGGGATCCAGGAAATTTTAATTAATATTTCATAGATTGGCAATTGGAAGGACATAAAAAGGCATTGAGCGGCTTTCTGAGCAGCCGGCTGAAAAAGTTTACAACAATCCCGGTTAATAAGGCTGAGATCACGGTGCCTTCTCTTGTTCCCACAATGGTAAAATCAAAAAATATAAGAGATAGAACAAGAGCAATGATGACGCAGAACACATCGAATGCAATTTTTATATTGCCAAATTCTTTGTGAATGGTATCGGAGACGGCTTTTACAAAAGCTTCACCGGAATTCATAATGACGTTGGCGATGACAGAAAGGGAAATGCCGAATCCGAGAAAAATAACACCGATGATGACCAGGACCAGACGTACGGGATATGTATGAACGGGAATGGATGACACAAGCACCATTCCAAAATCGGTAAACCAGCCGAATAAAAACGATAAAGGAATCTGCAAAAGCTGAATGATCTGGAAGTTCTTGCGCAGGACACAAATCTGTCCAAGGATCAAAACGCAGTTCCAGATGATCAGCCATGTCCCCAGAGAAAGTCCTGAAAACTTACAGCTCATCACATTGGCGACAGATGAGATGGGGGAAACACCCAGCTCGGCATGTTTGGTAAAAGCCACGCCAACAGCGGAAAAAAACAGTCCGATAATAAGCAATACATATCGTTTGGCAATTTCAATTTTGTTCATCATTCATAACTCCTTGTAAATTATTATTGATTCTCGTTAAAAAAAGAAGCAGCCTTTCCTTTTCATCCCCGTTGAAACCGGAAAGCGCTCTTTCTTCAATTTGCTTAAATCTGGCATCCACCTGCAGGGCAAGGGAGCGGCCCTGGTCTGTCAGATAGACATATAAACTGCGCCGGTTGCCGTTGAGATTTTTTCTGATGATCAGATCATTATTCTCCATGCCGAGCAGAATGGATGTAATTGTTGCCGGTTCAATATGGCATGCTTTGGCAATTTCTTTTTGGACAGAACCATCATGAGAGAGTAAATAATCAAGAATCTTGGGCTGGCCGGAGGTCAGATTCATGTCCTTAATGTCTGCAAAAAGAGATTTCTGGAATAACAGATGGTCCGCCATCAGCATATGGTGGAGGGATTCATTCATAGCACACTCCTTTGAATTAAAATTCTAATAATTAGATTTCTAACAATTATTATAGACAAAAATAAATCCCTGTCAAGAGATTTTCAGGGATTTATTTGCATTTATTTGTAAATTAGCTGAAAATGATGGATTTTTTCAGGTCTTCGGCCGTCTGACGGTCTTTTAAGAGGGCAATCAGCTCAGCAGCAAACGGAATGGCTGTTCCCATGCCCCGGCTTGTGATCATATGACCATCGACAACGACAGAATCTGTCGTTGTGCGGGCGCCCGTCAACCGATCCTCAAAACCCGGATAGCAGGTGGCCCGGCGGCCCGATAAGAGGCAAAGTTCGCCAGGTACGCTCGGTGCGGCACAGATGGCAGCGATATAGCGTCCGTCACTGGCGGCTTTTTTTAATAACTCGCACAGTGGTTCATGGGCCCGCAGATGTTTGGTTCCCGGCATACCGCCCGGCAGAATGAACATTTCCACATCATCAAAATTCATTTCTTCAAATAAGCGGTCGGCCTGGATCGTAATGTTGTGGGACCCGGTAATTGTTCTGTCTCCGGTAACAGATACGATCTCAATGTCCAGATGAGCCCTTCGGAACATGTCGACAACGGTGAGCCCTTCAATTTCCTCAAGACCATTCGCAAAGAAAATAGCAGCTTTTGGCATATGCGATACCTCCTTCATTTTTTTGAACTATTTTCCTTAAGTATACCATAACAGTTCAGCTCTGCAACTTGGATTTGCACAATTACGGCAGCTCTCTATCTGAAAACCGTAGAAAAACGCCGGTACTTGACTTTTCGGAACTGTGTGAACGAAAAGTCTTAGTATCCGCTGCGTTTTTCTCCGACGCCATGGAAGTCGAAGAAGCGAGCTCCACCGGAGCGAAGCTGATTCGGTAACTTCCTGCGTGCAGCGGCGCTTAGCGAATCCGAGTTTTACGAAGGATGAGCTTAGCAAAGTCGCTGTGGGAACGTGTTTTGCAGGTAGAGAGCTGTCCGTATTGTGCTTCAAAATTCTGCAGGCTGAACTGATAAGCAAGTCCGGGCAAAAAAGAATAAAGCTTTACCTTATGTCCTGAAAATGCTATAATGTAGCTTATCAGGTGTTCGTTGACAAAGAAAGTTCAAAGAAAGGTTTACGATATGAATAAAAAAGTTAAGCTTAAAGGAAGGCTGAACACATATATGCGGTGGCCGATATTCCTGAGTGTGCTGCTGTTGGTGACAACAGTACTGATGTATTTTCTGGATTATCGTGGGGGGCTGGTCATGACGGCCTGCCTGGTGTTGTATATTGCGGCTGCATCAGCCATTTATATTTATCTGAAACCGTCGATCGTTGATGAGCTGGTCAATTTTGCCATTGATTTTGCCCAGGTGCAGCGTTCGCTCATCCATGATCTGGAGATCCCGTATGCGGTGCTGGATGAGACGGGGAAGCTTTTGTGGGCCAATACCAGTATGAAGGGGATATTGGGCGAGTATATTGATATGAAGAATATCAGTACGCTGCTTCCTGAGATCAAGCCGGAGATCCTTCCTGAGAAAGAAGAAAAATCCTACGCCCATGTGCGTTATAAAGATAAGTATTACAAAGCGGAGATCATGAAGGTGTGCATTGATGACTTTGCCATGGACAATCAGGTGGTGGAGATGCACCCGGATGCCTATCATCTGTTTGCCTTTTATCTGTTTGATGAAACTGAGATCCAGCAGACGAGAAAAGAGATACAGAATCAGAAGCTGATGTGCGGTATTATCTTTGTGGACAATTATGAGGAGGCTTTAAATAGTACCGAGGAAGTCCGGCGTTCGCTGCTGGCGGCCCTTGTGGAACGTAAGATTACAAAATATATGCAGACTTATGACGCCATCGTGAACAAGATGGAAAAAGATAAGTATATGTTTGTCATGAGACAGCAGTATCTCCCTGTTTTGCAGAGTTCCAAGTTTTCCCTGCTGGATGAAGTGCGGGAGATCAACATAGGTAATGAAATGAGTGTCACCCTCTGTATCGGTCTGGGTGTCAATGCCTGCAGTTACGGGCAGGCCCAGGACTGGGCCCGTCACGCCATTGATCTGGCCCTTGGCCGGGGCGGCGATCAGGCTGTGGTCAAAGATAAGGATAAGATTTCCTATTACGGCGGCAAGACGAAGCAGGTGGAGAAATCGACCCGTGTGCGTGCGAGAGTGAAAGCTCATGCTCTGCGGCAGGTCATTGAAGGCAAGGATCAGGTGGTGATCATGGGCCATAAGATCGGTGATGTGGACAGTCTCGGTTCGGCCATCGGTGTTTACAGAGCCGCCAGAACATTGAATAAGAAGGCCCACATTGTTATTAATGAGATCACGACATCTGTCCGCCCGATTATCAATCATTTCCTGGATAATCCTGATTATGACAGTGATATGTTCGTCACATCCGAGGTGGCCAGAGGTATTGTCAATATGAATACCGCTATTGTTGTAGTTGATGTGAATACGAGCGACCGTACCGAGGGGCCGGAACTGCTGAATCTGACCAAGACGATCGTGGTGATCGACCACCACAGACAGAGCGGTAATTCCATCGAGAATCCGGTGCTGTCCTATATTGAGCCCTATGCGTCGTCGGCCTGTGAGATGGTGGCGGAGATTTTACAGTATATTACAGATTCGGTCAAACTGCGGCCTGAGGAGGCGGATGCCATGTATGCGGGCCTGATGATTGATACGAATAATTTCCAGAGCAAGACAGGTATGCGTACATTTGAGGCGGCGGCTTTCCTGAAAAAGAGCGGTGCCGATATTACCCGTGTACGGCTGAAACTGAGGGATGATATGAAGACCTACAAGGCCAGAGCCGAGGGTGTCAAGAGTGCAGTGGTGGAAGGCAGCTATGCCTATGCCGTATGCCCTTCTGAGGGCCTGGAGAGTCCAACAGTGGTGGGCGCGCAGGTGGCCAATGAACTGCTGAATATTACCGGCATTGACGCATCCTTTGTCTTTACGGTCGTAAAGGGGACGATCTTTGTCAGTGCCCGGTCATTTGAGGGTATGAATGTTCAGCTTGTCATGGAACGTCTGGGCGGCGGCGGTCACAGCACCATTGCCGGTGCGCAGCTTAAGGATATGACCGTCGAGGAGGCCATTGCCAAGGTGAAATCTGTTGTTAAATCGATGAAAATGGAAGGAGAGATATAAATGAAGGTTATCTTAATTGAAGATGTGAAAACACTTGGAAAAAAGGGTGATACGGTCAATGTCAACGACGGCTATGCGAGAAATTTTATCCTGCCGAAAAAGCTTGGTATTGAAGCAACACCGAAGAATATTAATGATTTGAAATTGCAGAAGGCCAATGAGGAAAAGAAAGCCAAAGAGCTTTATGAAGCAGCCCAGGCTTTTGCTGCTGATCTCAAGGACAAATCCGTCACTGTCACCATTAAGACCGGTGAAGGCGGCAGAACCTTTGGTTCCGTTTCTTCCAAGGAAATTGCGGCTGCTTATAAGAGCCAGTTGAATATTGAGATCGACAAGAAAAAATTACAGTTGTCAGAGCCGGTGCGCGCCCTTGGCGTTTACCGTGTGCCTTATAAGGTACATCCGAAGGTAACGGCGGAACTGACAGTAAAGGTTACAGAGGCATAATGAACACAGGAGGCATCGGTCATGGATGAAGCGATTATTAAGAGGATTCTGCCGCACAGCATAGAAGCGGAAAAGGCGGTCATAGGTTCTATGATCATGGATGTGGACGCTGTGGTCGCTGCTTCAGAGATGATTACCGGTGATGATTTCTATCAGCGTCAGTATGGCATCATATTTGATACCATGGTGGATCTGTACAATGAAGGGAAGCCTGTCGATGTCGTAACCCTTCAGGAACGACTGAAGATGAAGGATGTGCCGGAGGAATTTGCCAGTGTGGAATTTATCGGTGAGATGCTCAACAGTGTACCGACATCGGCCAATGTCCGTCATTATGCGGAGACAGTCAGTGAGAACGCAACGCTGCGGCGGCTGATCCGTGTCAATGAAGAAATTGCGAATGTCTGCTATCAGCACAGAGAATCTGTGGATGATATCATGGGCATGACGGAGAAGCGTATATTTGATGTGCTTCAGAAGAAGTCGACAGAAGATTTTGTGCCGATTCAGGATGTGGTACTGGCGGTTATTGATAAGATCGAAGCGGCAGCCAAACATAAGGGAACAGTGACAGGTCTTGCGACGGGCTTTTATGATCTGGACTATAAGACTTCCGGTCTGCAGCCATCGGATCTGATCCTGATCGCGGCCAGACCTTCCATGGGCAAGACGGCTTTTGTACTGAATCTCGCTCAGTATATGTGTGTGAGAAATCATGTGCCGACGGTCATTTTCAGTCTGGAGATGTCCAAGGATCAGCTTGTGAACCGTATGCTGTCCATGGAGTCCAAGGTAGATTCCCAATCCATGCGGACGGGCAATCTGCAGAACGCGGATTGGGAGAAACTCATTGAGAGCGCGGGTGTCATCAGCACAGCACCGCTGATCATCGATGATACGCCGGGTATTTCCATTACAGAACTTCGCTCAAAATGCAGAAAATTTAAGCTGGAAAATAATCTGGGACTGGTCATTATCGACTATTTGCAGTTGATGACCGGCAGCAGCAAGAAGCAGGAATCCAGGCAGCAGGAAATATCGGAGATATCCCGTTCGTTAAAGGCGCTGGCAAGAGAAATCAATGCCCCTGTCATTGCGCTGTCCCAGTTGAGCCGTGCCTGTGAGACGAGGCCGGATCACCGGCCGATGCTGTCGGATCTGCGTGAATCCGGCGCCATTGAGCAGGATGCCGACGTTGTGATGTTCCTGTACCGTGATGATTATTACAATAAAGACACGGACAGGAAAAATATTTCCGAAGTCATCATTGCCAAACAGCGTAACGGCCCGATCGGAACGGTGGAACTGGTATGGCTGCCGAACTATACCAAATTTGCCAACAAAGAAAAATAAATATCGCATAAGTCTCCCTGCGGGACGGCGTTTAGACCTTTTATGCATCACAAAAGATGGGTAAAAGGTCTTTTTTGACGGAAAACGGCGATAAATTGGGGGGTCAAAAATTTGATTAATAAGTGAACTTTGCTATAATGATATCAACAGGCATCCAGACTGGTACTTCTACGGCAGATAATTATACTTGAATGGATTTGATGGAGGTAGCCGATGGCAGAGACAAGATATATTATATCAGATGCGGCAAAAATGATTGATGTGGAGCCGCACGTTTTGCGATACTGGGAGGAAGAACTGGCCATAGAGATACCCAGAAATGAACTGGGGCATCGTTATTACACGGACAAGGAGATACATTTATTCGAAAATATCAGGGATTTGAAGGAAAAAGGTTTTCAGTTGAAGGCAATCAAGCTGATCATTTCAACGTTGAACGAGGATGCGCCTTTCGGGCAGAAGGATGCGGCCGGAGATGAAGTGAATGAAAATGAACTGATGGCTCTGCAGCAGAGCATGGATGCTGAACAGGCGAAGGAACAGGCCAAAGAACAGTCGGACAAGGAGGGCAGGGTCATACCGGTGCAGACAGATACCCGGCCTGCGGAAAGCATTTCACCGGAGGATAAAATGAAACATTTCAAATATATCATGGATGCCATTGTGTCGGAGGCTCTGCAGAATAATAATCTCTATCTGGAAACAGCCATGGCGCAGCAGGTAACGGATGTACTGGTGCAGGAACTGGGACAGATGGAAGAACGGCAGGAACAGCAGTCTGAAAGATACTATAAACTGCTGGATGAAACGATACGGGGCAAGCAGCGCGCCATGCAGGAGGTGGCGGCAGCCAGAGTGCCGGCTTATGGCGTACCGCGCAGTCCTCGGCGGAAGAAAGGATTTTTTAAACGCAAATATAAATATTAAAAGGAAGCCGTTGCATCCAAATCGTTGTGCAACGGCTTCCTTTTATCATCAATGACTATTGTGCGGCGAGAAATTCGTTGATCTTGTCAACGAGTGCCTGCGGGTCAATGCCATGAACAAAAGCTGCTTCTTCGATGGATTCGCCCTGTGAAGAAGGACAGCCAAGGCAATGCATACCAATACCTAAAAGGATAGGCGCAACGTTTGCGTCTATACGCAGAAGGTCGCCGATCAATGTGTCTTTTGTCACAACTGCTGCCATAATATCTCTCCTTTCTTAGTGTATGCTAACGCATCTGATGGTATTATAATATACTTTGGTAATTTTTGCAACTAAGCGGAATTTTATTTATTTATACAAGATTCCACTTGTATTCGTTAGGGATTTGTTATAAAATAGAGACGTACGAAAAATATTTATTTATCTTATAAGGAGGTACTTTTATTATGGCATACGTAATTTCAGATGCTTGTGTTTCTTGTGGTACATGTGCAGGTGAATGTCCAGTTGGCGCTATCAGCGAAGGTGATGGCAAATACGTGATCGATGCTAACGCTTGCTTAGATTGCGGTTCATGTGCAGGTGCATGTCCAACAGAAGCTATTTCTCAGGAATAATCCGAGTGATCAGAAGTAAAAAGGTTACTATACTATCTGTATAGTAACCTTTTTTTGTACTTTTATGCAGGTATTTTGAAAAATTAAAGATTTTTAAGGACACGCAGTGCATTCCTTCGGATAATGACCTCGTAATGCTCATCATAGTAGTAGAGCGTATTGGCACAGGCTTTCAGCGGATGGCCAAATTCCGTAGCGAGTCGGCACACATGATCAAAATCTGCCGGGCTGGCGCCATCACTGGTAAGAACCAGATAGTAATGGCGGGTGGATGGATTCTTGTACAGAACGTTCACACAGAAGAAATCCTCCGGCACAAGGGTGCTGAGATGGGAAACATCCTCCAGTGTGTTAAATTCATAGATACGGATGCGGGTGTGCGGCGGTTCGGTATCGTCCATGTTCTGCGTCTCCGTTTCCAGAGGCTGAACAGACACAGCAGAATCCTGAAGGGTCTCCCGGCTGCCGGCCGCTGCCTTGGCGATGATATCGCTGCTGAGGCGTTTGAAAATATCGAGGATTTCGTCAGCGCCTGTATAAAAGCTTTCATGGTCATCATCATAGGCAAGGTCTGTGTCATCAGAAAATGGTGTGAACTTGGAGAAACGTGTATCCAGTTCTTCAGGATCCTCCACTTTTGTCACGATCAGCATAATGCATTCATTGGAAATCGGAATAGCTTCTATAATTAAAGGAATATTGTCTGCTTCAAAACCAAGTTCATCAGAGGCCTGCATCATCATTTCGCGAAAAAGAGCTTTGGCCTTCTCTGTGCCATAGGCCAGTTCGCTGATTTTCAATTCTCTGTCGGCCAAATCGCTGCGGGTCAAAGTGCAGCGGATCTGATTTTCGCTGATGCGTTCTAATTTCATGTTATCACTCCTTTTCGAGTTTCATTCTCTGCTAGTATATTCATTATAGCCATTATTTATTTGGCTGTAAAGAGGGTGTTTCACATAAATATGGGTGGCGTTGTGTCGATAGACTGGGTCAGGTGTCGATGGACTGTGTGAGCTGTCGAATGATGATTATTGATGGATAAATTTGCGGCTGGTATGATTAGAATATGTCTGATGCGCGGTATCATTACATGAAAATAGCTGCAGGGCATGCAGATTTTTCTGGCGGTTTCTATATAACATATCACACAGACGGACTGCCTGAAAATGGTGAAGGAGACTTGTTTTTACAGAAGCAATGGATGAAAAGTGGTGAATATGGAGGTTTTTTGACATGATTTTATAAAAAAATGGAAGAAAATGCCTGTTGAAAGGGGTTTTTATTGTCTTGAATTGTTGCTGGATTGCTGGCTATGTAGTATAATCATTAAATATAGTATACGAATAGGAGTCTGTTAAGATGAAAGTTAAGACGAATCATGCGGCAGGGGAGGGATTGCGTACGAAGGCAAAGCTTCTGTGGTTCCTGTCGGGTGTGTTGATGGTATTGGCCGTTGCCAGTCTGCTGTTGTACAGGAATCCATGGATCGTACACAGGATGGATGCGGATCAGGCCGGCACCGAAGTTCTGAGAGAAATAGCAGATAGCAGATCACCTTATATCAGAATCGATGGGATGAATTTGACATTTACCGGATACTATAAAGTCAGTGATGACGGCAGAGTATGTTCATACTGTTATATGGGTGCCGTTGGAGATGCGTATATTCTGGCGGATTTGCCGGCGCAGGATCAGGGAAAACTGGCTGAGGATGGTTCGGCCGAAGATACGGTTCTGGAAGACTATACTTTGAATGGTCAGTTGGTGGAAGAATGCGGGATGACCTCCGGACTTGCCAAAGCGGAAGCCATGACGGTGGACGAGTACAAGTCCTATTATCATATGGCGGAGGTTGAAGTGCTGGATTATGGCAGTGATCAGGAGCGGATACGGATTTATCAGTTGATGCTTGTGATACTGGCTGCCGGAGCGTTTGCTACCGGATGGATTTTGCTGTCCGAATCAAAAATTGCAGAAAAAGAGACACAGGATAAGGACATCTGATCGTTGTCAGTGTGTGAAGGAGGAACTGATGAAGAAGGTTTTACCGATTATTATTGTTATTTTACTGATTATAGGCGTTGGCGGTGGTGTGGCATGGAGCATTTTTGCCGACAAATATAAGCCAACGGAAGATTTTATGGACTATGCGGCAGAGCTGGGGCTGGCGGAAGATGAATCAACTGTCACGCTGAACAATGAACTGCTGGAGAGCCGTGCTGTGAATATTGACGGCCGCATTTATCTTGGTATGGATCTGGTAACAGGCTCGATCAATACAAGATTTTACTGGAATGCCAATGAACAGTTGTTTTTATATTCGACGCCGACGGAACTGATCATGATCCAGCCGGATGTACAGACCTATACTGTGCGGACCTGGGATGGCAGCAGTGAGGGCGACGAAGGATACAACATTGTCTGCACGCGGGACGGAAGTTATTATGTGGCGGCTGAATATGTGAAGCAGCATACCCAGATGAATTATGCGGAATATACGGATCCGAATCGTGTGGTCATTGAGACGAAATGGGCCGAGGAGCAGACGGTGACGGTGAAAGATGAGGCGCCGGTCCGCTATAAGGGCGGTATCAAGAGCGAAGTCCTCCGCAATGCGTCCGAAGGGGAGCAGATGGTTCTGGTTGAAGCTTTTGATGACTGGAGCAATGTGGTGACCGATGACGGCTATGTGGGATGGGTGGAGAACCGCTATCTGTCCGATGCGCAGAGTGTGACTCCGGAAACGCCGGCTTTTGAGGCACCGGAATATACGAGTATACAGAAGGATTACAAGATCAATCTGGGCTGGCATCAGGTGATGAGCGAGACGGCCAACAGTACTCTGGGTGATGTATTGAATTCAACAACGGGCATCAATACGTTATCACCGACCTGGTTCTATTTTAAAGATACCGATGGCACGGTGGGATCAATTGCCACTCAGGACTACGTGGATACATGTCACGCCAATGGTATTGAAGTGTGGGCACTTTTTGCCAACCAGTTCCCGGGCAGCGACGGAGACCGCTATTTTAACGGGGAGGAGACGGATGAGGTACTTGGATTTACGTCCAAGCGGACATCTGTTATACAGCAGATGATGGATTATGTCAAACAGTATGATATTGACGGTATTAATATTGACTTTGAGAGTATTTCTCAGGATGGCGCAGATGATTATATTCAGTTTATCAGGGAGCTTTCCATTGCCTGCCGTTATAACGGCATTGTTCTCTCAGTGGACAATTATGTGCCGAAATATACTTATTACTATAACCGCAGAGAACAGGGAATTGTGGCGGATTATGTGATCATCATGGGCTATGATGAGACAACGCGTGGTTCAGACACACCGGGACCTGTCGCTTCCCTGAGCTTTGTAAGGGAAGGCATTGCGGATACGCTGGCCGTTGTGGACAAATCAAAGGTGATCAACGGTATTCCGCTCTATAACCGTGTATGGCAGACCAGCGGAGACGGAACGGTTTCATGTTTTGACGATTCCATGAACGCTGCGCTGGGATATTTGACGAACCATGGAGTAACTCCGCAGTTTTTGGAGGATGTGGGGCTGAATTACGGCAGCTATACTTCCGATATTGACGGTAATTTCTATGAGATCTGGCTTCAGGATGCAACATCGGTCACAGAGGAAATGAAGCTGATACAGGAATATGACTTGGCCGGTGTGGCTTCATGGAAGATCGGCATGGAGAGCGGCAGGGAAATATGGGAGATCATTGACAGCTATTTACAGTAAACAGCCAGCGCGTCATGTATATGGTACAATAACAAGGAAAGTGGCTGCCGTGCTTGCGCGAGCAGACATTTGACGAGAAAACTCACCGAGACGCCAGTCGAGGTGGATAAATAAAGTCCGGCCCGCATATATTGAATTTGAGAATTTGTATGTGCGGGCGGGATTTTTTTGTTTAAAAGGATATTGAAAAAGCGGATTTTATGGGTGCTGATCTTAACGGTGGTTCTGCTGCTTGCAGGATGGCGCAGCCGGTATCTGGGACTGGTGACTGTCCTGGGACCGGCCGACGGGGAAGATGAACGTTTTATTGTTATTGACAGCGGACATGGGTTTTTTGACGCAGGAAAGACCGGGGTGAATGGGGCCGAGGAGAAGACGATCAATCTGGCCATTGCCGGAAAACTGCGTTATCTTCTGGAGCAGCAGGGGTATGAGGTGAGAATGACGAGGGAAGATGATGCAGTTCTCTATGACGGCAGTACACCGTCTACGAAGAAGGAAGATATGACAAAGAGAGTGGCACTCATGAACGATCCGGGCTGTATACTGGCCGTCAGTGTTCATCAGAATAGTTTTACTGAAGAAAAATACCGGGGAGCCCAGGTGTTTTATTATACCGCTTCGGAGGACAGTAAACGTCTTGCGGCATCGATCCAGCAGTCGATGATCAGGTATCTGGATCCTGAGAATACACGGCAGGAAAAGGCGAATGATGATTATTATCTGTTGAAAAAAACGGCAGTTCCGGTTGTCATCTGTGAATGTGGTTTTTTGAGTAATCCCGAGGAAGCCGAATTGCTGGTGACGGAGGAATATCAGGAAAAGGCGGCATGGGCCATGATGCTCGGTATTATGCAGTATTTGAACAGTGAAACAGACAGCAACTGAAAGTATGCGCAGCCCGGTCGGTAGCGGGGAATAAGCGCGGGGAATAAGAAAACAGTAAAGGAAAAAGGCAGCCGCTGGCTGCCTATAAGGGGAAGGTATATATTTAAAAAGGGATTAAGAAATTGTCATTTGCTATGTGCTAATATTATCATAGGTACAAATAGAAGTGTTACCAAAGATAAAAAAATTATACATTTATTTTTGCACAAAATGACGATGCTAAAATTGTGCAATGTCACGATTGTTATTTGAAAATACATATTGGGGTTTCTTTTTGGTCATAATGCTCACAAAAGTATAAATTCAATAAGAAAGGTGATTAGGACAATGAGAAACTTCAAACGTATTACAGGTTTTATGTTCATGTGTATCATGGTCATCATGATGGCAGCTACAGCTCTGGCATCAAACAGCGGCACCGGTCAAACAGATCGAAGCAGTACGGCGGGTACAGAATCAGAGAATGGTACGGCAGGTACAGAATCGGAAAATGGCAATGGCGCCAATTCAACGGCAGGTACTGAAACGGCCGGCGGAGAGATTTCATCTTTTAATAATTATGGTGAAAACGGTAATTATGAAGCATTGGGTGAATATGAAGTGGCCTATGGCGCAGATATTTCTGAAGTGACAAGCAAGTTGCCGAGTACATTGACAGCCAAATTGACAAGCGGCGAGGAAGTCGAGGTGCCGGTCACATGGATATGCGTCAATGACGGTGTCGGCGGCACAGCCTATGTACCGGAGCATCAGGATGCCAGTGCTGTTTACACATTTGAAGCACAGCTTTCAGAAGGTTATACAATGGCAAATAATGTGGCGGATGATTTCGTTATGCCATTTGCAACGGTCAGCTACACAGAAGATGCACAGATGCTCAACAGCAGTGCTGAAAGTGACGCGGATACCGCTGTGGATGACGCCGGCGGTATGTCCGGCTGGTCATGGATTATCTGGATCATTGTCATCGTTATTATCGTTGTCATTCTCTGGTGGATATTTGCCGGCAATAAGGGCGGCAGCGATAAAGGCCGGGACAATCATGTGAATTAAATCAGGTGTTGAAATTAAAAACCGGGCCGGAAATATTTCCGACCCGGTTTTTTAACAGGATATTTGCTGACTTTAATCTTCCCATGGGCGGATACGGTAGGTTACGCCCAGTTGGTCGCAAATGGCCTGACACTGCTTTTCTTCTTCTTTGCTTAATGTGGTGTCAACGGTGGTCATAACAACATGAGGCACATATTTTGTACATTCACGGGCAAATGACAGCATGGCATCAAAGGATTTGTTGCCGAAGCGGCTGCGCACCAGTTCATGATAGCGCTCGGCGTTTGGCGTGTTGAGACTGATGGATACGGTATCAATGAGGCCTTTCAGTTCCGGGGCGATATCACGACCGTTGATCAGGGAACCGAGACCGTTCGTATTGATACGGATAGGCTTGTTGTAGGTTTCTTTAAAATATCCGGCTACAGCCAGCAGCGTATCAAGACGTTCAGTTGGTTCACCGAAGCCACAGAAGACCAGTTCATCAAAAGCTTCCACATCAAAATTTTTAAAATCTTCAATGACTTCTTCGACGGTTGGTTCGCGGGTCAGCCACAGAGAATCGGATTCGCCCACATGATCCATGGTCTGTCTCAGACAGAACGTACAGGAACAGGGACATTTATTCGTTAAATTCACATAGAGGTTGTTATAAACTTTGTATAAAATTGTCATTTCATTTCCCTTTCAAAATATCCTTTTAAAGTTTTATTTCAAAGTATAAAGTACTTCTTCAAAACATACACCATCTGTCAGTGGTATGTCAAGCTCTATTGAACGCTGAATACATTTTTTTATAAAATTGGATGCTTTTTTTACGGATTGGTCAAAAGGAACACCGTTGACAGCATCAGCGGCGATGATCGCCGTAAAAATATCACCGGTGCCGGAGCGGGAGGTGCCGACTCTGTGGGTTCGCAGCACCCGGTAGGGTTTGTCTTTTTCATAGCAGAAATTGGCAATATAATCGCCCTGGGTGATGCCGGTGATCACCACTTTGGACGGTCCCCGAAGGGCAAGCTGTGCGGCCATGGCCTCAATCTCCGACAGGTGCCACTTTTTATCTTCGTATGGCGTATCGGTTAAAATGCAGGCCTCTGTCATATTTGGCGTCAGGATATCCGCATATTGAACCAGCGCTTTCATCTTTTCGCACATATCCGCGGTATAAGTGGGATAAGGACGTCCGTAGTCGCCCATGACAGGGTCGATAATGACGAAATTATCCGGTCTTTTGAAATCACGGATAAAGTCGGCAACAATGGCGATCTGTCTGGCGGAACCGAGGAATCCGGTGCAGATGCCGGCAAACTGCAGATCAAGCTTTTTCCATTCGTCAATGCTTGGCTGCATATGATCGGTATAGTCCTGATAATAAAAACTTGGAAAACCTGTATGGTTAGAAAAAATGGAGGTCGGCAGAGGGCAGCACTGTACCCTGAGCATGGAAATAACAGGAAGGGCCACTGCGATGGAGCAGCGGCCGAATCCTGTCATATCATTGATCAATGCGATCTTTTTTTGATGGTTATGATTGACAGACATAGATATTCCCTTTCTCATGAATCAGCGGTCATAAATACGCTGAATATATTTTGGCAGATGAGCAGCCTGCAGGGCGGAACCGAGTACATAAAACAGGATCAGCCCCACAACGCCTTCGGCTGCAAGGCCCGGAATCTGTGAAGCGCCCGTATAAATGCTGCCATATAAAAATGATCCGCCGATAAAATAACCGACAATCATAATGACAATGCCGACAACACTGGCAATGGCTGTGCGGATTTTGAACATATTTGTATGGCGTCCGGTCCGGTTGGCAATAGAACCAATGGCAAAACCCATGATACCTTTGATGATGAGCGTGGGAATGATCCATTGTGGGTATCCGGTTAAAAGATCAGACAGGGCAGAGCCGATACCGCCGGCCAAAAGCCCGGTCACGGGGCCGAAGAAAACGCCGCTGATCAGAATGAAGCAATTGCCCAGATGCGCATAGCCAAGCGGAATTGGAAATTGCAGGAACATGGTTGAAATGCAGACAAGCGCAATGGCCAGTGCATTGATCGTGATTGTTTTTGAATTCCATTTTTCCATAGTCAAAACCTCTTTCTCTTTCATAATGCTTTGAACAAGGCATTTGAAAAATGCCTGTTGTTGAATTTACAGATATGATAAATGCAAAGTGATATTTTTAAAATGGCCAGTTTTGAATTATTTAATAAGACCAGATTGAAACAAGGTTTACATTATGCCCGGAAGATGGTATAATTTTCAAAACGAACATATGAGTGAAAGAGGTTTTTTCTGTAATTTGGGTATAAAAAGTCTTTATTGCTTATTTCAGAATGGAATATCACTGAAAACAGTTCAGTCTCAGCCTGTTTGATTTCGGAATTTTCTGCAGATCATCACAAGTAAAACCCTTGAAAAACGCCGGCACTTGGTTTTCTGGAGCATGGTGAACAGAAAACCTTAGTGTCCGTTGCGTTTTTCACGGAGTGCGAACGTGTTTTACGGTGATGGCTGTCAGAAATTCCGTTCAATGAAACAGCGGCTGAACTGTTCATAATGCATTTCAGTCGGAATAAGCAATAAAGACGACATACCCAAATTACAAAAAGAACCCTGTAAGACAGGGGTGATTTTTTGAATTTTATTCACACGGCAGATATCCATTTGGGAGCGGCGCCGGATAGCACAATGCCATGGGCCGGAGAACGGGCGGCAGAAATATGGGACAGTTTTTACCGGCTGCTTGACGAGGCCGAGGCATCGGAGACGGACCTTTTGCTGATTGCAGGCGATTTGTTCCACAGGCAGCCTTTGAAGCGGGAATTGAAGGAAGTCAACTATCGTTTTTCTCAATTGACGCATACGAAGGTTGTGATTATCGCGGGGAATCATGATTATATCGGTCCGCAGTCCTATTACAGAGATTTTGAATGGTCGTCAAATGTGGTCTTTTTTCGGAAAAATCACATATCCTATATATATCTGGCATCATTGGCAACGCTTGTGTACGGTATGAGCTATGACCGTCATGAGATCAGGGAGAATATGTATGACAGCCTTCATCCGATGCGGCGGTTCAAGGATGGACGGCCGGTACCGGAAGGCAGCCATCATATTTTACTGGCGCACGGCGGCGATGCGGAGCATATTCCGATGAATCTGAACAGACTTCGTCAGGCCGGGTTTGATTATATCGCCATGGGGCATATTCATAAGCCATGGGTGGATGATCAGGCGGCCATGGCCTATGCGGGGGCCCTGGAACCGATCGACCGCAATGATGAGGGTCCCCATGGTTATATACGGGGCCGTATGGATGACGAAGGGATAGAAGTAGAATTTATTCCTTTTGCCAAACGGTCATATGAGACGGTGACGATCGACATGCATGGGGAGATGACCATGCAGGAGGTTGCACAGGCCGTCCGCAGGGCCATTGAGGAGGAAGGAAAGGAAAATATTTATCAGATCGTGCTGGATGGCTTTAAATCGACGGATTTCGAGCTGGATGAGCACTTATTGAAACGGGCGGGGTACATACTGTCGGTGAGCGACAGGGCGGTGCCGGATTTTGATTTTGAGCGCCTCTACGCGGAGAATAAGGACAATATCATCGGCCTGTATATCAAAAAGATTACAGAGATGGATATCAGCGACAGCCTGAAGGCAAAGGCTTTATGCTACGGCATGAAAGCGCTTTACCAGATGAGATAGGAGGCGGTAAATTGATTATCAGACAACTGGATCTTGATCATTTTGGAAAATTTCATCATACGAAGCTGGAATTGCAGCCGGGAGTGAATGTGATCTACGGGGCCAATGAGTCAGGCAAATCGACGGTACATGCTTTTATTCAGTGTATGCTCTTTGGGGCGGAACGGCTGAGAGGGCGCGGTTCGAACAGGGATATTTACACGAAATACCAGCCTTGGAGCGGCGGGGGAAGCTATGAGGGATGTATGACTTTTGATTATCAGGGCAAATCCTACCGTATTGTGCGTAATTTTCATAAAGAAGACGAATCTTTTACATTGATCGAGGAGGCAAGCGGCCGCACAGTGCTGCCGGAAGGCAGCGATATATCGGCGCTCATCGAAGGGATGACTTTGTCCAATTATAAAAATTCCATCAGTGCAGGGCAATCGGCCATACAGCCTGACAGTCAGTTCGCCGCAGGTATGCAGTCTTATATGGCGAATATGTCTCTTGGCGCCAATGAGGCGGTGGATGTGGGGAAGGCCATGGCCTATCTGAAAGATGAGCGCAAAAAGGCGGGCGCGAAAATATCCGAGACAGAGTTTATAAAGGCCCAGGAAAAGGCCGACGCCCTGAAAAAAGAACTGGAAGGCCGGGAGAATTTACAGGCGCGGCAGAAGCAACTGGAGACCGGGAAAGAAAATGTATTAAAACGCATCAAAGAGCTGGAAGTTCAGGCGGATGATGCGATGAAGGCTGACCGCAGGGAACGGATGAAGGCCATACAGCTTATACAGGAGAATAATGATGTGGCGGCCATGTATAAGGCAAAAAAAGCGGAACTGAGGGAGCTGGAGGCTTCATCGGGGAATGCGGGTTACAGGAAAAAGATGCAGGAGATCATAGAGGCTTATGATGAACGGCAAAACCGTCTGGATGATATTGAGTCCCGATGCAGTGAACTGGAGGAGCAGAGCGAGGGGAGCGGTATCCGCAATCTGGCGCTGATTCTGCCGATGGCGGCGGTGACACTGCTTGCCGGTATCGGCGGCAGTCTGGTCGGCCTTGAAGGCTTTGTAAAAATCGGTGTGGTTTTATTGCTGGCCCTGCTGACCGTCGGACTGGGAATGATTCTTTTTCGTACTTCCGGCCGGAAAAAGCAGCGGATACAGCAGCTTCGGGCCGAGGCTGCAAAACTTGAGGAAAGCCAGCAGGCGGTATTGGAACATTATCAGATCGAGGATATCGATCAGTTAAGGGAAAAGGGGGTTCATCAGCAGAGCAGGCAGGATGCTATCCTGCGGCTGCGCCGTGAAATGGAAACACTGCGGGAGCGTTATAACAGTCTGCAGGAACCTCTGCGGCCTTATCTTGAGAAATATGGAGATAGTGTTACTCTGGAATCGCCGGTGGGGCAGGAAGAAAAGAAACAACTGGAACAGCTTCGCCGCCAGTCAGCGGATATGACACGGCAATGTGAACAATTGGAATGGCAGATGGAGCAGCTTGGCAGCCGTCAGGCTGAACTGGTTCGTGTCGAAGATACGCTGAAACAGATGAAGGAACAGCGAAAGAACAGTTATGAAGACATGATGGCCATTGATATCAGCGCCAACGCCATCAAGGAGATCACGGCGCAGATCCACGGGTCTTTTGGCAGCCAGTTGAATGACTATATCTCTCAGCTGTTTGCCATGATCACGAACCAAGCGCATCAGCGGCTGACGATCGATGAGAAATTTCAGGTGCAGGTGGATGACACGAGGCGGCTTGTACAGCCGCATCAATTATCGGCAGGAACGGTTGATCAGATTTATTTTTCAGTACGTATGGCGGTGAGCCAGATGTTGTTTAATGAACCGATGCCGTTGATCCTGGATGACAGTTTTGCGCTGTATGATGATGAAAGGCTTCAGAATACACTGGCATGGCTGGCCGGACAGACGGCTTTCAGCCAGATCATTATATTTTCCTGCCATCACAGAGAGGCGCAGGCCCTAGAAGCGGCCGGGTGCCAGTACCAATTATGTGAATTATAAAAAAGCTGTGAACAATTCGGACTCCGTCTGTTTGATATCCGAACTGTTCACAGCCTTTTTTTAACAATGGTATTTCTTGTAGAAAGCTAATGCATTCTGAATCTTGTCATTCGGATCCAGCAGTTCGCTGATGGAATGATCATAGTTCAGTTTGTCGATCATCAATGCAATATATTTGCTCAGATCAACGCTGATGTAGTATGGTCTTGATAATAATTCAGGGGACTGATAAATGACATTCGTAGTCAGGACCCTGGAGATCAGGCCATTTTCATAATATTCATCAAATAATTTCATGCCATTTGTGAACAGACCGAAAGTGGCGGCCACAAAAACACGATTGGCTTTACGTTTCTTTAATTCTTTGGCAACATCCAGCATACTTTCACCGGATGAAATCATATCGTCAATGATGAAAACATCCTTGCCTTCAACGGAAGATCCGAGGAATTCATGGGCGACGATCGGGTTACGGCCATTGACAACTCTGGAGTAATCCCTTCTCTTGTAGAACATGCCCATATCCAGACCAAGGACGTTGGAATAATAGACGGCACGGCTCATGGCTCCTTCATCCGGGCTGATGATCATCATATGATCGCTGTCGACCTGAAGGTCCGGTATATTATGGAACAGTGCTTTGATAAACTGGTAAGTCGGCTGAATACTGTCAAAACCGCTGTTTGGAATTGCGTTCTGTACGCGTGGGTCATGCGCGTCAAAAGTAATAATATTTTCAACACCAAGCGCGTGAAGCTCCTGTAAAGCAACGGCACAATCCAGGGATTCGCGGGCTGTACGCCTGTGCTGGCGGCTCTCATAAAGGAAAGGCATGATCACATTGATACGGCGGGCTTTGCCTGCGGCCGCTGTGATAATACGTTTTAAATCCGAATAATGGTCATCCGGAGACATCCTGTTCTGATGTCCGCAAAGAGAATAAGTAATGGAATAGTTGGTCACATCGACCAGTAAATACAAGTCTTTGCCGCGAATGGAATCAAGAATCGTTCCCTTTGCTTCCCCTGAACCAAAGCGTGAGCACTTTGTATTCACAACATAGGAGTCATGATCGGCTTCGACGCCCGGTGTGAGTACTGCATCCCGTTCCTTTCTCCATGCAACAATGTACTCATTGA
Source organism: uncultured Coprococcus sp. (assembly GCA_964447245.1). Classification (GTDB taxonomy): domain Bacteria; phylum Bacillota; class Clostridia; order Lachnospirales; family Lachnospiraceae; genus Coprococcus_A. The sequence goes on along the minus strand of CAYURX010000008.1, from coordinate 6,029 downwards.
CTTTCTGGCCAAGTTCGCTGCAGCTTTGCAGCGGAATGATACCGAGATCACCGACTGGAATCGAGTTTCTAAACTCCTCAATATTCTGAGCCATAATATACCTCCATCGTATGTTAACATAATCAAACAAATTTTGACATTTTACGTCCAATTTATTTATAACTTATCTGCAATATGATGTCAAGCTTAAACCGGAGAACAATCTGAAGTTTTGCCATATTTCAGGAGATTGCCTTCTTTATGCGGATATCATCACCGATAATTGGGAGAACTTCGTAATTGCTAAGCAGTCTTGAAGTTATTCTTTCACTATAGTTGTTTTGTAATTCATCCAACGATAAATTGGTAGAAATAATCGTGGATTTCCGGCCGGAGAGCCGTTCATTGATGCACAGGAATACCTGTGAGGAAACAAAACTGTTATTAAGTTCCGTACCCAGGTCGTCAATGATCAGAAGGTCGCAGTCCAGAATATATTCGGCCATATTTTCATTGCCTTCTTCGGGATCATCATCGCCAAATGTATGGGTCTGGAGAATATTGACCAGCTGCAGGGCTGTCAGATAGATGACGGTATGGGCACTGTCCAGCAGTTCTTTTGCAATACAGTTGGTGAGGAATGTCTTGCCGACACCGGTGCTGCCATAGATCAGCAAATTGCGGTCATGGTTGTCGAAATCATGGATGAAATCCTGACATGTACGCAATGTGGCCTGCATGAGTTCACGGGGGCTGACGCCAAGCCGCCTGTCCTTTTGGTCCGGATAATAATTGATGTTAAAGGTATTAAAATTTTCTTTTTTTAATATTTCATGAATATTGGACTGGTTGTAAAGCAGATCGACCATGGCCTGTTTGAAGCAATGGCATTTTTCTCCATTGATAAAGCCGGTGTCATGGCAGTCCGGGCAGGTGAAGGTCAGCTCCAGATAATCCTTTGGGTATCCGGCAGCCTCTAATAGCTGTTGCTGGCGGAGGCGGTAACCGGCGACCTGGGCCTGGAGCGGTCCGGATGGCTGTGATTCTCCAAAAACGGCAGCTCTGGCACGGGACGCATAGATGCCCGTAATATCTGTTTCGAGCTGTCCATAGGCCGGAATCTTCTCGATGATCTCCTGACGGCGCAGATCCAGAAGATGACGGTGCTTAAGCTGTGTCAGATCATATTGGCGCATAATAGCCTGATATTGTGAATTTTTTAGACTCATAAAGTCCCTCCTGACGGATACTTACTGCGCATCACCGGAAGCGGTCTGAATTTTCTGAATAAGCTTTTTCTCAAGGGCTTCATAATCGTAGCTGCGCTGTTTAAAATTGTGAAACTTGTTGTTGGACGGGCGTGGGGCCCTGGCAGGCGCCTTTGGAGCGGCCGCGGTTTTGTTCTGACTGTGAGCCTTGTCTGCGGCAAGGACTTCCGTCATTGTATAGGCATTCTGCGCTTTCCAGTTGCTCAGGATCTTGTCTGTGTATTCAAAACTCGGTGTATGTACGGCCATCATGGTGCGGCGGCAGGCTTCAAGAATCAGTTCCAGACTGAAGCCGTAAGTATGTGTCCACTTGCGGATGTACGCCACCTCTCCCGATGTTGGCATTCTGTTGCCGAGACCAAAGGCTTTTAGTACGGCAAAGCAGGAACGCTGGTAGGCTTCGCTTTGGGTGCGGGCCTCGTCAACGGTTTCGATATGCCGGGAAGCCCATGACAGGGCGACTTTTTCAATATACCGCATGTGGGTATGGCCGTTGGATACACAGTATTCAAAGAGATATTCAATCAGATCTGTTGAAAATCCCAGAGTATCATAAAAATAGTAGATCGTATTCAGATCCGTTGCACTGAGCGGATGACCAAGATATTGCTGGATGATGAATATTAACTGTTTCCCCTTGTCATCATCGTTAAACCGCTGCAATTCTTCAACGGTATAGGTCTTCGGGCGGCTGGTATCAGCGGCGGCCGGGACTGCGGCCACAGGGTCAGCCGGAAGGTTTGTCCGGTCAGCGGACGGTTGATCTGCAGGCACGGACGGCCCTTGTGATGAGGGATCATTCAGGCAGATGGCTGTGATATCGCCGTCCTCATCACGGGACAGCGAGATCAGTCCTTCGTTCTCCCAGTATTTGAATGCGCGCGCCACATCGTTCTCAGTCATGAAAAATGTATCCGCGATCTGGCTAAGGGACAGTGTATGGCCTGGGTCCGGCAGCCAGCGCAGAAGATACAGATAGATCTTGAGAAATTCGCCGTTGGCGCTGGGAAGATAAGCGTCAAAAAATATATTCGGTATGACAGTCGTATCCGGATGTGATCCGGCTGTTAAAGTAATTGTCTTCGGCATACGCCCACCTCCATGATAAAATCTGCCGAAATGTTAGCTGACAACCTGTTTCTCTGAGTATAACACAAATTGTAAAATTTGAGAATACCGGCAGTTGGAACAGAAAAGGTGGATATAATTGTAGTGGATAATGTGGATAAAGTGGATAAGTAGTGGACAGCCCAAATGAACGGTGAGCGGAAAATGTTGAAAAAACTGGAAATATTGGGGTTTCAGGGGAAAAAGCAAGGAAAAACAGGAATTGCATTATGTCAACATAAATATCCACCGGATTTATCAAAGTATTTTGTTGATAAATCGGTGGATAATGTGGATAACTACTATTAAAGCCTGTAAATATGGGCCTTTCAGGTTGTGGATAAAAATTTTTTTATTTTTTTAACAGATTTTCGCCAACGGAGACGATATCGCCGGCACCCATGGTGATCAGCAGGTCGCCGGTCCGGCACTGACCGGATACATAGGCTTCAATTTCCTTAAAAGTAGGAAAATAATAAGCGTCTTTACCGGCTGCAATGAGCAGTTTCTGGATATCTGTTGCATGGATGTCACCCGGATCCTGTTCACGGGCCGCATAAATGTCAGCCAGAACGATTTTGTCAGCCAGCGACAGCGCATCGGCAAATTCATGGAGAAACGCCCTGGTCCTTGTGTAGGTATGGGGCTGGAAAATGCACCAGATCTGCTTGTGCGGATATTTTTTCGCAGCATTCAGAGTTGCGGCGATCTCTGTCGGATGATGGGCGTAGTCGTCAATAACGGTGATGCCGTCAAACTGTCCTTTGTACTCAAAGCGGCGGTCCGTGCCTTCGAAGGCCAGAAGACCGGATTTGATAATCTCCATCGGGATATGTAATTCCATAGCGGCGGCGATGGCAGCCAGAGCATTGGATACATTGTGGAGTCCCGTAACATTCAATTGGATATGGCCGGACACCTGTCCGTCAATGACAAGGTCAAACTGCCCTTTGGCAAATTCGTCGAATGTAATGTTGGCCGCGGTATAATTGAATCCGGGCCGTAAACCATAGGTAATGACCTTGCATGGAAGCTGGCCGGTGATTTCTGCCAGATCATCAATTTCACCATTAATGACAAGAACGCCGTTTGCATCCGGTTTTTCCGCGAATTTTCTGAAGGAATGACGAATATCATTGATATCCTTGAAAAAATCCATATGATCTTCTTCTATATTAAGAATAAGTTCGATGTTTGGGTTAAACTTCAGAAAGCTATTGGTGTATTCGCAGGCCTCCGTAATAAAGTTCTGTGAATGGCCGACACGGATATTGCCGTGAATGGCCTTCAATATTCCGCCGACACTGATGGTCGGGTCCGTATCAGCAGCCAGCAGGATATGGGAGAGCATGGAAGTTGTCGTTGTCTTGCCATGGGTGCCGGAAACGGCAATGGCATTGGCATAGTTGGTCATGATCTGTCCGAGGAGTTCGGCGCGGTCCATCATTGGCAGATTGGCGTCTTTTGCGGCAATAAACTCAGGATTGTCCGGATGAATAGCGGCCGTATAAACAACGACATCAATATCCGGCGTGATATTTTCGGCCTTCTGGCCATAAACAACACGGATCCCCTGTTTCTCAAGCTGTTCTGTGATGGCCGATTTGCGTGCATCGGAGCCCACAACGGTAAATCCCTTGGCGTGAAGAATTTCAGCCAGACCGCTCATGCTGATACCGCCGATACCCATAAAATGAATTTTTACTGGTTTATTAAAATTGATTTGATACATCAAAATCCTTCCTATCCTATCTGTATTTGTTTTCTACTGCTATTATAACCGCATTTACTGAAAAATCAAATGAAAAATATGAAAACAGAGTTTATTAATTGTATACAAAAAACGATGGCAATTATTGGTGATTTTTGTCGATGAATATTGCATACAGTAAAATGTAACATATGAACTTTGACTATATTTTGCCTGAATCTTGAAAAAAAATCGTAAATACTGTTCACTTTTGGCCCGATTGGTGTTATAATGAACTCACAAATGGTGTGGTTTGGTTATGCCTGCACAGTGCTGTGTATGACTGAACGACAGCGCAAATAACAACAGAGGTGATAGCGTGATTAAGAAAGAAATGATAGCCATGCTCCTTGCCGGCGGGCAGGGAAGCAGACTGGGTGTTTTGACAGCGAATGTTGCGAAACCTGCAGTTGCGTTTGGCGGGAAATATCGTATTATCGATTTTCCGTTGAGCAACTGTATTAATTCCGGCGTGGATACTGTAGGTGTTTTGACGCAGTATCGCCATTTACGATTAAATACACATATCGGTATCGGTATCCCGTGGGATCTGGACCGTAATCATGGTGGTGTGACCTTACTGCCTCCATATGAAAAGAGTGAAAGTTCTGACTGGTATTCGGGTACGGCCAATGCGATCTTCCAGAACCTTGAATACATAGAGAATTATAATCCTGACTATGTATTGATTCTGGGTGGGGACCATATTTATAAAATGGACTATGAAGTGATGTTGGATTACCATAAGGCCAAGGGCGCGGATATTACGATCGCCTGCATGCCTGTACCATGGGAAGAAGCCAGTCGTTTTGGCGTGGTGATCGCGGATGACAACGGCAATATCAAGGATTTCGAGGAGAAGCCGCCGAAGCCAAGCAGCAATCTTGCTTCCATGGGCATCTATATTTTCAACTGGAAGGTTTTAAGAGAAGCCCTGATCACACTGAAAGACCAGCCGGGTTGTGATTTTGGTATGCATGTGATCCCATATGTACATCAGAAGACACACAATTGTTATGCCTATGAGTTTAACGGTTACTGGAAGGATGTCGGCACATTGGGTTCTTATTGGGAGGCCAATATGGAGCTGATCGACATTATCCCTGAGTTCAATCTCTATGAGGAGTTCTGGAAGGTTTATACGAATAATGATATTATCAAGCCGCAGTATTTCGGTGAGAAGGCCAGTGTTGACAGATGTATTATCGGTGAGGGCGCGGAGATATACGGTGAAGTGAAAAACAGCATCATTGGTGCCGGTGTCGTGGTAGAAGAAGGCGCCATTATCCGCAATTCTATTATTATGCAGGGATCCGTCATCGGTGCGGGCACAGTTGTTGATAAGGCGATCATTGCCGAATCCGTGAAGATCGGCGCCGGATGTCAGCTTGGTGTCGGTGAGTATGCGCCGAATGTTTATAATCCAAAGGTTTATGCCTTTGATTTGGTGACAATATCTGAGAACTCAGTGGTGCCGGATCATGTGCAGATCGGCAAGAATACAGCGATCGTCGGCGAGACGACAGCGGAAGATTATCCGGACGGTCTTCTGGCCAGCGGACAGGTTATTATTAAGGCAGGTGAAGTGTAATGAGAGCGATTGGTATTGTTTTAGCAGGCGGAAACAGCAGCAGGATGGGCATACTGGCTAAAAAGAGAGCCGTTGCGGCTATGCCGATGGCTGGAAGTTACAGAAGTATCGATTTTGCTTTAAGTAATATGTCAAATTCGCACGTACAGAAGGTGGCTGTCTGTACACAGTTTAATGCACGTTCTCTGAACCAGCATTTAAATTCCTCAAAGTGGTGGGATTTCGGCAGAAAGCAGGGCGGACTTTTTGTTCTGACACCGACGATGACCCTGGACAACAGCTCATGGTACAGAGGAACAGCGGATGCCATGTACCAGAACATTGATTTCCTGAA